>CAUZAY010000043.1:0-20111 GCA_963577695.1 Vicinamibacteria bacterium | reverse complement strand
CCCTCCTTGCGCCTTGCCAGCACGTCACACGCAGGCCGTGAGGCCTCGGGCAGGAAACGGGTCACGCCCCGCTGGCGGCCGTAGCAAGGGCCTTTAGGCCCGCTGAACGATCAGCGCCCCTGAAGGGACTTCACCGCATTCGGGGGCGTCAAACGGGCCCGGCATGGCGACTGTGTGGGCCCTCGGACATGCCACACATGGCGTTTTCCCGTGGCGTGGGGCAGAATCTCGTTCTGGACTCGGTCACGCGTCAGCGCGGCTGCATGTCCGGGAGCCGGTCGGACTCTTCAAGCTCCTGGCCGTTCGGGAGCGGCGCCCGCGCCGCACGGCGGCGTACCCGGGAGGTGGAGTCGCGGCCGAGGAGGGGCCCTGATGTCAGTGACTCGCATGAAACGAATGCATCGAATGACGCGACGGCACCGATGGCTGCGGCGCAACGTTGTGATGGTTGTGGCTCTCGGCCTGGTGGCCGGGACGGCGGCGGACGGACAACCAGGGACCCAAGACGAGGGTGACGACGAGTCCGTCCGTACGCTTGTGGGCCGCCTGGACCTCGGGCAATACAAGGCGACGATCAAGGGGCTGACCGAATTCGGCGACCGGCGCCAGGGCACCGCACGGAATCGCGACGCCGTGGACTGGATCGAGTCGCGACTCCAGGCGGTCGGTTGCACGAATACCGAGCGTATCGTCTATAGCTTTGATCCGGCACCGCGTCAGCCGGGCGCGCGTCGAGTCGGTGGGACACGGCCGCCACTGAATCCCACTGACTCGACCCCCACCGGCGGCGCGGTGGGGCGAAACGGCTCAGGGCCCGGGGGGAGTTCGATCTTCGGCTACCGGCGGCGCACTGGGGTCGTGCGGGACCCGCTCGCGCAGCCGGACGAGACGCTGCGCGCCCTGAACCTGGAAGAGCCGACCAACGGCGAGCGTTCCGAAGTGTTCTGCACCAAAGTCGGTACGACCCATCCAGATGAGATGTACATCATCGGGGCCCACATGGACGGTCACGGATTCGGGCAGGCCGCGAACGATGACGGGTCGGGTACGGCCATTGTCATGGAGTTGGCGCGTATCTTCAGCGCCTCCGATGTTCAGACCGCACGGTCTATTCGCTTCGCGCTCTGGAACAACGAAGAGACCGGTCTCAACGGCAGCACGGCCTACGTGGAGCAGCGGCGCGAGCGACAGGGGCGGGAGGATCCGCCGGGGTCCGGTCGGTACCCGGAGCCTCGGTGGCTTGCCATGATCCAGCACGACATGATGTTGTTCGACCACGGCGCCCCCGGCCCCGACGGCGTGGTCAGCCGAGACCAGCGGCGTGAGGCCGATGTGAATATCGAGTTCCAGTCGAACTCCGATCTCGTGGCCGAGTCTCGCGACTTGGCGTTTCGCTTCAAGTCGGCCAACGACGCCTTCGCGACGGACTATCCGGCCACGGTCGGTCCCCA
Source organism: Vicinamibacteria bacterium (assembly GCA_963577695.1). GTDB lineage: Bacteria > Acidobacteriota > Vicinamibacteria > Vicinamibacterales > UBA8438 > UBA8438. The sequence continues at coordinate 18,660 of CAUZAY010000043.1, read as the reverse complement.
CATGACCAACACCGACTCGACGCCGTTCATGAATATCACGCCCTCCATCAGCCTCCGCGAGAACGAGCGCGGCATGCACATCGGGGCGGGCTGGGATCCCCACTGGCACCAACCGACCGACCTCTACACCACATTCACCGACGATGACTTCCGTCTAGGGCTCAATGCGGCGCAGACCACCCTGGCCGCCATCGCACAGCTGGTTGACGCGGCGGTCGCCGAACGCTAAGCACATTGACGGTTGGCAAGTTCGTTGTGGTCCGTGTTCTACGCGTCGACACCTGTTTCTACGGACCCGCGCCCTCCACCGGCACACCGGGCGCCCGGTACGCATACATCCCTTCAACCGCGAAGATCAGCAGGGCGGTCCACACCAGGCCATAGCCCGCGAGCTGAGATCGACCAAACGTTTCGCCATAGACGAGCACTCCGAGCAGAAACTGCAGGGTAGGCGCGAGGTATTGGATGATGCCCATGTGCGACAACGGGATCCGACGGACCGAGGCGCCGAACAGCAGCAACGGTGCGACGGTGATGATCCCCGATGCAGCCAGCAGCGCCTGCTGCCGCCACTGGCTTGGATCGGCGCCTGCCCCGGTGGGTACGGCGAAGTCCGGCCCCAGCCACAGCGCCACCACGGCTGGGACGCACAACAGGCTGGCTTCCACCGTCAGTCCCTGCATCGCTCCGAGAGATGCCCACTTTTTGATGAGTCCGTACAAACCGAACGTGGACGCCAGGAGGAGCGCGATCCACGGCAGCGTGCCGACCGAGAGTGTCAGATATACCACGCCGGTGGCGGCGAGGGCGACGGCCGTCCACTGGCCCGGCCGCAGGTGCTCGCGTAGCACCACGACCCCCAGGCCCACCGTGACCAGCGGCGAGAGAAAGTAGCCGAGGCTGGCTTCCACGATGAAGCCGGCCGTGACGGCCCAGACGAAGGTCAGCCAGTTGGCGTAGAGTAGCGCCGCGGCCACCGCGTAGATCGTGACGACACGGGGCGAGAGCTGACCGCGTGTGATCCGATCCTGCGGTCGCAAGACCAGCAGCAGGCCGAGCAGGAGCAGCGACCAGAAGACGCGGTACCCGATCAGGGCGGTCGGTGAGAGGTGGTCCAGCTGCTTCCAGTAGGCCGGGCTGACACCCCACCAGAGATACGCTGCGATGCCGTACCAGATTCCGGTTCTCACGAGACGTCGATCGTGGTGGTTCGCACCGGTCGCGGGAGTGTCCTGGCCGTCACGGGGTGTCGGCCGTGACGCAGACGGCCCGATGTGTTAGGCGTCGGGCGGATGCGTCACGAATCGCCGACGACCACTGCGGCGCATACAGCGGGGAGTTCGTGACCCAGAGCCGATTGGGTTCGCCGAAATCACGGTCGGCGCTCCAGAGCGTCAGCCCCCACGGATATCGTGTCGGATCGAGCCGCTGGAGGACCGAGTCCAGCTCTGGTTGCGTAGGGAGGCGCCAGCTGGGACTGGCGCCGAGGGCGAGTCCCTGGCAGTACGCATCTGCGTCTGACCACAGGAGCCCGTCCAGGCCCTGGCTCGGGCTGCCCGTCGTGGTCCAACGCAGTCCGAGCTGCCGGTCGAGGAGGGTGCCGTCTCCCAGGTCCGGGAACGGATCGCCGGGGTCCGCCTCGGCCGCGTCCCGCGTGGGTATCGGCTCGATGCCGGTTGCCTCGGCTAGGGGGGCGCCAGTGTCTGAGGTCGGCGGCACCGGTTCCCGTTGGCCGACGGCGGCGCCCCCGACAGCGACCTGGCTCGACTCGGCGATCGGGCTCGTTGGTGCGCGTGTTGGCGCCTCGCGTGTCGGGGCGGCCGCTGCTGTGGCGTCCGGGCCCGTCGCGGCCTGCGCATCCCCGCCAGCCGGTGTGGAGCGGGCGTCGACCGTCGAGCCCGGGCGGTTGTCCGGTTCCAGAGGCGCCACCGCCGTGGGGCGCGGCTGGTCCGCGTCAGGGCCCGGTGTCTCGCCGACCAGGGACACGGCGGCGGAACGCCCGGCCTCGGTCCCAGACTCGTTCGCGGGGAGGCCGAACCACAGCACGGCGAGAATGACCAGTATCGCCGCCGCCAGCGCGACGGCGCGCGAGCGGCCGGGCGATCTCGTGCGGGTGGACGGCGACGACTCGCTTGTCGACACCGTGGTCGACCCGACGTCGTCGGTGCGCGACGGGGGCGACGCGACATTCGTCGGCAGCGGCGGGATGCCGCCGACCAGCACCGTGGTCTCGCTATCCGTCTCACCGGCGTTGGCCGTGGCGACGGTTGAGATCCGGGCGACCATGTCGGCGGCGGAACCGAAGCGTTCGGCCGGCTCTTTGTGCATGGCGCGCAGGATCATGCGCTCCAGTACGTCGGGGATGTTCGGGTTCACCTCGCTGGGGAGCGGCAATGGATCGCGGATGTGTTTAACCACGACCGCGAGCGGCGTCTCCGCGTCAAAGGGAACCTGACCGGTGGCCATTTCATAGAGCACGACCCCCAATGAGTACAGGTCGCTGCGGCCATCGATCGCATTGCCCATACCCTGCTCTGGCGACATGTACTTGGGGGTGCCGATGAGCCCGCCGGTCGCGGTGAGCGTGTCCGCACCCTCCAGAATCTTGGCGATGCCGAAGTCGGCGAGCAGACAGTTGCCGCGTTCGTCGAGCAGGATGTTGCTGGGCTTGACGTCGCGGTGCACGAGTCCGCGCGTATGCGCGCAATCGAGGGCGTCGCCCACCTGTGAGACAACACGTCGGATCTGCTCGAGCGGCAGCGGATGCCCGTCAATCACGGCCGCGAGCGTGCCGGTCTTGATGAACGGCATCACGATGTAGGTGAAGCCATCCGACTCGCCGTAGTCGTGGACCGGAAGAATGTGCGGGTGCTGCAGGCTGGCGAGAATCTTGGCTTCTTGCTCGAAGCGGGCCAGGAACTCGCGGTCCTGGGCGAAATGACGGGGGAGCACCTTCAGCGCGACATGTCGGTCGACGGCCGGTTGGTAGGCCTTGTACACGGAGGCCATGCCGCCCGCCCCGAGTGGTGCCACAATACGATAGGGTCCGAAGGATCGCCCTGATAGATCTTCCATCAGGCAGGTCCAGGAGCGAGGATGCCATCATCCAGCCGGCGTCCCACGCGGCAGGCTGACACGAACGAAATTGCAATGTCCATACCGGACGGGGGAGACTGGCTTGGGGATTGCACCCATGCGAGTGCTATCGCTGGTGCGCGCCAAGCCCAGCGTGTGCCGGCGTCGACGTTATCATATCCTTGGAGTGTGACCATGCGTACAAGACACCAGTTGACATATCTGTCGGCGATTCTCGGCCTCGCGGTGTGGTTGCTGACCCCCGCTATCGGGTTGGCGCAACCCCGCGTCGCGGTCATGAACTTCGAGAACAACAGCACGTGGCGGTACTGGGGCGACAATCTTGGCGCGGCCGCCGCTGACGAACTGGTGACCCAGTTGCTCAAGACCGGGTCGTACAGAATGATCGAGCGTTCACAGTTGGCGGCGGTCCTGGCCGAGCAGGACCTCGGTGCGAGCGGGGCGGTCGACGCGTCAACCGCGGCCAATATCGGTCGATTGCTGGGGGCCCGGCTCATCTTGACCGGATCGATTACACAGTTTTCCATCGAGACCGTCTCAGGCGGGTTCCGTGGCCTGGGAGGGTCCAGGTCCAAGGCGGAAACCATCCTCGATGTGCGGTTGGTCGACACGACCACCGGCGAGATTCTGATGGCCGAGAGCGGCGAGGGGGAGAAGACCTGGGGCGGTGGATTTTTTCGCAGCGCCAGTTTGGAGCGCGATTTTGACGCTGGCGTAGCGCAGGAAGCGCTCCGTCCGGCCATCGAGCAGGTCACCGAGACGTTGGCCCGTCAGGCCGACCGCTTCGCAGACCTCGAACCGGTGGCACCACCGGCACCGGCGGCGCAGATCGTGGGAGCCAGCGACGGGTCCTTCTACATCAACCAGGGAGAGAACTTCGACGTGGCGGTGGGGCAGCGTTTCGAAGTCGTCCGAGTCATCGATGAAATCAAGGACGCGAATGGGGTTGTGCTCGATCGAATCACCGACACCGTCGGGGTGCTCGAGGTGACCCGCGTATTGTCGCAGTCCGCGATCTGCACGGTGGTCGAGGGAGAAGCGACGGAAGGGGACACGATTCAACCGCTGTAGTGGTGGAGCACACAAACGTCAGACCGCTGACGAGATGGGGGCCGCGGCCGCGCGTGTTGGCGGCGGTGTCAATAGACCCGGAGGTCATCAACCCAAATGGTACCGTCGGTGCCCGGGGGGACCGCCCCGATGTCGACGAGGAAGACAATGGCCTGGGTCTCGGCGAGGTCGAGCGCGCCGTCCACGTCATCGATGACGTTTCGCAGACGCTCGAACGGCACGGTGACGTCCCGCCATTCGGTGGAGGACCGGACCGAGGCCTGCCAGGTGTCGGCGCCTTCCGGCTCTGTCGGATTGAGGTCACGGACCTGGACCCACAACCGATACGGGACGTCGCTTCGCACAGAGAACACCAGGCCGTTACGACCGGACAGGTCTCGTGGCGCATAGCTTCCCAGCGACGCGAATGGGGATGGATGGTCGGCACTGGGGACGCCAAGCTGGAAGGCGATGCGCGCGGCGGATGAACCATCGGGGCCGGCCCCCGGGTCCAGGACCCGCGGGTCGAGAGTGGTCGAGGGGTCGGACACCCCGGTGAACGGCGAGGCGGTGTCGAACCGCTCGAGATCGGCCGTCACGCCAACCACCACCGGTCCGGGCAGCGCGGCCGCGGCGCGGCGTCGCGCGCGGTCCGCCTGGGTCAAGACGTAGATCGGATTGGAGACAATCCACGGCACGTCCCACCCGTCGAGATGGGCCTCCACTCGATAGACGCCAGGCTCCTCCACCCGTTGATCGAGGGCGCGTTCACCGGCCGTGACGACCACGCCGTCGCGGAACAGGGTCAGCCGGGCGGTGGCGGGTAGTGCCCCACCGGCGCGCATACGAAGAGGTCCGGCGGCTGGGACCTCATCGCCCATCGTCCATTGCTCGCCGGTCCGCTCCGCGAGAAAGAAAAACCGATCGGCCGGCGCCAACGCCCCGATGCCCACATAGAGTCGGCCGCGGGCCAGCGCGGCCACGAGCGCGGCTGTGTCCTCGGTGGCATTGCCGCTGAAGGGACGCTCCAACAGGACATAGTTCTGGGCCACCCGGAACACCGCTTCATAGGAGGGGAAGGGCAGTACGGACGACACCGTGCGCCGGAGCGTGCCGTGCGCGTCGGCCCCCGTGATGCCGGTGGCATGCCGCCGGGACAACAGACCGTCCCACCGATCGAGCGCCGGTGGACGGCGTAGCAGACGCAGCAGCGCGTAGTCGCTGTTCACGGGATAGCCGGCAAGGGCGCCGAGCCGTCGGGCCCAGCCGGCGGCGCGCCATTGCGAATCACCGTTGAGTATCTCGACCCCCCAGCTCCCAGGCAGATTCCAGTCCCGCCACCGGAGGTCCTCGCGCGCACTCTCGGGATGCGCCGCGAATCCCACACCGCCTAGTTCGGCCAGGTCACTCAGTGAGTCTCGGGCGTCACCGGAGAAGCGGTAGGTGGGTTGGGGCAGCCCGACGGCGAGGAGATGGCCTCCACGATTCGAGATCTCGGTGCCGACCACGGTGAGCACTCCCGTCCGACCGTACCCCTCGCTGGGCTTGCCAGCCAGCGAGTTGTGGTCGGTCACGATCACGAAGTCGAGCCCCGCCGCCTCGGCGGCCGCCTCGACGTCTGCCACCTGTCCACTCCCATCAGAGTGAGTGGTGTGGACGTGGGCGACGCCGGAGACTCGTACGAACGAGTCCGGAAGGTCGGCCGCGACCACGGGCAGCGGTCGCCACGTCGCCACGTGCCACACGAGGACCGAGACGACGAGCAAGACGATGGCCGCGACCGCGCAACGGGTCGCCTTCCGCGTCTCGCGAGTCATGGTCGGGGCACCGCCGATGCTACCGCGGTGGATGTCGTACGGGTGGAAGGCGACGGTACGCCTAGCTGCAGGAGGGCGAGATCCTGCGGCGGGTTCCCCCTGGCGCCTCGGGCGACGTGCTCGCGCAGCCGGAAGCGCGGCTCGAGGTGACGACGGACATAGTCTGCCGAGAAGAAGACGCCGCACCGATTGCTTCCGGCCGAGTCACCATCGCGTACGACGAGTTGACCGGTGTTGAACCGGGCGCGCTCAGCCTCGGACAGTGTGTCCAGGTACGCCTCACCGTGGGTCGAAATGATCAGATGCCCGCCGGGCCGAAGGACCCGCGCTAACTCCGCCACCCAGCGGCTCTGCAGCGGTTCCGGCAGATGGGTGAACACGGAGAGGGCGTAGATGAGATCGAACCGCGCGTCGGCGTAGGGCAACGGCGGTTCGAGCGCGTTGGTCTCGAAGTGGGCGAACGGCAATTGGCGTCGACACCAATCGATGAGGAGGGGATTGTAGTCACACCCGTGGACGTCCGCCGACAGGTCAGCCCAGTGACGAATGATGCGTCCGCACCCGCAGCCGAAATCGAGCAGCGCGCCCCCGTGACCGAGCGGGATGGCGTGGCGTTCCAGTTGCTCTCGAATGCTGTCGGCCCCGGCGCGCCCGGTCTGTATGAACCACTCGACCGAGGGGGACGCGGTCGTCAGCATCAGGAGCCGCGCCGTTGGCACCGGCAGGCTCCTGTTCTCGCCGCGCCGCAAGAATCGTCGGTTGTGCCGCACCCACCCGAGCGCCACGACTGCGTCCCGGGCTCGGCGGGTGGCGTCGAGCAGGCCCAGCCGCCCGAGCACGGCCTTCACGACCCCTCTCATGGAAGAGCCGCCGGGTCCTCAACGAGTGGTCTTGAGCGGGCCGAAGGCGGTCGCCAGCCATAGTCCCACGGCCAGGACGACGGTGGTGGCGCCCACCCAGGTGTACACGGTGGCGTCGGGCGCGTAGTCCATAAATAGGTAGTACGGCAGGATCACGATGTCGAGGAAGATGGCACCCAGGAAAAACGTGAGTGTGTATTTCCCGGCCGGCCCCAGTTCTTGTGTGTTGGTCATGAAATCCCCACTAGTCTCCTAGGTCCACGACGCGCTGTCAACGGGGCTCTCGTGTACACTTTGACCATCAGTTCATCGAGCTGTCCAGGAAGGGAGACACCGTATGCGAAACGTGGTTGTGAGCGTTGTGGTGGCCGTGGCCGCCTTCGGGCTGGGACGCGTCACGGCTCAGGATGTCGAACCGTCGTGTCGGCTGTGTCCCGCGACCCACATCCCTGCGACCGAGGTCGCACGTTACGGTGAGTTGGGCCGGGAACAGAGCCTCGTCGACCAACAGGTGCGCTCGGTCGACATCGGGCGTTCGCAGGTGCAGATTGCCATGGCCTATCGAGGCGCGCTCGACGAGCCTCGGCCGAGGTCGGTCGCCTCGCACGACCTGGTCACAGAGGTCTACGTGGTCCTGAGCGGCTCGGGCACCAACCGCACCGGTCCCGATCTGGTGGACCCACAGCGGCGCCCGCCAGACAATCGCGCCGTGCAGTTCCTGAATGGTCCTGGCAACAATTCGACGGACATCAGGAACCCGCAGACCCACGAGTTGCAGGCGGGTGACGTGTTCGTCATCCCAGCCGGCACCGGGCATCAGTTCACGAAGATCGACGATCACATCAGCTATCTCATGGTGCGAATTGACCCGGACAAGGTCGTACCGCTCATGGACCAGACCGCGTCTGAGGCATACCTGGCCGAGCAGACCCGGTAGGGGAGAGGAATCCCATGCACTACGCAGGACGCTGTCAGGCGGTGGCGCTTGGCCTGGCGCTGGGCGCCCTCCCGGTCGCCGTGGTCGCGCAGACGGTATCGGACGGCACCGAGCGTGGCGAATGGCCCGTGTATCACGGCAATCTCGCGCAGCAACACTATTCGCCGCTCGACCAGATCACGGCTGACAACTTCGACGACCTCGAGGTGGCCTGGACGTTCAAGACCGACAACCTCGGCACGCGCCCCGAGTTCAAGTTGGTGGGCACGCCGCTGATGGTGGGAGGGCGCCTGTATGCGAGCGGCGGGTCGCGTCGTTCGGTCGTCGCGCTTGATGCCGCCACGGGCGAGCTGCTGTGGGTACACTCGGAGCGGGAGGGCGCGCGTGGCGCCGCCTCGCCGCGACAGCTGTCGGGACGTGGGGTGGCCTATTGGAGCGGGGCCGCGGAGCCGGCGTCGTCCAGGATTTTCTACATCACGCCCGGGTTCCGCCTGGTTGCCCTCGATGCGACCACCGGACAGCGGGTACCCGATTTCGGTGACGGCGGGTGGATCGATCTGAAATCCGCCGCGGTGTATGGCGACGAGCTACCGATCGATCCGGTCACCGGCGAGATCGGGTTGCACGCGACCCCGACCGTCGCTCGTGACGTCGTGATCGTTGGGTCGTCGATGCGTGAGGGCCACACGCCCAGGACACACAACAACACCAAGGGACTGGTGCAAGCCTTCGACACGCGCACCGGTGAGCGCCGCTGGACATTTCACACGATTCCGCGCCCGGGCCAGTTTGGGCACGAGACCTGGGAAGACGGGTCGTGGGAGGTGACCGGGAACGTCGGCGTCTGGAACCAGATTGCGGCCGATGAGGAGCTTGGTCTGGTGTATCTGCCGGTGGAAACGCCCACCTCCGACTTCTACGGCGGGCACCGCCCTGGCGATAATCTGTTTGCTGAGAGTCTGGTGGCGCTCGATCTCGAGACCGGTGAACGTCGCTGGCACTTCCAGCTTGTGCACCACCCCATTTGGAACATGGATATCTCGACGGCGCCGATCCTCGAGGACATCACCGTGGATGGCCGGGACATCAAGGCGGTGTCGATCATGGGCAAGCAGGTCATGGTCTACACGTTCGATCGGGAGACCGGAGAACCGGTGTGGCCGATTGAAGAGCGCCCGGTGCCCCAGTCGGACGTGCCGGGCGAGCAGACCAGTCCGACCCAGCCGTTTCCGACCAAGCCGCCACCCTACGACCACCAGGGCGTGACCACCGAGGGGCTGATTGATTTCACGCCCGAGCTTCGGGATGAGGCCGAGCGTCTGCTCCGGCGCTACCAGACGGGCCCGGTGTTTACTCCGCCGGTTGTCAGTGATCTCGACGGGGCGATCACCTCCTTCCGGTCGTCCGGCGGGACCAACTGGCCCGGGGGCGCGTTCGACCCGGAGACACAGATTCTGTATGCGCCGTCCTACACGTCCATGGTGACGATCGGTCTGCTCCCTCCGCCGAGTCCGGATTTTTCAGACATTCGCTACGTGCGTGGCAACGTGCTGAGCGGCATTCGATTTATCCCAACCGGCGGCGACACGTCAGGTGCGGACACGCCCGAGCGACGCGCGATCGAAGTGTTTGGCGGAACCGGGGCGCGTACGGCGACCCCCAACCCGCAAGGCCTGCCGTTCCTTAAGCCGCCGTACGGGAAGTTGACCGCCATCGACATGAGCCGAGGGGAGATCCTGTGGCAAGTCGCTCACGGTGACACGCCAGACCGGATCAAGCGGCATCCCGCCCTTGCGGGACTGGACCTCCCGCGAACGGGACAGAGCGGCGCGGTGGGCGCGTTGGTGACGAAAACACTGGTCATCATGGGCGATCCAATGGCAACCACGACCTCGTCGGGCGCTCGCGGGGCGATGCTTCGTGCCTATGACAAAGCGACGGGGGCGGAGGTCGGCGCCGTGTATATGCCGGCGCAGCAAAGCGGATCGCCCATGACCTACATGGTGGATGGCACGCAGTACATCGTCGTCGCCGTCAGCGGCGGGGTCTATTCTGGCGAGTACCGGGCGTATCGGGTGCCCGTCAACTAGCGGCCGGACGCGTGCACCAACCGGCCGCCGGGCGCGACGCCTGACGGGGTGGGTAGCGTAGCCGTCTCGAACTGGCTAAAATTAGGAGGTTTCGCCCGTCTGGCGGCGCCAGTTCCTGGCGGTCGTCGTGGCGAGCACACGCGAGACACCCAGCGCTTGACGTTCGACGGCCTGGGAACGCAAGAATGCGGCAAGGAGAATCGACGAATGCGTCAAAGATTGGTGACGACGTCCTGTCTGGCAGTGGCCGTCTTGGTCGGCGGCCTCGTGTCGCCCACCCAGGCTGCGGGGCAGACGTCCGACGGCAACTGGACGCTGCCGCGTACGCCGGATGGCCATCCCGACCTGCAGGGGGTCTGGGCGAACAACAATGCCACGCCGCTCGAGCGGCCGGAGGTGTGGTCCGACAAGGCGACGCTGTCCGAAGAAGAGCTGGCGGCGCTCGAAGTCGCGGCGCAAACCGCGGTCGGCGATGGTGACGCGTTGTTCGGTGACCAACTCGTGCTCGCGGCCATCGAGGGCATCGAAGCGACATCGTACGACCCCACGACGGGAAACTACAACCAGTTCTGGATTGCCGAGCGCGACTTCACGAGTCAGACGTCGCTCGTCATTGACCCGCCAGACGGCCGCATTCCGGACTTCACGCCGGAGGCGCGTGAGCGCAGGGGGGAGGCGGCAGCCTATCGTCGCGATCACCCGGCCGACACCTACACCGACCGGCCCTTGCAGGAACGGTGTGTCAGCTACGGAGTGCCACGGCTCGGCGCCGGCTACAACAGCTACTACCAGATGTTTCAGAGCGCGAACCACGTGGTGTTCATGAACGAAATGATCCATGACGCGCGGGTGATCCCGCTCACCGGCCAGTCCCATGCCCCGGACGCGGTGCGGCAGCTGCACGGTGATTCGCGCGGCCGGTGGGAGGGTGACACCCTGGTGGTGGAGACCACGAACTATTCGTCGGACGCGACGTTTCGTGGGTCGTCCGATGGGTTGCACATGGTCGAGCGATTCACGCTGGTCGGGCCGAGGACGCTCAACTACGAAGTGACGCTGACCGACCCGACCGCCTGGACCGGGCCGTGGACGGTCTTGATCCCTCTGATGCGAAGTGACGAACCGATGTTCGAGTATGCCTGTCACGAGGGCAACATCGGTATGGACGGCATCCTGGCCGGCCATCGGGCCGAAGAGCGCGAGGCCGCGTCGAAGTAGGCATCGTCGCGGGCCGGACTCCGCTCGGGGCTCGCCCGCGTCTTGCTCGCGCACGAGCGCACTCATGAAGATTCCCGCCACGGTCCTCGGGATCGGCGCGCTGGTGTGTATGTCCGCGTCGGCGCTCGCGGGTCAGCGCGACGAGGATCACGGCGCGGCGGTGGCGCGTCTGACCGCCAGACCCGAAATCATCCAGGCCCTGGACCTGGCCCGAGACCTGGAGGCCGGGGCCGAGTCAGATCTCATCGAGTTGACAGAGATTCCGGCGCCGCCGTTCGGGGAGGCCGCCCGCGCCGCGCGCTTTGCCGAGATGCTGCAGGTGGCTGGCCTGCCCGACGTGTCGATCGACGACGTCGGCAATGTCATTGCGCGCAGGGCTGGGGTGGGCGCCGGGGAGACGGTCGCGATTGTGGCCCACCTCGACACCGTGTTTCCGTCCGGGACCGACGTGACGGTGAGGCGCCGCGGCGAGCGTCTGTATGCGCCTGGCATCGGGGACGATACTCGGGGCCTGGTGTTGCTGCTCAATGTGGCCCGGGTCCTGGAGCGCGCGGACATCCGGACGGTCGCCGACATCCTGTTCGTCGGCAGCGTCGGCGAAGAGGGTCTTGGCGACCTGCGCGGTGTCCGGCATCTGCTGCGGCGGGGCGGCCCCCGGGTCGATCGTGTGATCGCGATCGACGGCGGCAGCGACCGCCGGGTCGTCAACCAGGCTCTGGGGTCGCGCCGCTATCGAGTGACCCTGACCGGAGCCGGTGGGCATTCGTGGGGCGACTTCGGCCTCGCCAACCCGGCCCACGCGCTCGGGCGCGCGATCTACTACTTCGACGAGGCGGCGGCCGTGGTCGTCAACATCGGGTCGCCGGCGAGCTACAACGTCGGACGGATCGGAGGCGGGACGTCCGTCAACGCGGTGCCGCAGGAGAGTTGGGCGGAGATCGACATGCGGTCGATCGACCCGAACCAGGTCGACCGATTGGAGGGCGCGTTGCGGGACGCGGTGACCCGGGCGCTCGACGAGCAAAACCGAGCCCGAGATCGCGGCGAGTTGCTCGAAGCCGATTTGGAATTGATCGGTGATCGTCCGTCCGGAACGGTGGCGCCGGAAACCCCGCTGGTGCAGCAGGCGCTCGAGGTGACCCGGTTTCTCGGCTTGGCACCGCAGCTCGGCGCCGCGTCGACCGACGCGAATCTGCCCATAGCCGAGGGTCTGCCCGCGATCACGCTGGGGCGGGGCGGAACCGGGGGCGGCGCCCACGCCCTCAACGAGTGGTGGGCGCCCCGTGATGCGCACATCGCTGTGCAGCGGGCATTGCTGGTTCTGGTGGCGTCCGCCGGGCTCGCCGATTGAAGACCCTGCCGTGGCGTCCGGCCGCGGCCTGATTCACGCAGAGCACGAAAAACGGCGCCGGCTGAGGGGCGCGTCTCCCCCGGCCGGACGCGTTCCGCGCGAGCCCGTATACTGAGAGGATGCGGAACGTCCCGTCTGTCGTGCCGTGGGGGCTGGCCAGTGCGGTGGTCTTGGCGCTCTCCGCGACCCCGGGCGCCCGCCAGCCGGCCGTGGCTCGGAGCGCCATCGTCTTTGTCGGCGACGGCGTCGACGACCACCAACTGACGATCGCGCGAAACTACCTACTGGGCGCGGGCGGTGGATTCAGCTTCGAATACTTTCCACATCGCGCGGCGGCTCGGGTGCTGACCGTGCTCGAGTCGGATCCGAGTATGCAGGAGTACGTGGGCGATTCGGCCAGTGGTGGCACCGCGATCGCGTCCGGGGTCGTGACCAGCCGCGGGCGAATCGCCACCCGGGCCGGAACCGGGCAGGCGGTGCCGACGATGCTCGAGCTGGCGGCGGCGGCCGGCAAGTGGACCGGTATCGTCACGACCTCGAGCGTGACTGACGCGACGCCGGCCAGCTTCGTCGCGCACATTAATCGCCGGTTCTGTCAGGGACCTGGCGATATGGGGCCCACGCCGACGGACCCGCGTTGTCCGGAGGCCTTGAAAACCAACGGTGGATTGGGCTCGATTGCTGAGCAAATCGCCACCTCGGACGTCGACCTGTTGCTGGGCGGTGGGTATCGCCACTTCGATCAACTGGACGAGTCGGGGGTGTCTGTGCTGCGGCGCGCGCGGGACACCGGGTACCGCATCGTCCGCGACGCCGCGGGGCTGGATGCCATCGAGGGCCAGCCTGGCAAGCTGATCGGCCTGTTTGGTGACGACACGTTGCCGGTCGAGTGGGTTGGAGAAGCCGATGGGCGCGCCAGGCCGGTCCAATTCGCGGCTGACGGGTCAGTCATTGACCCCCAGCCGTTTCGGTGCGTCGACAACCCGGCGTTTGGGAGTCGACCGACGCTCGAGGCGATGACCGCATTCGCCCTGGAGCGTCTGGGGTCCGCACCCGGTGGTTTTGTCCTGATGGTCGAGAGCGCGTCCATCGACAAGCAGGCGCATCAGGGACGGCCGTGCGGGCAGATTGGCGAGACGCGGGCGCTGGATCAGGCCGTCCGCGTCGCGGCGTCGTTTCAGGAGCAGCATCAAGATACGCTCATTCTGGTGTCGTCCGACCACGGCCACGCGGCTCAGATCGTTCCCTGGCCCAGTCTGTTTGCCTCTCGTCCAGAGCCGCAGTATCCACCGGGGAAGGTGGCGCGCGTGCGGACGCTGGAAGGGGGCGTGATGACCGTGTCGTATGGCACGAATGAGAACTATCTGGAGGAGCACACCGGGACACAAGTGCCGGTGTTTTCCCGAGGGCCCGGCGGCGAGGCGGTGCGGGGACTCATGCGTCAGTCCGACCTGTTCGGTGTCGTCCGGCGGGCTCTGGGGTTCTGATCAGAATGTATGTGAAACGGTTTGAGGGCGAGGCTCGTCTCGTCCAATGCGAGGATTGCGCATGCCGGAGCATGCCGGTCCTCATGACGGTGCCCAGCCACGCCACAGGCTGGATGCACCGGCGGCCAGGTGCACATCTGGTGTGGCTACGGTCTTCGCGTTGGATGCGCCGGGGCGGAAAGCGAGAACGGGGATACATGAGACGGCAGAGTGTCATGCTGGCGAGTTTGATTTCCACAATCCTCATGTGTGGGTCCGTGTCCAACGCCTGGGGAGCACCCCGTGAGAACGACGGGCAACCGGAGGACGAGGCTCCGGCGGGCCTACGGGTGTTCCTGGACTGTAATCGCGCGTGTGACCGCGACTACCTGCGCCGTGAGATCACCTTCGTCAACTACGTCCGGGACCGACGAGACGCCCAAGTCCACGTCCTGGTGACCAATGAGCGGAGCGGCGGCGGGACCCAATACACGCTCGACTTCATCGGACTCGAGCAGTTCGCGGGGAACGACGTCAGGCACGCCTACTCCGAGAGCCGAACCGACACCGATGATGAGACCCGCGCGGGAATCGCCCAGGTGCTGCGGGTTGGATTCTTGCACTACATCATCGAGACCCCGCTGGCCACCGAGATCGAAATCGGGACAGGGCGGCAGGGCAGTGGGGCGCGGTCGGTGATGGTCCAACCAGAGGACGACCCCTGGAATTTCTGGGTCTACCGGCTCTCCAGCAATGTCCGTGTGTCCGGTGAGGACACCCGTACCAGCCGGAACTTCAACGGGTCGGCGTCGGCAAACCGCACGACGGAAGACTGGATCATCCGCACCGAAGTCCAGGGCTCGTACAACGAGTCAGTGACCGCGTTGAGCAGCGGCGATTTCACCAACATCAGCACCAGGTACGACGTCGATGGGCAGGTGGTGAAAAGCCTCGGCGAGCACTGGGGCGCGTCGATCGCCGGGCGCGCGGGCGCATCGACCTTTCTCAATCAGGACCTCAGGCTGCGGGTGCAGCCCGGCATCGAATACAACGTGTTTCCGTACTCCGAGTCATCGCGGCGCAGTCTGACGTTCGCCTACGAGGCCGGGGTCGAGTCGTTCAGGTACGAAGAAGAAACCCTGTTCGGCAAGCTCGAAGAGACGGTGCCGGCGCAGCAGGTCCAAGCCACCCTCGATGTCGAGCAGCCGTGGGGCGACGGCCGCATCAGGGCCAATTACAACAGCTTGCTGAACGACCTCGACACCTACAGCGCTTCCGTGTCCGGCAATCTCTCCTTTCGGGTGGCCAGAGGGTTGTCATTGAACGTCAGCGCCAGTACGTCGCTGGTGCGCGATCAGATCTACCTGCCGGCGGAAAACCTGTCGGACGAAGAGATCCTGCTCCAGCGGCGTCAACTAGCCACCGATTCCCGCTACCGGGTCTCGTTCGGTTTCAGTTACACCTTCGGGTCGATCTTCAACAACGTCGTGAACCCCAGGTTCTAGACGCGGCGAAGTACGATGCCGCGGATCTACGTCCTGCACGAGAATGACGAGTGGGTGACACCGCTGCGCGACGCCTTTCGCGCGCGTGGGTTGCCGTTTGTCGAGTGGTTTCTCGCTACGGGCACCGTGGATCTGGCCACGATGCCACCCGCCGGCGTGTTCTACAACCGGATGAGCGCCTCGTCCCATACCCGGGAACATCGCTACGGGCCGGAATACGCGGCCGCCGTGCTGTCCTGGCTCGAGCGACATGGTCGACGGGTATTGAACGGCCCCCGGGCGCTGACCCTCGAAGTGAGCAAGGTCGCGCAGTACGCCGTGTTGGAAGCGGGCGGTGTGCGCACGCCCCGCACGGTCGCGGTGGTCGGGCGTGACGAGATCATCGGGGCCGCTCGAGGGCTGCCGCTGCCGTTCATCACCAAGCACAACCGGGCCGGTAAGGGACTGGGGGTGCGTCTGTTCCGCGACTATGATGCGCTGGCGCGGTATGTCGAGAGCGACGCGTTCGAGCCATCGATCGACGGCATCACGCTGCTGCAGGAGTACATCGATGCCCCGGAGCCGTGTATCACGCGCGTGGAGTTTGTCGGCGGTCGCTTCCTGTACGCGGTGCGTGTCGATACCAGCCAGGGGTTCGAGCTGTGCCCGGCCGACGCGTGTCGAGTCAGTGTGGACAACGACGACTTCTGTCCAGCCGGGGACGCGGCCGACTCGCTGTTCAGGATTCTCGAAGGATTCGAGCACCCGCTCGTGGAGCGCTACGAGACGGTCCTGGCCGCCAACGACATTCACATCGCCGGGGTCGAGTTCATCGACGACCGGGACGGCGTATCGTACACCTACGACATCAATACCAATACCAACTACAACAGTGAAGCCGAGGCGCTGGCGGGGTGCTCGGGCATGGGTGCCATTGCCGAGTACCTCGGGGGTGAACTGGCGAAGGTGAGTCCGAACTGATGGTGCGAATCAGGTTGATAGATGGCCGGCACAGCTAATTGGCGACGGCAGCCGCAAGGGACGTGGCTCCGGAAGGCGCTCTTTCAGGTGCATCTGTGGACGGGTCTCGGCGTGGGCCTCTACGTCGTCGTGATCAGTCTCACGGGCAGTGTCCTGGTCTACCGCAGCGAGCTGCGCCAGCGCTTCGACCCCCAGCCCCGAACGGTCTCCATGGCGGGGAGCCGGCTGAGCCCCGACGCGTTGATCGCCGCGACCCGGCAGGTCTTTCCCGAGGCCGAGATCGAGGTGTGGACCGAGCCCGACGACCCGGCGCTGGCGGTGACGATGTCGGTCGAGGAGGGGGGCAGCGGGCGCGACCTGCTGCTGTTCGACCCCTACACCGGTGAGTACCTGGGCAACTCGCTGCCGGTCGGCTGGCGGCTCACGACTTGGACCCTGGACCTCCACGACAACCTGCTCGGGGGCGATACGGGTCGTACCGTGAACGGCGTCGGCGCGTTGCTGTTGGCGGTGTTGTCGGTGACCGGTCTGGTCATCTGGTGGCCCGGTATCGACGGGTGGCGCCGGGCCCTGGTGGTCGACTGGCGCGCGAGCTGGCGTCGCGTGAACTGGAGCGTGCACAGTGCGTTCGGGTTCTGGACGCTGCTGTTCATTTTCATGTGGGCGTTCACCGGCATCTACCTGGCATTTCCGGAACCGTTCGCGGCCGTCGTCGACTATCTGGAACCGTTCGAGGAGGACAACTTCGATCCTCGCACCGGCGACCAGATCCTGTACTGGTTCTCCTACATGCATTTTGGCCGGTTCAACTCGTTCACAAAGGTGGGCTGGGCGGCCATCGGACTGGTGCCACCAGTCATGTTCGTGACCGGCGCTATCATGTGGTGGAACCGCGTGGTCCGTCCGTGGCGGGCGGGACGATAGCCGTACGTCGGTGGTCGACCCAGGCGGCTGACCGTTCGAACCGGTATAGAATCAGCGGATCAGTACGCGCGCCGACCGACCGACGTGGAGGAGAAACAGATGAGCACGATGGGTATCCGCAACAGACCTCGGTCCGAACGACGCCGGCAGTCGACCGTGTGCCAGCCGCTGCTCACGTTCGTCGGTGGCACTCTGGCCGTCATGGCGGTGATGGCCACCATGGCGACGCCGGCATTCGCGCAGACGGGCGTGGACCCGGCCGACGTGCCTGACCTCACCGGAGTCTGGGACGGTGGCTTCCGGGCGAGGCCAGTCAATGGCCCGAACATGCCCTGGGTGCCGGGCGAGAATTTTCCGGTGCTGAACGAGCGAGGGCTGGCTCATCAGTCCGTGTTCGACGAGGCGGTCGCCCCGAAGTATGACTGTGTGCCGTCGGCCTCCCCCGCGCTCCAGTACGACCCTTACATGATGGAAGTAACGCAGTGGCCGGACCGCGTGCTCGTCCGCTACGAGAAGGACGATCAGGTACGCACGTTCTGGCTCGATGGCCGGGAGACGCCGTCCAACGATTTCACCGTGCAGGGATTCTCGTCCGGCCGTTACGAGGAGGGCGCGCTGCTCGTCGAGACGACGAAGTTCACCTTTGATGTCGCGGGCTTTGACGACTACAACGGGATTCCTTCGTCACAGCAGAAGAAAGTCACCGAGCGGTACTGGCGCGAGGGCGAAGAGTTACGAATGACACTGACGGTTGAAGATCCGATGTTCCTAAGGGAACCGGTGTCCTACACAACACGGTGGCTCCCGGGCCCGGAGGGGTACAAGCTGCAGGCCTACAATTGCGATCCGTTCGAGGCGGGGCATCCGCGAAAGTTCCTGGTGCCGAAGTATCGCTAGACGGACCGTCGGTTGGGCATTGGGGAAGTCAAGGAGGACGTTGTGAAGACTCTGTTGTCGATATCGGGACTGGTGCTGGTGGGCGCGGTGTTAGCGACGAGCGTGGGCGCGCATCACGCCAGCGGCCCGTTCTACGATCCGGAGAAGAGTGTCGAGGCCGTCGGCACCGTGACGAAGTTCGTGTTTCGGAATCCGCACTCGTTCGTCTATGTCGACGCGGTGAACGCGGATGGTTCGACGACGGCGTGGGAGGTCGAAATGGGTGCCTCGGTCTCGATGAGCCGGCGCGGCTGGACCCCTGAGACCATCAAGGCCGGTGATCAGATCAAAGTGGTGGGCCAACCGTCACGCGCGCCCGGTACTTTCGGGATCTGCTGTGCCGAGTTGACCAAGCCGGACGGCAGCCCGCTGCGCCCCTAGGGTTTCCTGCCGAGGTGCCCGTCTGGACGGCGTTGCTTCCTCTGTCACAGCCCGCATGGCTGCTCCCTC
>CAUZAY010000042.1:0-20119 GCA_963577695.1 Vicinamibacteria bacterium | reverse complement strand
GTCGAGCATGCCCGCATGTTTCTTGAGGGGCGCAATGACGAGCTCGTCGTCGAGCTGAAGGCGCAGATGCTCGCGGCCTCAGCGGACCTGCGCTTCGAAGAGGCGGCCCAGACCCGCGACGCCATCAAGACGGTGGAGACGCTGCGAGACCGGCAACAGAAGATGTCGAGCGTGCGGCTGGGCGATCGGGACGCATTTGGCGTCAAGACGGGCCCGGCCGGCGCGATCATTCAGGTGTTCCAGATGCGTGGGGGCCGGGTCATCGAACGGGTGGAACTGGTGGCCGATGCCACTGACGGAGAGGCCCCGAGCCTCGAGGAGACCGTCCAGGCGGCCGTGCAGCAGTTCTATGCGGTTCGCGTGGCGCCGCCGGAAGTGCATCTACCGGTCGAGATCGAGGACCACGCGGAGGTCGAGCGCTGGCTGGGCGAGCGAGCCGACCGCAAGGTGCGCGTGTCGGTTCCGAAGCGGGGCGACAAGCGTGGGCTGCTGGACCTGGCGACCCGGAACGCGGCGCTGGCCTACCGTTCGCACTACAGCGACGAGGCGGTCGCGTGGGGGACGGCGCTTGACGAGTTGCGGCGCACGCTCGGTCTGCCGGGAGTGCCACGCCGGATCGAATGCTTCGATATTTCGACCATTCAGGGAAGCGAGACCGTCGGGTCGATGGTGGTGTGCGAGGACGGGCGGATGACGCGGAAGGAATACCGCAAGTACCGGGTACGGGGTGGCGACTGGGGCGCCGCCGCTGGCGCACGGTCTGGTTCGGGCGGAGCCGGCGGCGTGGCCGGGGCCAATGACAGCGACCGGCTTCTGGACGATTTCGCCGCGATGCGAGAGGTCGTGGCACGACGCTACCGACGCCTGCTCGACGACGGGGCGCCACCACCAGACCTGGTGGTGATTGACGGAGGCAAGGGCCAGCTCTCGGCCGCCTACGAGGCGTTTGCCACCCTCGGACAGTCGAATCTCGTCGCCATCGGCCTCGCCAAGAAAGAAGAGTTGGTCTTCACCCGAGACGAAGCCGAGCCGATTATTTTTGAGACCAACAGTCCCGCACTCTTACTGCTGCAGCGGATACGGGACGAGGCGCACCGGTTTGCGGTGACCTATCATCGGAAGGCCCGGGCCAAGCGCGACTTCCGGTCGGAACTGGACGACATTCCCGGGGTCGGAGCACGGCGGCGCCGAGCGCTGCTGACGCGGTTTGGCAGTGTCGCCAGCATCCGGCGCGCGACCCGCGAAGAACTGGTACCGGTGCTCGGCGCCAAGGTGGCCGACGCCCTGCTCGAACACTTCGCGGAGCGTCGGGGCCACGCCGACTTGCCCTGATCCGCCGGCAGGTCATATCCTGGTTCGCTTTGCCAGATATCGGTCAGTCGCTCATCATCCTCGCAGTTCTGCTGTTTTCCTTGACGGTCCACGAGATGGCGCACGCCCTCACCGCGGACTGGTATGGAGACCCGACCGCGCGCCGCCTGGGCCGGATTTCGCTGAATCCGGCGGTGCACATCGACCCGGTGGGCACCATCATGCTCCCGCTCCTTGGGCTCCTGGCGGGTGGGTTCGTGTTCGGCTGGGCGAAGCCGGTGCCGGTGAACCCGGCCAACTTGAAGAATCACCGTCGGGACTTTCTGGTGATTGCGGCCGCCGGACCGGCGAG
Source organism: Vicinamibacteria bacterium (assembly GCA_963577695.1). Lineage (GTDB taxonomy): Bacteria > Acidobacteriota > Vicinamibacteria > Vicinamibacterales > UBA8438 > UBA8438. The sequence goes on along the minus strand of CAUZAY010000042.1, from coordinate 18,456 downwards.
CAACATCCTGATGGCCATCGCGGCCTCGCAGCTGCTGGGACTGGTGCCGGGGGGGCTCGGCGCGTCGGAGGGGGTCCCCGGGGTCCTGGCGACGTTCGGGTTCGCCATGGTCCAGCTCAATCTGCTGCTGGCGGTGTTCAACATGTTGCCGATCCCACCCCTGGACGGGGGCAACGTGCTCGCCGGGGTGCTGCCGGAGGCGGTCGCGGCGAGCTATGATCGGTTGGTCAGACCGTACGGGTTCGTCATTCTCATTGTACTGATGGCCACCGGTTGGCTCTACCGGCTGATCGGTCCGCCGCTGTCTTTTCTCATGGGGTGGTTGTTATCGTGAAGCCACGCGTTGTGTCCGGCATGCGTCCGACCGGCAAGCTGCATATCGGTCACCTGGTGGGCGCATTGAGCAAATGGACCGAGCTGCAGGCGACCTACGAGTGCCTGTATTTCGTGGCCGATTGGCACGCGTTGACGAGTGAATACGCCGACACCGGCGACATAACGTCGTATGCGTACGACAACGCGGCCGACTGGATTGCGGCCGGCGTCGACCCCGAGCAGAGCACCCTGTTCATCCAATCGCTCGTGCCGGAGCACGCCGAGCTCTATCTGTTGCTGTCGATGGTGGTGCCGATTCCGTGGCTCGAACGCGTCCCCACCTACAAGGAGCAGATCGAGCAACTGAAAGAGAAGGACCTGTCGGCCCTGGGGTTTCTGGGCTACCCGCTGCTGCAAGGCGCCGACGTGCTGATCTACAAGGCGGACTACGTGCCGGTCGGTGAGGATCAGGTCGCGCATCTCGAGTTGAACCGCGAGGTCGTGCGCCGGTTCCATAAGTTCTACGGCGAGCTGTTCCCCGAGCCGCAGCCCCTGCTCACACACTTTCCGCGCCTCCCGGGGCTCGACAACCGGAAAATGAGCAAGAGCTACGGCAACACCATCGACCTGTCGGACGATGCCGAGACGGTCACCAAAAAGGTCATGCGGATGTATACCGATCCGAAGCGGATCCGGGCCGACATCCCCGGCACCGTGGAGGGGAACCCGGTCTTTACCTATCACGACGCGTTCAATCCGGACGTGGCCCAGGTCGACGACCTGAAGGCACGGTATCGCGCCGGCACCGTGGGCGATGTCGAGGTCAAGCGCACCCTTGCGGCGGCCGTCAACGCCACCCTCGACCCGATGCGCGAGCGCCGCGCCGACGTGCTGTCGAACCCCGCGCGGGTCAAAGAGATTCTGATGGACGGGTCGAGTCGTGCCCGGGCGATCGCCCAGGAGACGATGAAGCAGGTCCGCGACGCGGTGAAGCTCAGCTACACGTAGTCTCCATGCCCGAACCCCAGGACCAGGTCAGCGATTTCGAGTCGGTACTCGAACAGTATCCAGTCAAGCTCGAGAACTTCGAGGGACCGCTCGACCTCTTGCTGCACCTGATCCGCAAGCACGAGGTCGATATCTACGACATCCCGATCGTGCTCATCACGAAGCAGTATCTCGAGTATCTCGACGTGATGAAGGAGCTCGACCTCGACCTCGCGGGTGAGTTCCTGGTGATGGCGGCGACGCTCATCTACATCAAGGCGCGCACGCTGGTGCCCCGCATCGAGGAAGAGACGGAAGAGGATGAGGACCCGGAAGATCCGCGCGATGCGCTGGTCCGTCGCCTGATCGAGCATCAGCGCTACAAGGCGGCGGCCGAGCTGTTGCACGAGCGCGAGACCGTGCGCAGCGCGCAGTGGGGGTTGCCAGACGAGCGCTTGGGAGACCTGGCGGGCGAGCCCTTCGAGCGTGAGCTCGAGGTCGACCTGTTCGGGTTGCTGCAGGCCTTTCAGGCGGTGCTGAAGCGAGCTCGCGAGCGCCCCGCCTTCCAGTTGCCTAGCGCCGAGGTGTCCATCGAAACCCGGACACGACAACTGATGCGACGGCTGGCCGACGTCGACGCCTGTAGTTTCGAAGACCTGTTTGACGAGGATCGCAGTCGAGGCGACCTGGTCACGACGTTTCTGGCCCTGCTCGAGATGATCCGGTTGAAGATGATCCGGGTGTTCCAGGCCGCCGCGTTCGGTCCGATTCGGGTGTGTCGTCGCGACCGACCAGACGACGCGCCGACGCCGCCGGGCGCCGCGGCGCACCACGACGGTGCCGATAGCGACGATTGAGTGGGAGTGCCCTGGTGTCCGACGAGCTCAAACCGATAATCGAGGCGCTGATCTTCGCGTCGCCCGATCCATTGACGCCGAAAACGCTGTTTCGCCTGCTCGACGGCGAGCCGAAGGAAGACGTCGAGCAGGCGGTGGCGGCCCTGCGCGCCGACTACGACGACCGTGGTGGGTTGCTCATGGTGGAGGTGGCCGGTGGCTACCAGATCTGCACCCGACCCGAACTCCATGAGTGGGTCCGCAAACTGTTCCACGAACATTCGAAACAGCGGTTGTCGGTGCAGGCGCTGGAGACGCTGGCGGTCGTGGCCTACAAGCAGCCGATCACGGGGACTGAAATCGCAGAGATTCGTGGCGTCAACACGTCCGGTGTCATTGGCACGCTGCTCGAGCGACAGCTCGTGAAAGTCGTGGGCCGGAAGCAGGTCGTGGGACGGCCGTTTCTGTACGCGACCACCCGTGAGTTCCTCAACCGATTCGGTCTCAGCGATCTGGAAGACCTCCCGAAAGTCGAGGAAATGGCCGAGGCGCTGGGGATGGAAGTCCCGACATCGCTCGCCGAGGGGCCGTCAACCGAGCCGCTGCCCTTCGACGATGTGGGCGACTACGAGGCCATCGTGGTCGACGCGTCAGAGGCAGCCGACGACAAGGTCGAGGGAGGCGCGCCCAGTGAGCTGGATGCGTCAGATGAGTCGGCGGCGCAGGCCGGGTCCGACGGGTCGGACCCGGCGTAGGCCCGAGACCGGTGAAGGACGTGCAGATGGGAAGGGAACCAACCGGCATTCGGCTCCAGAAAGTGATTGCCAGGGCCGGGCTGTCGTCGCGGCGCGGCGCCGAGACCCTGATCCAGGACGGACGGGTCACGGTGAACGGCAAGATCGTGTCAGTCCTGGGCTCGCGTGCCGACCCGGACGTCGACGACATCCGGTTGGATGGCCGGCGGGTGCCGCCAGTCGTGCGTCGGCGATATCTGCTACTGAACAAGCCGCGTGGCGTGATGACCACCCGCGACGACCCGGAGCGCCGGCGAACGGTGATGGATCTGCTGACCGACGTGCACGAGTCGGTGTACCCGGTGGGCCGCCTCGACTATGACAGCGAGGGACTGTTGCTGTTGACAAACGATGGCGATCTGGCCGCGAGCCTCACCCATCCGCGGAATGGTCTGGAGCGGGTGTATGAAGCCCGCGTGCGGGGTGTGCCGGATGGCGGCGCTTTGAAACGGCTCTCGCGGGGCGTGGTGGTGGAGGGGCGGCGGACGTCGCCAGCGACGGCGAGCCTGCTGGCCGCCGGCCGGGGGCGGAGCGGAGACCAGGGCGTGGTGCGTATCACCATCACGGAAGGTCGAAAGCGGCAGGTGCGACAGATGTGCGAGGCGGTCGGGCATCCGGTTGTGCGGTTGCGGCGCGTCCGGATCGGTCCGATTCAGGACACCGCGCTGAGACCGGGCCAGTATCGAGATCTGGCGCCCGGTGAGATCAAGGCATTGCGCCGTGCGGTGGCGCTGACGGAGAGCGACGGTGAATCGTCTCCGACCACACAGCGACCGACGCCGCGCGCGACGCCCGGGGCGAGGCGGAGGAAGCAGTGACGGACATGACGAAACGACGCGATCCAGTCATCGCGATTGACGGTCCCTCAGGCGCCGGGAAAGGAAGCGTGTCTCGCGCCATTGCCCGGGCGCTGGGGTGTCGATACGTGGATACCGGTGCCATGTATCGTGCGGTGGCCTGGCTGGCCGTCCACGACGGGCTAGCGCTCGACGACGAGGTGGCGCTCGGGGAGTTGGCGGCCCGGGCCGAGTTGACGCTGGACCACCAGACCGTGACCGTGGAGGGTCACGATGTTACTGGTGCCATCCGAACAGCGACGATCGACGCCGCCGCGGCTCGTGTGGCGCGAATGCCGGGGGTGCGCGAGGCGCTCGTGAGACGCCAGCGGGAGTATGCGGCCGCTGGGGGACTGGTCATGGAAGGGCGCGATATCGGCACCGCGGTGTTTCCGGCCGCCGACGTGAAGATCTATCTCGACGCGTCCCCGGACGAACGGGCGTCGCGGCGGGCCTCCGATCCCGCCCACGCAATGGGCGGAGACGCCGCGGTTCTGTCCGAAGTGGCCAGCGCGCTGGCCGCCCGCGATCAGTCTGACCGCACGCGCCAAAGTTCGCCACTGGTCATGGCCGACGATGCCGTGCTGGTCGACACCACCGGCATCGCGCTCGAAGGCGTGGTCGCACGGGTGCTGAGCATCGTGCGTGAGCGTCTGGCGACGCACTGAAAATTGGCCCATTCGTCCGCCCGTCGTATTTGACGAGATGTTCATAACCAGCGTATAGTCTGAGGCTTATCGCCAGCCGGTGACAGCTGTCATAGCGACCGAGCGTCGCGACCGGCACGCGTTGACGCGGACCAGATTCGAACTAGGTAGTTGGGCTCGTGGCGAGGGTAAGAGGAGAACCGCAGTTCCATGACGAACGTAGATGACGTCAACGAGGCCGCTGATCGGGAGCGGGTCGTACGACCCGTCCCGATGACCGTCCTGGCGCAGCAGGATGAAGACGACGACCAGGCCAGTCGTGATGAGTACGAACAGCTGCTCAAGGCCTACGAAGGCAGCTTCCGCAACATCGCCGAAGGCGAGGTCATCAAGGGCACCGTCCTGAAGGTGTCGTCGTCGGACGTGGTAGTCGACGTTGGGTACAAGTCTGAAGGGATGATTTCCGTTCAGGAGTTTCTCGACGAAGAGGGTGCGTGCCTCGTGCGGGCCGGGGATACCGTCGACGTGCTGCTCGAGCGGACCGAGGATAAAGACGGCCATATCGTGCTCTCGCGAGAAAAGGCCGAGAAGATGAAGATCTGGGACGAGGTCGAAAAGGCCTACGACGACAAGAAAGTCGTCCTCGGTCGCGTCATCGAACGGATCAAGGGCGGGCTCGCGGTCGACATCGGCGTCCGCGCATTCCTCCCGGGCTCCCAGGTTGACGTGCGTCCCGTGCGGAACCTGGACGCGCTTCGTGGCCAAGAGCTACGCATGCGCGTCATCAAAGTCAACAAGAAGCGCGGCAACATCGTGCTGTCGCGTAAGGCGCTGCTCGAAGAAGAGAACGCCGAGAAGAAGACGCACACCTTGGCGACGCTCGAAGAGGGCAAGGTGCTGCGGGGCGTGGTCAAGAACCTCACCGACTACGGTGCGTTCATCGACCTCGGTGGTATCGACGGTCTGCTGCATGTCACCGATATGTCGTGGGGACGAGCCGCGCACCCGTCGGAACTCTTCAAGGTGAACGACGAAGTCGATGTCGTGGTCCTGAAGTTCGACCGGGCGAGCGAGCGGGTGTCACTCGGCTACAAGCAGCTGCACGCGGACCCTTGGACCGCGGTCGAGGAGCGGTACGAGGTGGGGAACCGGATCAACGGCAAGGTCGTCAGTCTGACCGACTACGGTGCCTTCATCGAGTTGGAGCCTGGCGTCGAGGGCTTGATTCATGTCTCCGAGATGTCCTGGAGCAAGCGGGTCAAGCACCCCTCGAAGTTGCTCGCCGTGGGCGACGCCGTCGAATCCATGGTGCTCGGTGTGGACCCGCAGGCCCGGCGCATTTCGCTCGGCTTGAAGCAGATCGAGTCCAATCCCTGGCACCAGCTCGCGGAGACCTACCCCATCGGGTCGAAGCTGGTCGGCAAGGTTCGCAATCTCACAGAGTTCGGCGCGTTCGTGGAAGTGGAAGAGGGCATCGATGGACTCATCCACATCTCAGACATGTCGTGGAGCAAGCGGCTGAAGCACCCGTCCGAAGTCCTCAAGAAGGGGGATGAGGTCGAGGCGATGGTCCTGAATGTCGACCCTGACAACCAGCGGCTTTCACTCGGGCTGAAGCAGCTGGCCACGGACATCTGGGACGAGTTCTTCGAGCACAACCAGGTGGGCTCGATCATTGAAGGTAAGGTGATGCGCATCACCAACTTCGGAGCGTTCGTCGAGTTGGCCGAGGGGATTGAAGGCCTCATCCATGTCTCGGAATTCGACGAGCAGGGTGGGCAGGAGAAGGTCGAACTGAAAGTCGACGAAGTGGCGAGCATGAAGATCATCAAGCTCAGTCCCGCGGAGCGAAAGATCGGCCTGAGCATTCGCGCCCTGAAGTCTGACACCTACGAGACCGACTGGGATTCCTACGGTGACGGCGCTGGCGCCGGGTCCGGGTCGCCGCAAGTGACGCTGGGCGACCACTTCAAAGATCAGAGCTAGGACACGAGTCGGCGAGCGGCGAGGCGGGCGTCCATCGGTTCGGCCGCCGCCCGAGGACGAACGAGCACGGTGGTCAGCAGGGGGTATCTTGGCAGCTGGTGGGAGCATGACGAAGGCGGCGCTCGTCGAGGAGGTCTCTCGTGTCGCTGATCTGACCAAGAAACACTCGGAAGTGATCGTCGACACCGTCTTCCGCAGCATCATTCTGGCGTTGCGACGCGGCGAGAAGATCGAGTTACGGGGCTTCGGGAGTTTTCGGCTACGCCAGCGCGAACCACGCAAAGGCCGCAATCCGAAGACGGGCGACCGTGTTGACGTGCCGCCGAAGAAAGTGCCCTACTTCAAACCGGGCAAAGAGCTCAAAGACCTGATCAACCGCGAGATGCAGGTTGACCCAGAGTCGGCCGCGTCCCCGGTCCCCAGTTCCGGGTATACCCCTTACTAGTCATACCGGCCTCCCCTCTTGGCCAAGGAAAAGCAGCCTTGGAACGACTGTGGTCGCCGTGGAGGCTCGACTACGTGACGGGTGCGACTGATACGTCGGGTAGCGATTGCGTCTTTTGCGTCGCTCCGGGTCTGCCGGAGTCGGAGTCCCTCGTCGTCGCGCGCGCCGACGCCTGCTTCGTCGTGCTCAACCGGTACCCCTACAACAACGGCCACCTGTTGGTGGTGCCCACTCGGCACATCGGCTCGCTGGAGGAGACGACGCCGGAGGAGCTGGCCGAGCTCATGGTCCTCACGCGACGGGCCGAAATCGTCTTGACCGAGGTCTATTCGCCACACGGCATGAATATCGGGATCAACGTGGGCCGACCGGCCGGCGCCGGCATACCGGGGCACCTACACGTCCACGTCGTGCCCCGCTGGGACGGTGACACCAACTTCATGACCGTCATTGGTGAGACCCGCGTCGTGCCGGAGGAGTTACCTCGAACCCTGACGCGCCTGACCCCAATCTTCGAGCGGTTGGCGGGTAGTAATTAGACGGGGCGTCGCGACTACATTCAGACGGGGCTGCGCCCCGAACCCCACGCGGGCCCTCGCGGGGGCCCCGTGCCCCACTCCGGGCCCGCGGGCCTTTCCGTAGCGCTGGACCTCACGGTTGGACCTGGGCGATTTCACTGGCCGCAATGACCATCCGCTGCACTTCGGACGTGCCCTGGTAGATCTCGGTGGCTCGAACGTCTCGGACGAGGCGCTCGACGGTTGAACCACGACCGTAGCCGGCCGCGGCGAAAATCTGCATCGCCCGGTCGGCGGCGCGGTGCGCCGCTTCGGACGCGTACAGTTTCGCCATCGCGGCCTCCGTCGTACAACGCGGTTGGGTGTCTTTGGCGGCTGCGGCTCGATAGGTCAACATGCGTGCGGCGTCCAACTCGGTCGCCATGTCGGCCAGCATCCACTGCACTGCCTGATAACGGCCGATCGGTCGCCCGAAGGTCTGGCGTCGCCGTGCGTGGGCGAGCGCCTCGTCGAACGCGGCCTGACCGATGCCCACCGCCTGAGCGGCAATAGCCACCCGGCCACCGTCGAGCGCCCACAACGCAATGCGGACTCCGTCCCCCTCCTGACCCACCAGCCCGTCGGCACCGACGCGGACGTCATCCAGATCGATGTGGCGGCAGCCCAGTCCACGGACACCGAGCGAGTCCACCGTCGTCCCGGCGCGCAGTCCGGGCGCGTCGGCCGGCACCAGAAACGCGGACACACCCCGTCCGCCGATGTCCGGCGTGGTGGCGGCAAACACCACGAGCACATCGGCCGCCTCGCAGTTGGCGACCCAGACCTTGCGGCCAGTGAGTCGATAGGTGTCCCCGTCTCGGACCGCGCTCGTGCGTTGTTGTCCCGCGTCGGTGCCGGCGTCAGGTTCAGACAGCGCGAAGGCGCCGATCGCCTCGTCCGACGCGAGACGACGGAGCCATGCCTGGCGCTGAGGGGGGGTGCCAAACTCCGCGATCAGTTCGCCGACCAGCGAGTTGTTCACGGCCAGAATGACCGCCAGCGTCGCGCTGGCGCGTGCGATTTCCTCGATGGCGAGGGCGTAACTGACGTAGTCGCGTCCCGCCCCGCCGTCCGCGATGGGGATCGTGACCCCCATGAGTCCCCGCGCGCCGGCCTCACGCACCAGGTCGTGGGGGAATCGGTTGTCGGCATCGATGTCCGCGGCCCGCGGGGCGATCCGGGCCTCGGCGAATTGGCGGACCGACGCTCGAAAGGCGTCCTGGTCGTCGGTGAGCTCGAGTCGCATGGTCGTCGGGCAACCGGCGTCGGGTCATCGACCGGCCCCAGGGGCCGATCATACGCTAGCCGGCAGCCTGCTGGCGACGGTCCGGCGGCGGGCGGGATGCCTTGTCGACACCGATGACGAGGGGGTGTTGGTGAGCTCACCGGGGTGTGAGTTCGGCGACACCTGGCGGCGGGGTGGCGCCCTGCCGGTGTTATTATGAACTGCTAGCGTTGTGGGGTGACTCTGGGGCGGTGAACCGCGCCACGGAGCCGCTGGAGTCCACCAGGAAGGGCACTTATGTTCAGCACTCGATGGCGCTCGTCACGACCCGTCGTGTCCCGGCCGAATGGCTGGATCGCCTTGGTGGTCGTCGTCCTCGCCATGGCGTGGCTGACACCGATGGTTGGTCACGTCCAGGCCCAGGCCCCAGCCCAACCGCCGGGCACGCCGTCGGGCCAGACGGCCCCCGCCGACGACGCGTCGCCGGGCCAGACCGTCGCCGACGAGGACGCGCCCGACGACCAGCCGCCTGGTCAGCCGGTCTTCCGGTCTGAAATCAGCTTCGTACGGGTCGACGCCATTGTCACCGACGACGATGACAACCCGGTGAGTGACCTCACGATCGACGACTTCGAGATCTTCGAAGACGATGTCCTGCAGCAGGTAGAGACATTCAAGCTGGTCGAGCATACCGGCGAGTTCGATCCGTTGCTGCCTCCGCCGAGCACTATTCGCAACGACTACGATCTGGATCGCGAAGCGGCCCGGGAAGACTCTCGGATCTTCGCGTTGTTCCTGGATGACTACCACGTGCGAGATACGGCCGGCATGCGGATGATCCAGCCGCTGATCGACTTCGTGCAGAACGATCTGTCTCCGACTGACCTGGTCGGGATCATGTATCCGCTCACACCGGCGTTCGATTTCACGCTGACACGGGACCACGCACAAGTCGTCAACGCGCTCCGGCAGTTCAAGGGGCGGAAGTACCAGTACGACCCGATCAATACGTACGAAGCCCAGTATTCCTTCTACCCGACCAGTGACGTCGAGAAGATCCGGAACGACGTCAGCCTGTCAGCGCTCAAAGCGTTAACGATGAAGCTGGGTGGTTTGCGAGAGGGGCGCAAGTCGATCATCGTGTTGAGTGAGGGCTACACCGACTACGTCCCACCACAGTTGCGAGACGAGTCCGCGGGTGGGGGCGGGCGGCGGAGCGGCCAGCGCTACAACCCCCAGGCTGGCAACACTCGACGCGAGGAATCATCGGCGCTGTTCCAGGACATGGGGATGCGCGGCAATCTCATCTACACGGCCGACATCGCGAACCGGAACAACACCAGCTTCTATATGCTGGACCCGCGTGGGCTGGCGACGGGCGAATTCGACCTGAGTCAGGTGGGGATCGACCACGAGACCGACCAACGGATGTTGCAGGCGACCCAGGAAACGCTGTACGTCTTGGCGGACCAAACTGACGGGCGCGCGATCGTCAACCGGAACAACGTCGCGCCGGGGCTAGCCCAGATACTCAAAGACCAGACGTCTTACTACTTGCTCGGCTACACCTCGTCGGCGGCGCCGACCGACGGCGAGTTCCATGAGATCAAGGTTGAGGTAAACCGACCCGATGTGCAAATCCGGGCGCGCAAGGGCTACTACGCCCTCACTGAGGACAACGCCGCGCGAGTGCTCGCGCCGCCAAAGCCGGAGGCGCCCAAAGAGGTGGACCGCGCGTTGTCGACCCTGGCCGAGCCGACGCGCGGCCGGTTGGTGCGGACGTGGGTGGGCGCGAGCCGTGGCGACTCTGGCAAGACGCGGCTGACGTTCGTCTGGGAACCGGCGAGTACCAGCCAGAGTCGGCTCAGTGAGACCGCCTCGCAGGTGCGTCTGATGGCGATGAGTGACGACGCCGCCTATTTCCGTGGCGACGTACCGGCGCGCACGAGCACCACGCTCCCGCTCGTCGAGTTCGAAGCAGACCCCGGGGTGGTCGAGTTGAACGTGGCGATCGAGGATGAATTCGGCGACGTGATCGACCGGGCCGTCGAAGAGTTGACCGTGCCGGACTTTACCGGGCCTGAGGTGGCGCTGAGCACGCCGGCAGTGTTTCGCGCGCAGAATGCCCTGCTGATGAAACAGATCGTGGCCGATCCGGATGCGCTGCCGACCGCCGGCCGTTACTTCCTGCAGAACGATCAGCTGTTGGTGCGGGTCGAGGCCTACGCGCCCGGCGATGCCGCCGAGGTGACGGCTCGGCTGCTGAGTCGAGAGTCGACGCTGATCATCGATCTGGAGGTCGCGGAGTCTGGTGATGACATCCGTGAGTTCTCCCTGGCGTTGTCGCCATACCCACGCGGCGACTACCTGATCGAAATCACGGCGGCGGCCGACGGCGACGAAGCAAAGACGCTGGTCGCGTTTCGTATTCAGGGATGACCACACCTCTTGTGGTGTCCCGACACGAGCGGCGAATCACGCTCGGCCGCGTCGGATGCGTGGCGCAGCCCGTCTGAGTCATGAACAACAAAATTCGTGTCATCGTCGCGAAACCTGGGCTCGATGGGCACGATCGTGGCGCCAAGGTCATCTCCCGAGCCCTTCGTGACGAGGGGATGGAAGTCATTTATACCGGTCTTCGCCAGACGCCGGAACAGATCGTCGAGGCGGCGTTGCAGGAAGACGCGGGTGTCATCGGGCTCTCCATCTTGTCTGGCGCCCACAACCACGTCTGCCCGCGGGTGATGGAGTTACTTCGAGAGAAGGGTCTGGATGACGTGCTCGTGGTCGTTGGCGGCATTATCCCAGACGTCGATTTGCCCGGACTGCGGGAACTGGGCATCGAGGGCGTGTTTCAACCTGGCACACCCATGCGCGACATCGTGACCTTCATCCGAGAACACCACCAGCGCGTCCCCGCCTAAAGGGATCTGTCAATCCAATACGCCGCTAAGTCCCTGTCTACGCTTGACCTCTGTGGATCGTGCGGGTACGCTCGGTCACATTGATGCCTCACACACTGTTGCTTGCCGACGATAGCGTCACCATCCAGCGCGTCATCGAATTGACCTTCGCGGACGAGGACATTCGCGTGGTCTCGGTCGGCGATGGCCAGCAGGCGATCGATCGGATCAGGGCTGAGCCCCCTGACATCGTGCTGGCCGATACCGGGATGCCCGAGCGCGATGGATACGAGGTGGCCGCCTTCATCAAGACAGACCCCGATCTGGCCTCGATCCCGGTGGTGCTGCTGACCGGGGCGTTCGAGCCTGTCGATGGGGACCGGGCCAAAGAGGCCGGCTGCGACGCGGTGCTCGTGAAACCGTTCGAGCCGCAGGTCGTCATCAAGCGAGTGCGCGCACTGCTGGCCAATACGGCGGCGCCGGCTGAGCCAGTCGCAACCTCCGAATCGGCCGATGTCCAGGACCGAGATCCTGACCCGGCGCTGGCTCCGCCGCAACCGGTCGTCGAGCCGAAGGCGGACGAGACCCTCGATTTTCATCGGCCGCCGCAAGAGGATGCTGCGACCCCGGTTGAGCTCCCAGCCACCGAGGGGCTGAGCGGGGAGGCTGATCCACTGGGCGCCTACCTCGATCGCGTGGACGAAGCACTCGATCGACTCGAATCCGGCGACCCCCCCGTCGAACCGGCGCCGGCGGCCGCGACCCCAACGGATGATGCGCGACCTCTGGAAGATTCGGCGGTCGTCGATTCACTAGAAGGAGCCCTGAGCGCACTGGAAGGGGCCCTCGACAAGCTCTCCCTGGAGCCTGTGGACCCAGTCGAGGCGGCCCCGACCGCCGACGACGGCAATGCGGCGGAGTCTGCCGGCGAGTCACTGGAGACGCCGGACGACAGCTCGTCGATGTCCCCATCGGACACGGAGCGAGTGTCGGAACCAGCCGCCGAGCCGACGTTCGAGACCGCCCCGGCACTGGTCACGGACCCGGTCTCTGAGCCAGTCGTGGAATCGGCGGCCGAAGCAGTCGTCGAGCCGGTCGTTGAGCCGGTCATCGAATCGGCGGTCGACGCCGTCGTCGAACCTGTGCCTGAGCCACTCGTTGAACCGGCGCCTGAGTCGGATCTCCCTGGGACGGAGTTTGTCTTGCCTCCCGACGTGGAGTCGGTCGTCCAGGATTCGTCAGTGGCGTCTGACTCGTGGACCGGGCCGGCCCGCGAGGCGCCGCGTGCTGACCCCTGGAGCGATCGGGTGGTGGAAGCGTCGGCGCCACCGGAGCCAGCCGAACCAGCCCATGCCGCACCGCCGGTGCCAGCGCCCCCGCGTCCAGTGACGCCTGCTCCGCCTCCGGCTGCAGGTCCAACTCCACCGCGTGCGGCTCCGCCGTCGCTGGCTGACGCGTTCGCCTCACTCCTGGCGGCTGAGCAGGGCGACGCAGACCGAGCCCGAGCGCTCTATCCATGGGCGGCAGCGCCGACACCGGCCGGCGCCGACGAGGAGCTCATCGAACGGGTGACCGAGCGAGTCCTGGCCCGTTTGTCCGACACCGTGAGCACCGAGTTCGTGACCCAGGTCGTGGCCAGGGTTGCCGAGCGACTGGTTCGCGCGGAGCTCGATCGTCTGAAACAGTGACGGCCGCCGGTCCTCGCAACCCACGGACCCTCTTCCCCTCTCCGGCGCCGCCGCGGCCAGCGAGCGCCTGATACGATGACCGGTATGCGCGAGCTGGCGAAAGGGTTCGAACACGCGACCGTTGATCCCAAATGGTACGCGTTCTGGGAGTCGACCGGAGCCTTCCAGGCGGATCCGTCCTCGACCCGACCGCCGTTCAGCATGGTGCTGCCGCCACCCAACGTCACGGGTGTCCTGCACATCGGCCACGCCCTCAACCAGACCCTGCCCGACATCGTCTGCCGATGGAAACGGATGCTTGGGTACGACGTCCTGTGGCTCCCCGGCACAGACCACGCCGGTATCGCCACGCAAAATGTCGTAGAGAAGCAGCTCGCAGCGGAAGGCACCGACCGCCACGAGCTCGGACGTGAGGCGTTCGAGGCCCGGGTCTGGGAGTGGAGCCGGAAGAGTCACGGCACCATTACCACCCAGATGCGCATGCTCGGTTCGTCGGTGGACTGGAGCCGCGAGCGGTTCACACTCGACGAGGAGTTGTCGCGCGCCGTGCGCCGAGTGTTCGTCACGTTGTATCGCGAAGGGTTGATCTATCGCGGCAAGTACATCGTGAATTGGTGCACGCGGTGTCGGACCGCGCTGTCCGATCTGGAGGTTGTGCACACCGAACAGGTGGGGAAGCTCTATCACATTCGCTACGTGACCCAGGGCGAGGGAGCCGTCACCGTGGCCACGACACGTCCCGAGACGATGCTCGGTGATACGGCAGTCGCGGTACATCCCGACGATGATCGCTACCGGGACCTGGTGGGGCAGACCGTGCGTCTCCCGATCGTCGGCCGGGAGCTGCCGGTGATCGGCGATACGTTCGTGGATCAGGCGTTCGGAACCGGCGCGGTCAAGGTCACCCCGGCCCACGATCCCAACGACTTCGAGGTCGGCCAGCGTCACGACCTCTCGCAGATCGTCGTCATCGGGGAGGACGGCCGCATGACCGACGAGGCCGGGCCCTATGCCGGACAGGACCGGTTCGCGGCGCGGCGGGCGATCGTCGAGCAGCTCGACGCCGACGGTCTGCTCGAGCGGGTGGAGGAGCACCGGCATGCCGTCGGCCACTGCAGTCGCTGCAACACGGTGGTGGAGCCGCTCGTGTCGACTCAGTGGTTCGTGCGGATTGCCCCATTGGCCGAGCCGGCGATTGCCGCGGTGAAAGATGGCCGCACCCGGTTCGTACCGGAGAACTGGGCGCGGACCTATTTCGAGTGGATGACCAACATTCACGACTGGTGCATCTCGCGTCAGCTGTGGTGGGGGCATCGGGTGCCAGCCTGGTATTGCGACCAGTGCGATCAGGTGACCGTCGAGGAAGAGGCGCCGGCCGGATGCGCCTGCGGCGGGACCCTGCGTCAGGACACCGACGTGCTTGACACGTGGTTCAGTTCAGGGCTGTGGCCCTTCAGCACCATGGGCTGGCCGGAGCAGACCGCCGACTTGGCCCGCTATTATCCGACCACGGTGTTGATCACCGGGCTGGACATTATTTTTTTCTGGGTCGCCCGGATGATGATGATGGGCCTGAAGTTCACCGGCGAGGTGCCGTTCAAGACGATCTACATCACGTCGCTCGTGCGTGACGCGCACGGGCACAAGATGAGCAAGTCGAAGGGCAATGTCGTCAATCCGCTGGAGTTGATGGAAGAAATCGGCGCCGACGCGTCTCGCTTCACGTTGGCGGCGCTCGCCTCGCCCGGCATGGACATCTCGCTGTCGGAAGGGCGCCTGCGAGGCTATCGGCAGTTTGTGAACAAGATCTGGAACGTCTCGCGCTTCGTGCTGATGAATCTCCCGGATGCGTTGACCGAGCGACCGGAGGTGCCGGCGCGTGAGTCGCTCGACACGATCCATCGGTGGATTCTGCATGGGGTGAGCCGGCTGGCGGGCGAGGTGGCGCGGGCCCTCGAGGACTATCGTTTCGACGTGGCCGCCGATCGGTTGTACCACTTCGTCTGGCACGAGTACGCGGACTGGTATATCGAGTTGGTCAAGTCACATCTGGAAGCGGAGGGGGTGGAGCGCGATCGGGCCATCGCCGTCCTCCTGACCGTGCACGACCAGGTGTTGCGTCTGTTGCATCCATTCATGCCGTTTGTGACCGAGGAGCTGTGGCAGACCTTGCCGCAGCGCCTCGGCGAAGGGCTCACTCCAGACGGTCAGGCTCGGACCATCACGCGGGCGGCGTATCCGGCGGAGCAACCGGCGTGGCGCGATGACGCGGCGGTGACGGTGTTGGAGTTGCTGCAGGAGGTGACCACCACCGTGCGGACCGTTCGCGCCGAGCTCGGGGTGCCGCCGTCGCGGAAGCTCACGCTGGTGATTGAAGGGGCGAGCGCCGCGGACCAGGAGGTGCTTGAGGCGCATGCGGAGTATCTGCGCCGTCTCGCGAGACTCGAGTCGTTCGACTTCGCAGACTCGGTGGCGCAGCACCCCGACACCGTGCGTCGGGTCGTGGGTGACATGCGACTCCACCTGCCGCTGGCTGGCATCGTCGATCGGTCGGCCGAAACGTCGCGGGCCGAGCGTGAGCTCGGCAAGCTGGCGAAACAGCTCGCCTCACTGAACGGCAAGCTGGGCAACCCCAAGTTTCGGGAGCGGGCGGCGCCGGCGGTGGTGGCCGAGGCGGAGGCCCAACTGGAGGTGGCCCAGCGTCGTCGGGAGCAGTTGGAGCGGACGCTCGCGGAGTTGACCGGGTGACTGGGTTTGCCTCGGCATTGTTGACGGCCGAGCGCACGGCGCTGAACGTCCTCAGGCGATTGAGCGCGCGGACGTGTTGACCCAAGCCGCTCCCCCGGTGGCGGCCACGCTCGAGTTGACCAGTGCTGGCTGATCTCGAGGCACAGCTCCGCTCAGCCGCGTCCCGGTTGGGGCCGTTCGCCGGCGGCGTTCGCTACGTCCCGCGAGTCGGGTCGACCAACGACGTGGCCGCTGAGCTCGCCAAGGGTGGCGCCCCACATGGCACGGTGGTCGTGGCCGACGCGCAGACTGCCGGCCGCGGGCGTCACGGGCACCACTGGTTCTCTCCCCCTGGCATTGGCCTGTATGTGTCACTCTTGCTCCGCTTGACGCGGCCGCCGGCGCCGCTGTTGACACTGGCCACCGGGGTTGCCGTGATCGAGGCGCTACGGACCGCGGCGGCACTCGAGGCCGCGCTCGAGTGGCCGAACGACGTGGTGGTGATGGGCGACGGGCCGTCACGAAAGCTGGCCGGTATTCTGGCCGAGGCGACCACGGAGGGCGACCAGACGCGGGTCGTCGTCGGCATCGGGATCAATCTGCGCGACGCGGCGTGGCCGGCCGAACTGGTCCACGCGGCGGCCTCGGTCGAGGGCGTCACCGGTCGGCCGGTTGATGCGGTGAGCCTGCTGGTGGAATTGCTCGCCGCCGTGGCGCGTTGCTACGCGCAGGTCGAATCTGGGGCCATGACCGCCCTGCTGGCTCGCTGGGAGTCATTCGCCCCATCGAGTCGCGGGGCCGCGGTCGAGTGGATGTCCGGTCAGACCCAGCATCAGGGAGTTACGGCGGGGATTGACGAGGAGGGTGCGTTGCTCGTGCAGGTCG
Source organism: Vicinamibacteria bacterium (assembly GCA_963577695.1). GTDB lineage: Bacteria > Acidobacteriota > Vicinamibacteria > Vicinamibacterales > UBA8438 > UBA8438. Next base: position 1,625 of record CAUZAY010000042.1, on the reverse strand, counting down.
GATCCCGCCTCGAACGGCTGACCGGGGGCGCGGTGCGACATGTGAGGTCGCCAGGGTCCTTGAGGGGAGACCATGCTGCTCGCGGTTGACATTGGCAACACCAACATCGTCCTTGGGATCTTCGAGGGCGAGGACCTCACCCAGAGTTGGCGGCTCGCGACGATGCAAGACAGGACGGCGGACGAGCTGAGGGTGCTGGTGGGCCGGCTGTTCGAAGAGCGTCATCTGGACATGACCGGGGTGTCTGGCGTGGTGCTGGCCTCGGTGGTTCCACCACTCACCTCGACCGTGACGGAGATGGCTCGCGGAGCCTTCGGTCGGGACACGCTGGCGATCGACGCCACCAACGTTGGCCTGCCGATCGAATATCAGGCGCCGGGTGACGTCGGGGCTGACCGCCTGGTGAACGCCGTGGCGGCGCTCGACGAGTTCGGCGGCGGCGCACGGCCAATCATCGTGGTGGACTTTGGCACCGCGACGACCTTCGACGTCATCTCGGCCGAGGGCACCTACATCGGTGGTGTGATCTGTCCCGGCGTGGAGATCTCGGCGGACGCGCTGTTTGAGCGGGCCGCCCGCCTCCCTCGCGTCGATATCGGACGGCCGGAGCAGCTCATCGGGACCAGCACGGTCGGGTCCATGCGCTCCGGGCTCTTCTTTGGATACGTGGCCATGGTGGAAGGCATTGTTTCCCGTCTGTGTGCCGAGCTCGGAGGGCGCGAACCAGCGGTGTGTGTGGCCACGGGCGGGCTGGCCAGTACCATTGCTGGCGAGACCGGCTCGATCGACCACGTCAGTCCAAATCTGACGCTCCACGGGCTCCGTCTGGCGTGGAATCGGAACGAGACTACCCGGAAAGGCGGGGCCGGCACCCCGGCGTCGTGACGACGCCCGTCCGTGACCACGGTGCGTACTGTCGCGACATTGAAACGTATCTCTGCCAGAAGAACCGGGGCCATCTCATTCGCATCGTGGGACCGGCCTTCGGACGGGTGCGTGGCTGGGCCGAGGCGGGCGTGCCGATGCAGGTCGTCACGCGGGGGATCGACCGGAAGCTCGATCGGTCGCGCGCGGTCGGCCCACCCCGCCGGCCAGTGCGGATCGAGCACTGTGAAGCCGACATCCTTGACGCGTTCGACGAGTGGCGGCGCGCCGTCGGCGTGACCGCCGGTGCCGCCGGCGAGCCCACGGGACGGGAGCCAGGCGCGCGGGGCCCGGCGACCGCCACACGTCGCGGACCGAGTCTGCCCGCGCACATTGATCGGGTGCTGACCCAAGCCACGACACTGCTCGCGCTTGGGGAAGCTGCGGCCGGTTTACACGCGGCGCTCGAAGAGCTGGTCGCCGACCTCGATGCGCTGCGAAGTGAGGCGCGGGGTGCCCGTGGCACCGCCCGGGCGGTGTGCCTCGGTCGCCTCGCCGGTCTCGACCAGCGGTTCCTGGAGCGCGCGCGAGCCGCGGCCGGAACAGCGCTCGACGAGTTGGTTGCCGAGGCCGACCGCGAGTTGGCGCCGTTCAAACCGCGGATGGCGGCCCCGGTGTACGCCAGGGCGCGCTCGACTGCCGCCGATCGCTTGCTGCGCGAGCGCTTCCGTCTGCCGACCGTCCGTTTCGACCAGTAGGGC
>CAUZAY010000041.1:0-20230 GCA_963577695.1 Vicinamibacteria bacterium | reverse complement strand
GTGCGGTTTGGCGAGTTGGGGCTGTTTACGTTCGACATGGACGGCAACGAGGTCTGGAGCGTCTTGATTTCCGACATGCCCACCAAGTCCGGGTGGGGGTCAGCCTCCTCGCTGGTGCTGCACGACGATAAGTTGATCGTGTTGTACGACAACGAGGAAGAGTCATGGCTCGCCGCGCTCGACACACACACCGGCACTGAGATCTGGCGCACGGCACGCGAGGAGGTGTCGACCTGGGCTACCCCCTACATCTGGGAGAACGACCAGCGCACGGAGATCGTCACCTCGGGCGTCAACCGTATCCGTTCCTACGACCTCGATGGGAAACTGCTGTGGGAGATGAACGGCGAGATGTCCTGGGCTTCGATCGCGACCCCGTTCTCAAGCCACGGACTCGTGTTTGTCAATTCGGGGTACTTCCGCGACGAACATCGACCGGCCTACGCCATTCGTCCCGGGGCCAGCGGCGACATTTCACTGCGTGACGGGGCCACGTCCAACGAGTATGTCGCCTGGTATCAGCCGAAGGCGGGCAACTACAACACCTCGCCGCTCGTCTATGGCGACGTCTACTACAGCTTGCTGGATCGCGGGTTCTTCGAGAGCTATGACGTCATGACGGGAGAACCGATCTACCGTCATCGGGTCCGGGTCGGGGCGAGTTTCACGTCGTCGCCATGGGCCTACAACGGGAAGATCTTCGCGCTAAGCGAGCAGGGCGACACCTACATCATCCGGGCGGGTCGTGAGTTCGAGGTCATGGGCGTCAATAGCCTCGACGAGATGGCCATGGCATCGCCGGCGATCGTCGGAGACCGGCTGCTTATCCGGACCCAGTCCAAGGTCTACAGCATCAAGAAGTAGCTCAACGTTCCGTCCCCGCACGAGGGACCCCGGGCGCCGTCATGCGCTTGTCACGGCCTGGTCGGCGTCTGCCCCAGGGGCCGATTCCAACAGGTCAGGCCCGGCACGCGCGCTGGGCTGCCCTGCCCCTGGACAGAAGCCCGTGCCCGACGTTTGTCATCGGACACACGACCAGCGCCAGTACTGCGATCAATGGCCGCGCCGGCCGCGTAGACACCGGTTTCGTGCACCGGTGCCACCACCGACCCCAGCACCATTGCCAGGACGACCCCCGTCATGGCCGCGATCACCGATTTCATGACTCGTGGTATCTGCATGCGTATGCCTTTCACTTGTGAGCCAGTACCGGCGACCGACGGTCGACCTGGTCATGGCCTCCACCGGTACACATTCAAAGCGCTTGCCGCCAGTAGCGGGATAAGCCTGAGTCGTCTCGCAGTGAGTGGGAAGCGACTCGAGAGCGTTCCAGGGGTATGGCTCCGAAAGGGGAAGTTCGGGCCGGGGGCAGCGAGTTGACCAGCAAGGCCAGTGTATTGGCTGGATGTGTCGCGCACCGCGTCGACGATGATCGCGTCCCTGACCGGGCCGATCGACCTTGCTCAGCTGAGGTTGTGATTCGGTTGATCGTAATACAAATGTATTATATTATCTTCACATGCCCCCCGCACCGATCGGAGCGACCCGTGAGCGGGTCTTCCACTTCGTTCGCGAACGTCTCCTCGCCGGCGACCCGCCCACCGTGCGTGATGTGCAGGACGTCTTCGGTTTCCGTACCCCCCAGACCGCGCGTTATCACTTGGAAAAGCTGGTGGCCGAGGGGCGCCTGCTCGCCGCTCGCGGAAAGGCACGTGGCTATCGTCTGCTGGAACAGATCGACGTCCCGAGTCCTGTTCAGTGGGTGCCCGTGCTGGGCCGGGTGCAAGCGGGACACCTGACAACCGCCACGGAAGAACTTGACGGCTACGTCCCGATGCCGGCTGGTAGCGGCAGTCGCGACCGGCGTGACCTACGAAAAAACGACGAGCTGTTCGCGCTACGTGTCCAGGGCGAAAGCATGACCGGGGCCAATATTTTGCCGGGTGATGTGGTCATCGTGCGCCGTCAGCCAACCGCTGACTCCGGCGCCCTGGTGGTAGCCCTGGTCGACGACGAAGCGACCGTCAAGCGGTTACGCCTCCGCGACGGTCAGGTAGAGCTGCACCCTGAGAACCCCGACTTCGACCCAATTCTCACCGACCGAGAGGTCACCCTGCTGGGCAAGGTCATCGAAGTGCGTCGCACGCTGGAATGAGGACCACGCACCAATGTCTTCCGTCGCCCATCAGCGTGTGGATCAGCGCCACGCGAGTGGCCGAGTGGCCATGCCCCAGCCTGGCGCCTTCGTCGGAGCTGGCTCTGCCTCCCCTGCCGGGGCACGGCGGACCTGGGCCCTCGCCACCCTGGCCGGCCGACTGACAGAGCTGTCGAGCGTCGGCAGCACGGCCGTCCTGACCTTGGCCTTCTCGCTGGTGCTGGAGGCGCAACGCGTGGGAGAACCGGTGGGCTGGCTCTCCGATGAATCCAGCGTCTTCTTCCCCCCTGATGTCGCCAACGGCGGGATCGACCTGAACGCGCTGGTGGTCGTTCGACTCGCGATGGCCAGTCAGATACCTCGGGCCGCTGAACATCTGGTGCGTTCGGGCGCATTCGATCTGCTGGTGCTCGACCTCGGCGAGGCGGCGCAGGTTCCGGTGCCGATGCAGATGCGTCTACAGGGACTGGCCAAGAAGCACGAATCGGCCATCCTCTTTTTGACACGGAAGCGAAGCGACGCCCCGTCGCTCGGCGCCCTGGTGTCGCTCAGGGCGGAGGCACGGCGCGAGCCGGTCGAGTACCTCGACCCGAAGAACCGCGACGTCCGGGAAACCGGCGTCAGTACCTTTGCCTGTACGGCGCAGATTCTCAAAGACAAACGCTGCGGCCCAGGGTGGAGACACGTCGAGGTGTGTCGTGGACCGGATGGCCTGTGTTGATGTGCCCGCCCTGCCTCTCCAGCTGTTGATACGCGGCCACCCTGATTTGGTCGATCAACCGGCCGCGGTGCTCGCGCGAGACACACCGCAAGGCGAGATTCTGTGGGTCAACGCGCCGGCGCAGCAGTGTGGTGTGCTGACTGGGATGTCCTACGCCACCGGGTTGGCGCTGGCGCACGACTTGCGCGGGGTCGAGGTCACGGCCAACGAGATTGCCGAGGGTGTCGTGGCCATCACCAGACGGCTCCGACGCTTCACCCCACACATCGAGCCGTCCCAGGATCACCCTGGTGTGTTCTGGCTTGATGCCTCCGGCCTGCAACCGCTCTTTGCCTCACTCGCGAGCTGGGCTCACGACGTGCAACGTCACCTCAGGCGGTCTGACTTTCAGAGCCGCGTCGTGGTCGGGTTCACCCGATTCGGCACCTATGCCACGACCAAAGCCGGCCGGGGCCGCCGACACCCCGAACACGTCACGGTATTCCGGAATACCGCCGCCGAGCAGCAGGCGGCACGCACGGTGCCGCTCGGGCGGCTGGACATCGACCCGGAGCTGCGCGATGTCCTGGACAAGTTGGGGGTGCGCACCGTGGGCGCGTTTGTCGACCTACCCGCGGCGGGCATCCGGAAACGGTTTGGACGCGACGCGCACCGCTTACACCGACACGCGGCCGGCGACCTGTTGCTGCCGCTGCAACCGCTGCCCCCCGTCGAACCGCTGACGCGGCACACCGATCTGGACACATCTGAGACCGATGTTCATCGGCTGCTTTTTTTGATCAAGCACGATCTCGACCCGTTGGTGAGCAAGCTCGCGACCCGTCAGGAGGCACTCGCCGCGCTCGAGATCCGCTTACGACTGGACACGAGCGCCACCGCACCGCGCGCCGAGCGGGTCGAACTGATTCGTCCGGCTGAACCAACGCTCGATGCGCGGCAGATCCTGAATTTGGTACTGCTCCGTCTCGAGGGCCACGCCCTTCCCGCCGGGGTGACGGAGATCGCCCTGAGGGTCACCCCGGCCCGAGCATCGCGCGAGCAGTTGCGGCTGTTCCAGCCGCACTCCACCCGAGACCTCCGGGCCGCGGATAGAGCCGTGGCCCGTATACGCGCGGAATTCGGTGACGGCACCGTGGTTCGCGCCTGCCTGACCGACGGTCATCTGCCGGAAGCCACGTTCGACTGGCAACCGCTGGCCCACGTGGTGCGACCCACGCCGACGCCGGTCTCTCCCCGACCGCTGGTGCGCCGGTTCTTCAGGCGTCCACGCCGCCTGCCGGCTCGGCTGCGACACGAACCGGACGGATGGATGTTGCGCGGCGCCCAGCATGGACACGTGGTCCATCTCCACGGCCCGTATGTCGTGTCTGGCGGGTGGTGGCGCACACCCGTGCTGCGCGAGTACTACTTCGCGCGGACCCGAGACGACGCTTGGAGCTGGATCTACTACGACCGGCACCGGCGAGCCTGGTTTCTGCACGGCGAGGTGGAATGAGCACGTTCACCACGGGCAGCTACACCCCGGTCTGGTGCAAGAGCAACTACTCCTTCCTGGAGGGCGCCTCCCATCCGGAAGAGCTGGTCGAACAGGCGCAGACCCTGGGACTGCGGTCGCTGGCCTTGACTGACCGTGACGGAGTGTATGGCGTGGTCCGCGCCCACGTCCGGGCGCGCGAGCTCGGCGTGCACCTCATCCATGGCGCCCAGATGACCTTGACCACCGACTCTCAGGTGGTCCTGCTCGCCACGGACCGAGGTGGCTACGCGAACCTCTGCCGCCTGATCACCACCGGACGGCTCCGCCATGACAAGGGCACCTGCAGCGTCACCCCGGACGAAGTCTGCGAGCATGCCGGTGGTCTGATTGCCGTCTGGAGCGGAGCCGCCGGCTGGACAGAGGAAGCGGACGCGAACCGCGACGTCTCACTACTCGTCTCGCTACGCGAGGCGTTCGACGACCGCCTCTATGCGATGCTCGCCCGACACCGACAGGCCGAAGACGTGCCGCGCGAAGGCTGGCTCCGTACCCGGGCGCGGCAGGCAGGCATCTCGCTGGTGGCCGGCACCGAAGTGCTTTATCACACCCCGGCTCGACGCGACCTGCAAGACGTCCTGACCTGTATTCGCCACGGGGTCAGTCTGTATCGCGCCGGACGTCGCACCCGCACCAACGCCGAGCATGATCTGAAGGCGCCCTTCGCCTTCACCCAGCTGTATCGTGACGACCCGGCCGCGGTCGAGCACACCAACGAGATCGCGTCCCGCTGTACGTTCTCGCTGAGCGAAATCCGCTACCGCTACCCCTCCGAACAGTTGCCGGACGGCGCAACTTCGTCCAGTTGGCTCCGCCAGCTCACCGAGGAAGGCGCGCGGACACGCTTCGACGGCACGATTCCCGCCACCGTACGTGAGCAAATTGCCAAAGAGCTCGCCCTGATCGACGAACTGGACTATTGCGGCTATTTCCTCACCATGTGGGAAATCGTCGCGTTCTGCCGACGCCACGGCATCCTGTGCCAGGGCCGCGGGTCCGCCGCCAATTCGGCGGTGTGCTACTGCCTGGGCATCACGGCGGTCGACCCGACGCGCGTGGATCTACTGTTCGAACGCTTTCTTTCCCGTGAGCGCGCCGAGCCGCCCGACATCGACCTCGACATCATGCACGAACGGCGGGAAGAGGTGATCCAGTTCGTGTATGCGAAGTACGGGCGGAACCATGCCGCCATGGTCGCCAACGTCGTGCGCTATCGCTCGCGCTCGGCGGTACGGGAGGTGGGGAAGGCGCTGGGGCTCCCGGAGACCGCGGTCGACCGGCTGGCCAAACGGCTCTTCTACTACGACGCGCTCGACCAGCACGCCGTCGGGCAGGTGGGGACCGACACGGACAGCGCCGTCCACGCTCACCTGCTCCGTCTGGTGGAGGAGATCAAGGACTTCCCACGTCATCTCTCCATCCATCCGGGCGGCTTCCTGCTGGGACACGAACCGGTGCACGACCTGGTCCCGATCGAGAACGCCACGATGGAGAACCGAACCGTCATCCAGTGGGACAAGGAAGACATCGAGGATCTCGGTCTGTTCAAGGTGGACCTGCTCGGCCTCGGTGCCCTGACCCAGCTCAACCTCTCGTTCCAACTGCTGGAGCAGCACTATGAACGCCGGCTCTCGATGGCCCAGATTCCGGAGGGCGACACCCCGACCTACGACATGATTTGCCGAGGCGATACCGTGGGGGTGTTCCAGATCGAGAGCCGGGCCCAGATGGCCATGCTGCCACGGTTGAAGCCGCGTCACTATTACGACCTGGTGATCGAGGTCTCGATTGTCCGGCCGGGCCCGATCACCGGCGGCATGGTGCATCCGTATCTCAAGCGCCGTAACGGCGAAGAGGAGGTCATCTATCCCCACGACTGTCTCAAGCCGGTGCTCGAGAAAACCAAGGGTGTCCCGCTCTTCCAGGAACAGGTCATGCAACTGGCAGTGGTGGCGGCCGACTACACCCCGGGAGAGGCAGACCAGCTTCGGCGCGACATGGCGGCCTGGCGACGGAGCGGCCGTATCGAACGACATCGCGACCGGCTCATCAGCCGAATGATGACCAAAGGCATCGAACGCGCGTTCGCTGAACGGGTGTTCGACCAGATTCGTGGCTTTGGCGAATACGGGTTCCCGGAAAGCCACGCCGCCAGTTTCGCGTTGATCGCGTACGCCACCTCCTGGATCCGGTGTCACTACCTCGACGTGTTCACCTGCTCGCTCCTCAATGCGCAACCGATGGGGTTCTATTCGCCAGCTACGATCGTGGACGACGCCAAACGACACGGCGTCGAGATCCATCCGGTCGACATCGCCCACAGCGACTGGCACTGCACGCTTGAACCACGCGACCCGCACCCCACACCATTCGCCGTGCGTATGGGACTGCGGTATGTCAAAGGCCTCTCCCACGCGCGTGACTGGACGCGTATCGACGCCGCCCGCCGAGAAGCGCCGTTCGACTCCATCGACGATCTCGTCTCGAGGACCACGCTCGATGAACGCACCTTGAGCCGTCTGGCGGAAGCGGGCGCGCTGACCGGTCTCCAGCCGCACCGCCGCGAAGCCCTATGGCAGGTCCGCGGGCTGGCCCGCACCCCAACATCGGCCTTGCTCGGCAAGCCGACGCCAGACGCAACCCCGGTCTTCGCCAAGCTGGGTGTCGGCGACAGCATTGCGTGGGACTACCGCGCCAGTGGCCACAGCTCACGCGGACACCCCCTGGCCGCGATACGAGCGGAGCTCACCGCCCAGGGTCTGCCAGACGCCCGCGCCATCTCAGTGATGCGAGATCGCCGGAAGGCCCGCTATGCCGGTCTTGTCATCTGCCGCCAGCGCCCTGGCACCGCCGCCGGTGTCGTCTTCATGACCCTGGAAGACGAGACCGGGTTCGTCAACCTGGTGATCTGGAAGACCGTCTTTGACCAGCACGTGCTGATCGCCAAGACCGCATCGTTCCTCGGGGTCACCGGGAAGATCCAGAACGCGGACGGTGTCGTGCATCTGGTGGTGGACACCTTGTGGCATCCGGAGGTACCGCAACGACCAGATACGGTGGGAAGTCGGGATTTTCACTAGGTTTTCTGACGAGGCGCCAGTCTGGCGGCGTTGCTCCGTCAGTCACAGCCCACCTGGCTGCTCCCTCCTTGCGCCTGGCCAGACAGACGCCTCGTCAGAAAACCCCCTCGGACCTTCCTCAGCAACCTGCTCGTGTCAGTGATCAAGACGGTTGCCTCTATAATCGGCCAATCCTGTTCACGCGAATCGCCCCCCTGTGTCAGGGGCCGAGGGCCTGAAGATGTCACGTTCTACACTCGCTGTCCGACCGGTTCTCGCGATGATCGCCATGCTCTTGATGAGCCCAGAGGTCGTCCCAGCCCAGACCCCGGCCACGGACGCCATCGTGCCGGTCACCGACACAATGCTCCAGAATCCGTCCCGGGACGACTGGCTCATGTGGCGGCGGACGCTGGATGGGTGGGGCTATAGCCCGCTCGACCAGATCAACCGGGACAACGTCGATCAGATCCGTATGGTCTGGACCCGGGCACTCACGGACGGCATGCAGCAGGGCACTCCACTCGCATACAACGGGGTGCTGTACATGCCGAACCCCCGTGACGTGATCCAGGCGATCGACGCGGTAACCGGCGACCTCATCTGGGAGCATCGGCGTGAGGTGCCCGAAGGTGGCGGGCGGGGACTCTCGTCGAACAATCGGAACATCGCCATCTACGGCGACTTGATCATCGACACGAGCGTCGACGACCACGTCTTCGCGCTCGATGCGGCGACGGGAGAAATGGCCTGGGAGACGCAAATTCTCGACTACGAAACAGACCGGGCCCTGCAGAGCTCCGGTCCCATCATCGCCAACGGCAAGGTCATTTCCGGTCGCAGCTGCACCACGACGAAGTCCTGTGTCATCACGGCCCATGACGCACGCACCGGGGCCGAGTTGTGGCGCCGGAGCACCATCCCGCGCCCCGGCGAACCGGGCGACGAGACCTGGGGAGGCGTGCCGTACGAGGACCGGAAACATGTCGGCGCGTGGATGGTGCCCAGCTACGACCCCGAGCTGAACCTGATCTACATCGGCACATCGGTCACCTCGCCGGCGCCCAAGTTCATGCTGGGCGGTGTCGATCTAGCGCACCTGTATCACAACTCGACCCTGGCCCTGGATGCCGACACGGGCGAGATTCGGTGGTACTACCAGCACTTGAACGACCACTGGGATCTCGACCACCCGTTCGAGCGGCTGCTCCTCGATACGGTCGTGGCACCAGACCCGAGCGCGGTTGACTGGATCAACCCGCGGCTGCGCCCGGGCGAGGTGAGGAAGGTAATGACCGGAATTCCGGGGAAGACCGGGGTCGTCTACACGCTCGACCGAGAGACCGGCGAGTTCCTCTGGGCCACCCCGACGGTGACGCAAAACGTGATCAGCCACATCGACGGCGCCACCGGCGCGGTGACCGAAAACTCAGAGGTGGTCTTCAGCGGGCTGGGCCAGGAGGTGCTGGCGTGCCCCTCGTGGGCAGGCGGCAAAGACTGGGAAGCCGGCGCGTACAGTCCGCTGACCAACACGATGTTCTTCCCGTTGCGCAGTACGTGCGCCCGGGTGCTCTCCACGATGGACGGCGGGCTCGCCATCTACCGGCTCGCGGCCCGGTTCCAGTTGGCCCCCGGCACCGAGCAACTGGGCAGCGTGCGCGCGATTTCGGCCGAAACCGGCGCGACCACCTGGATTCATGAGCAGCGCGCGGGCACCACGTCGCTCGTGACCACCGGCGGCGGACTCGTGTTTGGCGGCGACGTCAACGGTCGTTTTCGCGCCTTCGACCAGGTGACCGGCGCGGTCCTGTGGGAGATCAACCTCGGCTCCCCGGTGTCCGGCTTTCCGATCAGCTTTGCCGTGGACGGACGTCAGTACGTGGTCGCCAGCACCGGGAACGCGGCGAACTCGGGGATCAACCTGCGTATGACGCCCGAGTTGCAGCCGAGCCGCGGCAACAACATCTTCGTCTTCGCCCTGCCGGACTTCGATTGACGGACCGTCTTCCGCCCGAGGGGTGGGTAGATACGGCCTGGCCAGCAGGCGATACCCAAGGTCTCGGGTGGACAGAAAGTGTAGTAAATCGTGCAGGTCGTATGGGTGGGTGCCGCCGGAGAACTTGTGCTTGATGAGATCGCCGATGTGCCCCGCCAGGTCCCCATGCTCGTCGATGTCCGTATCCAGGAGCCACACGTTCTTGCCGGTGTCGGGATCGGTGCCTCGGCCGAGTGTCAACTGGAGGTTGGCGAGATCCTCCCCGCTCTTGATGCTGAAGAGCAGATTCCCCTTCTTCACGTCGAATGACTTCGGGAAATTCCGGTGGTGATTCTTCGCCGGCGTCCGCTCGTAGTCTTCGAACCGGCCGATCTCTTTCCTGATGTGCCTCACGTGGTCAGCCATCACGGGGTCCACCTCGGCGATGAACCGCTCTCGCCCTATCTTGATGAGCCGTCGGATGTAGCTGAACCAGGGGGTGTCGTCAGTCAGCGGGTCGTGCAACTCGGTCAGCTTCGCGCGCAGGTTCAGGAGCGCCGCTTTGGCGAACACCCGCTTGTCTTTGGACGTGTCGATACCGTCATATGACGCCCCGGCGAACGTCTTCAACTGCACGCCCTTCAGCCCAACGACCAGCATGTCGTGTGACGCGTCCAGGACGTTCTTGTAGGGTGTGAAGCTCGCCGGGAGGTCGGCCCAGTCGTCGAAGCGCGAGGTCCATTCGTCCGGCCGCCTGAACAGCCGGGACCCCGGCCAGGTGGATTCCCACCGGTCGTTCGGCTCATACTTCTCGGATGCGTCTTGCCGGAACTCTCAGCCTCGCCGCCCTGGTGGCGGTACTCTCCCCGACGAACGCGGCGGGCGGCCAGCCGCAGCCGCTGTCGGACCCGATTCCCGCAAAGATTCAGCCGAGTGGCCTGGTGCTCGCGGCCGAAGAGTTTGTCCGTGTCCCTCGGACCTCGGACTCGAGCGGAGGCCGGCAGATCAACGCGGCCTATGCGCGGATCCAGTTTCTGGTCCCCATCGGAGACGGATCCGGCCGGCTGGCGCTGAACGACCTGCGGGGACCGCTGTACATCACGGACGAACGCGGTGCAGATCCAGTCGTCTTTCTCGACCTGCGAGCGCAGGATGTCGGGTTCGACGACTCCATGTTTCCGAACGAGTCGGGGCTTGTCAGCGTCGCATTTCACCCGCAGTTCGGTCAGGCCGGCACGCCGGGGTTCGGCAAGTTCTACACCGCCTACAGCACCGATTCCGAAAGTGGTATCGCCGACTACCTGGATGACGACGCTGAGAGTCACGAGAGCGTGATTCGCGAGTGGACGGCGAGGGACCCGAACGCCCGCGTGTTCAGCGGCACGTCGCGCGAGGTCTTTCGGATTGGCCAGTTCGCTCAGAACCACAACATCGGGACGATCGCGTTCAACCCACACGCTGAGGCCGGGTCGTCCGACTACGGCATGCTCTACGCCTGCCTCGGCGATGGCGGGGCGGCCCACGACCCTCGCGACCACGGCCAGACTCTCGCCGTGCCACACGGCGCCATCATTCGTATCGACCCGTTGGCCGCCGACACGACCAGGCGCTACGGGATCCCATCGGACAACCCGTTTGTCGGCACCAACGGCGTGGCCCCCGAGATCTGGGCCTACGGCCTCCGTCATCCCCAGCACTTCTCGTGGGACACGGCCGGCAGAATGTTCATCGGGGACATCGGCCAGAACCAGGTCGAAGAGGTCAATCTTGGTCGGGCCGGCGCCAACTACGGCTGGCGGCTGCGCGAGGGAACGTTCGCGAGCGGATATGCGGTGGGACGGGGGCCGGGGCCACTCTACCCGCGACCCGCGAGCGACGAGAGCGAGTTTACCTATCCCGTCGCACAGTACGACCACGACGAGGGCAACGCCATCGGTGGCGGATTCGTCTATCGAGGGCGGGCGATTCCGGAACTGCTGGGCAAGTATGTGTTCGCGGAGTTCCCGCGGGGACGCCTCTTCGTCATCGACACCGATGCGCTCGACGCCGATGAGCCGGTCGAGATCACTGAGATCCGATTGGTGCTCGGAGGTCGAGAACAGGCGTTGGTCGACGTGGCCGGGTTTCCCAACACCTACGGCCCCGGCAACCGAGTGGACCTGCGCCTGGGAACCGACTCGACCGGCGAACTCTATCTGTTGACCAAGGGAGACGGATGGGTGCGCAAGCTCGTGCCCGCTCCTTAGGGCTCTGACCAGAGGCCTTATGGTTGCCAGCCGATGACGGTGAAACGAATGTCGCTATCCTTCGCGTACCGCGTGACTGTGGTCGCAGTGGCCGCCGGAATTATGGCCCCGTCGACGTGGGCTCAGGGAGACATCGTCGTGCTTGGCGGCGCGGGTCGGCACTGTGGCGAGGACCCGGACTGTCTCAACCGTCTGCACCCCGCCATCCCGATGGCCGCGCGGGCCCGGCCGGGTCAGACCATTGTCTTCAAGGCACGTAACGCAAGCGATTTCCAGCTCGACCCGGCGAGCACCTACGCAGATTCTCGAACGGGCGACGCACAGATCGGAACCGTGCACCCCCTGACTGGTCCGGTGCACATCGAGGGGGCCGAGCCGGGTGACGTCCTGGCCGTGACGTTGCTCGATATCGCGCCGGGACGGTTCGGCTATACGTCGATCAGTCCGATCGGGTTCGTGTCGGACCATATCTCGGGTGGGTTCCGCGCGCTGTGGCGGTTGAGCCGCACCGAGGCGGTGAGTGACGACGTGCCCGGCGTGCGCATCCCGAACGCCAGCTTTCCCGGGATTGTCACCGTGCTACCGGGACGCGAGCAACTCGACGAGATGCTGTCCCGCGAGGCGGAGCTCGTCGCCCTCGGCGGCGCCGGGTTTCCGCCCCATGCACTGCACGCATCGCCGGCCGCGGTCTGTGGTCCGAACGGGTCGTTTGCGAGCGAGTGTCTCCGCACCCTGCCGCCACGGGAACACGGCGGCAACCTAGACATTCGCTACCTGCAGGTCGGGGTCACACTCTATCTGCCCTGCTACGTGGAGGGATGCGGCCTCGCCCTCGGAGACCCGCATTTCGCCCAGGGTGACGGCGAAGTGTCGGGCACCGCCATCGAGATGGATGCGGACTTCACGGTCACCACCCAGATCATCAAGGACGGTCCGGCGCTGAGCCGGGGACCACACTTCGAAGGACCGGTCCGCGTGCTCGACATTCCGTCCCGACGGTTCTACGCCACCACCGGCTTCCCGTTGAAGGCGGTCGGCGAGATTCCCCCCGACATGCGGTATCTCGGCGCCACGGAGCGGATCGCCGGCTTACGGAACCTGTCGAAGGACATCTCACTGGCGGCGCGCAATGCGCTGCTCGAGATGATCGACTACATCACCGAAACCTACGGATTAACCCCCGAACAGGCCTACGTCGTGGCCAGCGTCGCGGTCGATCTCCGGATCGGCCAGCTTGTCGACGCGCCGAATGTCGGCGTCACCGCGCTCCTGCCGCTCGACATCTTCACCGAAACCCCGTAACTCAATAGCGCTTCTTGGCCTGGCGCAACAGGTCAAACTGGGCCGTGTCCGCCACCGCCATGACCGCCATGACCCCGGCCTGCACCGGGTCGCCAACGACCAGGTCGGCCGCATCGGGCACGCTGCCGGCCATGTTCAGTGAGATCACGCGCAAACCCTTGGCGCGGACCTCCTCCACCGCGGCCGCGATGCCCCCCCCCATCAACGCGCCCGCCAGCACGAGAATCTTCACGCGCGGCAGTCGCACGACCGCACGGACCGCCGTGGCCAATTCCTGTTCGCCCACGAGTGGAATCGTATCGACCGAGATACGTTCGCCGCGAATGTTGTGACGGTCGGCCTCCGCGATCGCCCCGACTGCCACCTGGCCCACCTGAGCACCGCCACCCATCACAATGACGCGCTTCCCGTATATGCGTTCCGCGGACGGGGTCTCGCGAACCTCCTCGACGCCATCGATCGCCTCCAGTCCCGCAAGCACCGCCGGCATCCGGCCCACCGTCACCGCAATCTCGAAGTAGATCACCGCCGACGGCCCGCCGATGTGGATGTCCACATGGGTGATGTTGGCATCGTGGTCGGCCAGCACTTTCGTCAGCCTCGACAACATACCGGGCTGGTCGATGGCGGTGATCAGAATGGCGTGGTCACTCATGGTCATCATGATCTCACGGACGTCCCTGACAGAGCTCACGCCAACCCGGGACTCCCCTCGCGACGAGCTACCGGGGGCGCACGCGTGGCGAAATTCGTGGATGCCGGACGGCGAACGACGGGGCGGACGTCGGAACCCCGCGGGGTTGGTGGTCGGCGCCAGGGCTGACCCCAACGCACAACTCCGCCGGCCCGCTGGCTCGGAACGCCAGCGGGCAGCACCTGTTGTAGATGTGGGCTGGTCGTTAGACTGGCGTGACGTTCTCTGCGCGGGGGCCCTTCGGTCCTTGGCCTGCTTCGAAGGTCACCTCTTGACCCTCCTGGAGGTCGTCGAACTGGACGCCGTTGCACGCGGACTGATGGAAGAAATACTCCGTGTCTCCGTCCCCCGACACGAAGCCAAAGCCCTTACCGCTCATCAAACGAATGATCTTTCCCGTCATCGTGGCCATGTCCTTCTTCTCCTATTAACTGGCGGTCTCCCGCTCCTCGAGCGGTTTCCCGCTACGCTGTATATTACGCGAGTATTCGCTAATCCGGTACGACGAAGCCCGCCGTGCCACCTCCGCCCTTCGAATAGGGTCGCCGCGGAAGAGACAATACCGGGCGGTCATCCCCGGACGGGCGCGACCCGGACACGGGTTACGCTCGTCTCGGAACCTGCGGCACACACGCCAGGAATCGGCGCGAGTTGTGGACGAGAATGCCACGCAGCGTGTCTTCGTCAACGCCGGCCTCACGCAGTTTGGGCACAAACACGGTCACCGCCCTGGAAATCCCGGGACCCCCGTTCTGTTGCCAATTCGGCCACGCGTTCACCCCAAAATCGGCAGAGATCAGCAGTCGATCGGCGTAGCCGGCCTCTAGCAGTTTCAGCACCATTGGCACATTCCGGTCGTCGCTTCTCCCGCCCTGCCGGTCGAAGCCAACGAACGCTCCGCGTCGACAGATCGCCTTGTGCACCTCGACCTCCGGGTCGACCAGGCTGCCGAGGTGGCCGATGGCCACACGGTCAGGCGGGACGCCTATCGATTCCAGGATATCGAGTTGCTCCTCCGCGCACTTCCCATTCTCGGTGTGGGTAAAAATGGGGAGGCTGGTCGCCACGTGCGCCCGGCCGACCGCTCGAAACACCTTCCGCTCATTCGGCGTGATCTCATCCGAGGTACCCATCTCCCCGAAGGCGCCCAACGGATTCGCCGTCGCGTCCTGGATGAGTTCCTGCGTGACGTCGTCCTCGCTCATCGTCGCGATCTCGGGTGGATACATCTCGTCGACGTAGTAGCCGCCACTCGCCACGATCGACATGCCGGATCGCGTGGACATCTGCGCGAGGAAGTTGATGTCTCGGCCCCCGTCCGGATGGGTGCCATCGACGATGCACACGACCCCGTCTCGTGCGGCTCGGTTCAGCTCCTCGACCAGGAACTCGAGGTTCTCGCATCCGTCCCAGGGGTCGGACCCACAGCCGGTGATGGGGTCCCGCCGAGGCGGGCGCTGCGGGGCACCGGCCCGAGAGGGTCGCGCAGCCATTCTCGCGTTCCAATCCGGACCGTGGGTCAGATGTTCATGGAACAGCGTCGTGCCGCCAGCAAATGCAGCTGGCGGCAGATCGTCCAGCACCGTTCGGATGACGGCGCCGACGGGAAATTGCGGCTCCTGCGCACCGAAGACCGAGCCTGGCGACAACACGGTCGCCGCCCCGGCCCCGAGCAGGCTCAACGCTTCCCGGCGTGTGAATCGCACGGTGCGCGACGTCTGTTCCTCAGCCATGATGCTCTCCGTGGAGGTTGACCAATAGCGATGGTTGCACCGACGAGACCCGCTCAGTGGATTCAGCGCGCCCCATAGGTGCGAGTGAATCCAGTGCGGCTGTTGGTCATGGTGAATGTCCCGTCCTGGCTGGCGGACGCGCGAATCCAGTGACCGCGGCCCCCTGTCGTCTCGCCCAGGTTCGCGATCATCTCCTCTGCCGTGTTGTGGGCCGGGTCGGGATCCAGCAGCGACCGGTGGGTCTGCCAGATCCCCTCGATACCGGGACTCCGGGCGATCCGTTCGTAGTGAGCGGTCGACACCTCCGTGAAACCGGGCGACGTGCCGCCAAGCCCCTTCCGCGGACCGTTGTTCACGACAACCACCCGGGGCTTCATGGCATACAGGTGTGTCGGAGCTCCAGCGTCGTCGAAGGCACCGTGGCGACTCGTCTGATAGACGGCAACCTCGCCCACCTTGTTGACGGGGCACGACAACTCGATTTCTTTCGCCCAATTCAGATCCCCCAGGTCGAGGAATGTGAACCGGCCATAGGTAAAGAGCGCGCCGACACTCCGCTGATTCTCTGGACTAGCCTGGGTTTTGCGCTCGGCCGTCGCGCACAGGGGATTTGGCCCCCCACCGTTGACAGGCGCGGCAATCAATCGATTGTTGGACGCAATAATGTCGATGTCGACCGGTCCGAACGGGAGCGTGTCACCAGCCTCGACCACGGTCCTCTTCTCGCCGCACACACCGAGATACGCGTCGACCCATCGTTGGTTGCTCTCTTCGGTGTTGGTGCCGTGGTCGAGACAGGTCTCGATGGGGAACATGTCCGCCAGGGCTTGGAGCCCACCCACATGATCCGCGTGGTAGTGAGTGATGACCAGATAGTCGATCTTCGTCAGTCCGGCCTGGGTGGCCGCCGCGACAATCCGCTTCGCGTCGCGGTCGTCGTCTGTCCCCCATCCGGTGTCGACGAGCAGAGACTCTCCGGTCGGAGAGACAAGCAAGGTGGCTGCGCCCCCTTCGACGTCCACCCAGTAGATGTCGAAGGTCGGTGACTGCGCCGTGGCGGTCTGGGTAGGAACGCACAACAGCCCAACGAAACACGTCCAACGCGCGACTGAGGTCGACATATCCAGCTCCTCGCATCCACGGTGCCGGTTCACGAGCAGGTGACCACACGCTGCCGCAATGTCGTCACCAGGTGGCTGATTCTCGCCCGGTCGATCTCGCGCAGTCAATCGACACACGGTTCAATGCCCTACAAGAAGGCCTGAGCGGCTCCCGTCAGGAGCCAGGGGCTGCGGCCCCGCGAGGGTCAGCGTGGGATCGGGACGCCCGACTCATTACTAATAGCGCGGCACCTCGGGATCGACCAATTGGGACCAGGCGTCTATGCCACCCCGGAGATTGTAGAGCTCACGGAATCCCTCACGCCGGAAGTACTCGGCCGCCCGTTGACTGCGGATGCCGTGATGGCACTGGAAGACGATGGGCGTACTCCGATCGAGCCGGATCAATGTGTCGTGGTGGGACTGGTCCAGCAGACTGGAACCGTCGATCTTCGCGAGCCCTCGCTCCCACGGCGTGCGGACATCCACCAACTCGAGCACCGTGCCCCCCTCGAGCAGCGCCTTCAACTCGGGGGCCGAGAGTTGGCGAATCGGCGGCGGCTCTGGAGTGATGGCGTCCTCGTTCACGTCGATGATTCTAGCAGCGGTCGCTCGGCAACTGAACGCCGTTGCCCAGACTCCCCTTGACAAATCAGGAGAGCGTCGGCGTACTCCTAGCCTGACTAGGAAACAAACGTGGATAGCAAAACGACAGAGCTGCTCCCGGGCACCCTCGATCTCCTCATCCTCAAGGCGGTGTCCCTCAAGCGACTCCACGGATACGGGGTCCTGCTACGCATTCATCAGATCTCGCGGGAGCGGCTCGAAGTACCGCAAGGGTCTCTCTATCCGGCGCTGTATCGACTCGAACACCAGGGACTCATCACCTCCGAATGGGGCCAGAGTGAGAACAAACGGCGCGCGAAGTACTACACGTTGACCCCGACGGGCCGCACGCGTCTGAGACAGGAGACGGACGGCTGGAATCGACTGGTGTCTGGAATTACCGCGGCCCTCAAGGCGACGCCGGACGAGGTCTGACATGTTCGCTCGCCTGTGGTCGTTCATCACCAACCTGACCGGCCCTGGGGACCCTGCTCGTGGTACCTATCATGGGTGCAGGCGTGGATGAGGGCGACGGAATCGGCGGAGCGTCTGCGTCGGCACTCGAGACCCGCCTGCTCGAGGTCCCCGGTATCGTGTCGACCGCGCTGTTGAGCTCGCTACCGGGAGGGCGCGCGTCAACCAGGACGTTCGTCGTCGAGCCATCGCAACCGCGTGTGCGTGAAATCCGGCTCGACGTATCCGCCTTTGATGCGACGCAGTTCGACCGCGAGATGCTGGTCCCGATCGCCGGCCGCGGATTCGGCGGGCGAGACGACGCGTCGTCGTGTCGCGTTGCACTCGTCAACGAGACGGCCGCCACGCGCTACTTCGATGGCCAGACGGTCGACGAAAGTGACGGGACCACAGTCGAAATCATCGGCGTGTTGGGGTCACGCGACACAGACGCGCGGGACACACCGACGGCGTGTCGAGCCGCGGTCGTCAGCGAGCTGACGGCGCGCACCTGGTTTGGGAGCGTGGCCGTCGGCGGCGCGCTCATCGATCCAGACGGCGTCCGGGTAGCGGTCGTCGGCGTCGTCGAGGCCAGACCGCTGGCCGTTGCGCAACCCGCGCCGAGGCCGCTGGCGTTCGTGCCGCACCGCCAGGCGTACCAACCGGTCATTGCCATCACCGCGACCACCATCGAGGAGTCACCGCGAGTACGACGATCCGTTGACGAGGCGGTACAGACGGTCGAGGGTGTCCTCGGCCTTGCCGACGCGGTCTCTCCTCGAGGAGCACCTGATACGGACCTCACTGGCGGCCGAACGGATCGCAATCTCCCTGGTGGCGGTGTGCGCGGCCATGGCGCTCGTGATCGCGGTGGTCGGAGTGCACGGTGCGATGAACGATCTCGTCGCGGTCGGCCTGGCGGGCCTGGTTATCGGTCTGCTGGTCATCATCGCCTGTGCGGTTCCCGCCTGGCGTGCTGTCGCCGTCGAACCACGCGAAGCGATGCAGTAGTCGGTGTATCGCCGAGGCGGGTGGCTATCACCCAGAATCCACTCGTCCCGTCCGGAATGAGGTAACGTGTGCGAACTGAACCCCGGACACCCAAGACTGGGCTGAACTGACATGCGTCACGCCATCAGGTTCGTTGCCTCCACCGCCCTCGCTCTGCTGCTGGCCGTCAGCCTCACCGCGCTCGAGCGCCAGGCGTCGTCACCCCGCTGGGTCACCGCATGGGCCACCTCGCAGCAAGGCCTGGGGCTGGGTCCCGACCAGGGTGGCGTGACGAACGCGACGGTGCGCCTGGTCGCGCGGGTCACCGCTGAGGGCGACTCGGTGCGGATCCGTCTCGACAACGGCTACGGCGTCGAACCGCTACGCATCGGGTCGGCGTCGGTGGGGCACCGCATGCGAGGAGCGGCGCTGGTGCCCGGCACCCTCAATCCGCTGCGATTCGACGGAGACCGCAGTGTCACGATTCCGCCCGGTGGCAGTGTGCACAGCGACCCCGTTCAGCTCACCGTGCTGGCCAGACAAGACCTGGCCGTGAGTCTACATCTCCCAGATGCGGACGTGGCGCCCAGTCTGCATCGGGGCGCGTTGGTGACGTCGTATGCCAGCGCGGATGGCGCCGGCGACTTGACCGCCGACGAAACCCCCAGCGGGTTCACCGACACGATCACCTCGATGTGGTGGCTCAAATCGATTGACGTGCTGACCTCGTCGGTCGGTGGCGCCATTGTCGCGTTCGGCGACTCGATCACCGATGGCTCGTGCTCGACCGTCGATGCCCACGACCGCTGGGAGGACTGGATGGCGGTGCGGCTCGACGCGAACGAGGACCCGGAGGCGCGACGGGCCGTCGTCAACGAGGGCATCGGCGGGAACACGGTGATCCGCGAACACCTCCAGCCGGCCCCCACCAGCACGCCCGGAGTGGAGCGCCTGGAGCGGGACGTCCTCTCGCACGCCGGCGTCACCGATGTCATCCTCTTTATGGGGACCAACGACATTCGGCGTGAGGCGACCGCCCAACAGGTAATCGCCGGAACGCAGACGATCATCGAGCGCGTGCACGCGCGCGGGCTCAAGATCCATGGGGTGACCATCATCCCGCGCCACAACCGGGCCCCGACCGCGAACAACTCGGGCTGGACTCCGGCGAAGACCCGAACCCGTAACGAGGTCAATGACTGGATCCGGACGGAGGCGAGCTTTGACGGCGTGATCGACTTCGATCAAGTGGTGCGTGACCCGTCCGACCCCAACTCTATTCTTGCCGCCTTCAACTGCGACGACATCCATCCGAGCCCGCGCGGCTACTACGAGATGGGTCGCTCGGTGCCGCTCGATCTCTTTGGCAAGTAGCCCATGGGCCGCATCTCCCGCCGCTCGTTCATCGAACGCACCGGGGCAATCGCCGCCGCCACATCTCTGCCCGACCTGGAGCTCAGTGGCGCGACGGGACGCGGCAACCTCCAGCCGGCTGACCCGGTGGCGCGCACATCGATCCGCCTCCGCGTCAACGGCGACACGCACGCACTCGACGTCGAAACCCGCTGGACCCTCGCGGAGGTCTTGCGCGACCAGCTGGGCCTGACCGGCACGAAGATTGGCTGCGACCGAGGCGAGTGCGGCGCCTGCACCGTCCGGGTC
>CAUZAY010000040.1:0-20265 GCA_963577695.1 Vicinamibacteria bacterium | reverse complement strand
AGCACCAGCGCCGCCAACGAGGACACGTTGAATGTCGAGGCCCCATCTCCGCCGGTGCCGCAGGTATCGAAGAGCCCTGGACGCGCGGTCGGCAACGCGACCGCATTGGCGCGCATGGTGCGGGCCAGCCCGACGATCTCCGCCGGCCGCTCCCCTTTCATGGAGAGAGCAACCAGAAACCCGGCGATCTGCGCCGACGTGGCACGACCGGCCATGATTTCCTCCATGGCGGCGGCAGCCTCGTCAACCAGGAGATCCTGCCGTCGGCGCAGTTTCTCGATCAGGGTCGCAAACATCCGCCCTCCAGAAAATTGCGCAGGATCTGGTGTCCGACGTCGGTCAAGACCGACTCCGGGTGGAACTGCACCCCATGCACGCGCCAGTTACGGTGCCGCACGCTCATGATCGTGCCGTCGTCGCTGCTCCGCGCGGTCACCTCCAGTTCCTCCGGGCAGGTATCGGGGGCGATGGCCAACGAGTGATAGCGGGCCGCCGCGAACGGGCTCTCGAGGCCGTCGAACACGCCGGTGCCGTCGTGGTTCACCATGGAACGCTTGCCGTGCACGATGACCGAGGCGGGGCCGATGCTTGCCCCGAACGCCAGACCGATCGCCTGATGACCCAGACAGACCCCCAAAATCGGAATCTCGGCCGCGAACCGGCGGATGGCCTCCACGGTGACGCCCGCGTGTTCCGGCCGACCCGGGCCGGGTGAGATCACGATGTGGTCTGGCGCCAGGTCGGCGATCTCTGCGACGGTCACCTTGTCGTTTCGTCGGACGTCGAGGGTGGCACCCAGCTCACCCAGATACTGAACCAGGTTGTAAGTGAACGAATCGTAGTTGTCGATGACGAGAACCATGACGCAGCTACACCAGTTCCAGTGCCCGGAGGAGGGCGGAGGCCTTGTCGGCGGTCTCGGTGAATTCGGCGGTCGGGTCAGAGTCGGCCACAATACCGGCTCCGGCCTGAATATGCGCCAGCCCGTCTCGCATCGTGATGGTGCGGATGGTGATGCAGCAATCGAGATTGCCGGCGAAGTCGACATACCCGATCGCGCCGGCGTAGATGCCGCGGCGTGAGGGCTCGAGGTCGGAGATGATCTCCATCGCCCTGATCTTTGGCGCGCCAGACACGGTGCCGGCCGGGAAGCAGGCCGCCAGCGCGTCGAGACGATCGAGGTCCTCCCGCAACCGCCCCTCGACCCGGGACACCAGGTGCATGACGTGGGAATAGCGCTCCAACCCCATGAACTGCGCCACCCTGACCGACCCGTACTCGCACACCCGGCCGATGTCATTGCGACCGAGGTCCACGAGCATGGTGTGCTCGGCGCATTCCTTCTCGTTCTCTCTCAGTTCCTCGGCCAGGCGGGCGTCTTCAGCGTCGTCGGCGCCGCGGGGCCGTGTGCCCGCGATCGGGTGCGTCACCACCTGCCGGCCCTCCACCCGGACCAGCATCTCTGGCGATGACCCGATGATCGACAGCGGGCCCATCCGGATGAAGTACATGTAGGGCGATGGATTGACGTGTCGCAACGCGCGATACACCGTGAACGGGTCGGCGCTGACCTCGGTGTCGAACCGGCGGGACAACACGACCTGATAGATGTCTCCGGCCGTGATGTGGTCCTTGGCGGTCAGCACGGCGCGCTCGAACTCTTCCTGGCTCGTGTTCGAGCGGACGTTCTTCTCGGTCGGCGGCGTCTCGGCCGGCTCTGAGAGGGTGCGTTCCAGCTCCTGCTCCAGGAAATGGATTTTCGCGGAGGCCAGCTGATACGCCGTGTCGAGATCGGCGTCCGGGTCGACCCGGGCGTTCGCGATCACCAGAATGCGATGCTTGACGTGGTCAAACGCCAGGATGGTGTCGAAGAGCATGAAGCCCGCGTCGTCTTCACCGGTCGTGGGCGCGTCGCGCCGCGACCAGATCCCCTCGAGTGACGGCTCGAACCAGCTGGCCGCGTCGTAGCCGAGAAAGCCGACCGCGCCCCCGGTGAATCGAGGCAGTCCCGGCACGATGGGGGCCCGGTAGTGGCCCATCACCGCGCGGAGACGCTCGAGGAACGGGATCGTCTCGGTCGTCGTGTCGCCGTCCTTGTCGACGATGGTGACGCCGTCACGCGAACGGAGTACGAGGAAGGGGTCCTTCCCGAGGAAGGAGTACCGCGCCACGTGTTCCCCGCCTTCGACACTCTCGAACAGGAACGCCTGATCCGCGTCCTCGGCCACCTTGAGGAAGGCGGACAGCGGCGTCAACAGGTCCGCCCGAATCTCCTTGCAGACCGGCACGAATGTGCCTCGCGAGGCCAGCTCTTGAAACGTCTCGAACGAAGTTTGGCTCATACCGGTTGCTCCGCGGCTCGGGCGTCGAGCGCTGCCAGGGCCGTCGTCTTGAACAGCTCCGACGACGGCCGCACTCCGCGCCACCATTCGAACTGCCGGACCGCCTGCGCCACGAGCATGTCCAGACCGCCGATGGTGCGACAGCCAGCGGCGGCGGCCTCCTGCAGCAACCTGGTGCGCGTCGGGTTGTAGACGAGGTCGTACACCGTGCGCCCGCCAGTCAACGCGGCTGCGGGCACCGGGCTGTGAGTGACGTCGGGTGCCGTGCCGGTGGGGGTGGTGTTCACCAGCAGGTCCCATGACCCGGGTGGTGGCGGAAAGCTCCCGACTTGTCCCTGTACCAGCCCGGCCACCTCCGTGGCGCGGTCCTGTCGTCGTGCGCACACCGTGACCTCGGCGCCCTGACTGGCCAGCCCCACCGCCACGGCCCGAGCCGAGCCACCGGCTCCGAGCACAGTCGCCCGCAGACCGTCCACACTCCCGATGTCGGCGAGCGGGGCCAGGAAGCCAGGCACGTCGGTGTTGCGACCGCTCCATCCCTCGGCGTCCCGGCGCAGCGTGTTGACCGCGCCCACCTGTCGGCTCAGGTCGTCGACGCGGCCGACGTGCGCCAACACCGTCTCCTTGAACGGCGCGGTCACGCTGAGTCCCTCCACATCCAGTGCAGTGACGAGCGCCATGAGGTCGTCGGTGTCCGTGGCTTCGAACGGGACATACACCGCGTCGAGTCCGACGGCGTCGAAACCGGCGTTGTGCATGTGGGGCGAGAGCGAGTGCCCGATCGGCGCCCCGGCGACGCCGTACACGGCGGCCGATGCGGAGGTCCGCGTGAAGCGGTACTGCTGAATCATGTCGACCAGGCTGACCTGTCCAGGCGCGACCCCATCCCCCGCATACGTCCACTGTGACCCGAAACGGGACGGGAGGAGACGGGTCGGGACACCGATCGGTCCCATTCCCACCAAGACGATCGGCTCACCACGCTGGGCGCGCCCTAGGTCCAAGAGGCGGACCACGTCGCGGCCCGAGCCGCTCCGGACCGCCACCTTGACCATCGCCGCTCCAGTGGCACGCATGGCCCGGCAGCGCTCCTCGAGATCCATCGGCGTGCCCTCGAAGTCGTGCATCGAGAGCACGATGTTTCGACCGCCGCGCTCATCAATCATCGCGCCGAAGTCACCGCGCCACTCGAGGTCGACCCACTCGGCCCCCAACGCCAGCGCTCGGCCCAAGATATGTCGCCGCTCCTCTTCCGACCCGTCGAAGTGTCCGCCCTCCCAGATCGGGCGGCAGGTGGCGATCACGGGTGTTCGGCGGTCGCGAAGCGCGCCCTCGAGGTCCAGGTCGCGTACCGAGTCGAGCCGTAGCTCGACCAGGTCCGCCTTCGCCGCCGCATCGCGCCGCACGCGCAGCTCAGCCGTCGTGTCGGCGGTCACGGTGGCGCACAGCTGAGCCGGTGTCATGTCACACGGGATCCATAAAAAAAGCCTCTCCAACCGATGGGCTGGAGAGGCTTGTCGTTGCGGTCTGCGTTGGTTCGCGTTCAGGCCGGCAGATGCGCCTCTCCAGTGCGGCTAAATCCGTACGACCACCAAGACGACGCGTGTGCGCCCGGTGCTGCCGCGACTGGATAGGCTCGAATCGTTGCCACAAGTTGCCTGTTCGTAGTTTGGCCCCCGAGCGAACATCGATGCTAGCAAAGCCGCTCTCGGCTGTCAATTCACGACACCCGGAAGACGCCTTTTCTCCTTGACCCATAAGCGTTTCGCTCGATAATGGGTCTGTAATGCCCTCTCCCTGCCAGAACCTCTCGACCGCCTCATGACGCTTCGCCAGCCGCTGTTCCTGACGCTCCTTTTTGTCGGCGCCGCCTTGGCCGTCGTGCCGGCCGCCACGGACACGATGCCGCTTGGCGACGTGCGCGCAGGGATGCGCGGCATCGGCGTGACCGTGTTTCAGGGTATGGAGCGTAGCGAGTTCACGGCGGAGATCATCGGCGTGCTCGAAAATTCGGTCGGAGTGCGCCGCAATCTCATTCTGGCTCGTCTCGAGGGTGGTCCGCTCGCGGTCAGCGGCGTCATTCAGGGGATGAGCGGGAGCCCCGTATATATCGACGGGCGGCTGATCGGCGCCGTCTCGTACTCCATGGGGTCGTTTCCGAAGGACACGATCGCCGGCATCACGCCGATCGAGGAGATGTTGAACGACGACACGGGACCGGCGCCTCGGCTGCAACCGGTGTCAGTGCCCCTGGCGTTGCCACTCGCCAGCGACAGCCTGACCACCCTGTTGCCTGACCGTCTGGCGCGTCCCGGACCGTTCGCCTTGCGGCCGGGTGACGTCCACGCGACCGGCCTGTCGGCCGCCGATGGCGCCGCGCTTGGGGTTCAGCTGCGTCCGATCGCCACGCCGATCGTCATGACCGGATTCACCGAGGCGGCGATGGACCACATCGCGCCGCTCTTTCGCTCTGCCGGCATGGTCCCGGTCGTAGGCGGGGCCCTGTCGGCGGCGCAGTCCCTGCCCGATGGCCCACTGCAGGCGGGTGACGCGGTCGGGGTCAGCCTCGTCCGCGGCGATCTGTCGATGGCGGGCACCGGGACGGTCACGGTGGTTGATGAGGGCCGGGTGCACGCCTTCGGGCATCCGTTCTACAACCTCGGGGCGGCCGGATTCCCCATGACCCGGGCGTTTATCCACGGCGTGCTGCCCAGCCAGGCGATTTCGTCCAAGATCTCGGCCGTCGGCGATGTGCTGGGAACCATTGACCAGGACCGAGCCACCGGAATCAGTGGTCGTCACGGGCCGGGGCCACGCATGGTGCCCGTGCACGTCTCGTTAGACTCGCCGGATCGGGGAAAGACCGACACGTTCGATTTCGAGGTGGTGACCGACGACTTCTTCACGCCGCTGCTGACCTACAACGCCGTCCTGAATACCCTGTTCACGCACAGCCGTCAGCTTGGCGCGTCAAGCTACGTCGTGAGCGGAGAGGCCAGACTGGTGGACCAGGCGCCAGTGCGGTTTGAGGAGATGTTCAGCGGCGACAGCGCGACCATTTTGGCGGCGCTGTACATCTCCGGGCCACTCACGGCGCTGATCAACAACGGCTTCGAGGCTGTGACCGTCGACAGCATCGACCTGTCGATCACCGCACATGACGACGTGCGTACCGCCAGCTTGGACCGAGTTTGGATTGATGACTCTCGGCCGCGCGCGGGCCGCACGGTACCGGTGCGGTTCACCGCCCAGACGCGGCGGGGCGAAGAAATCACTCGGACCATCAATATCGACTTGCCGGCGAACGCGCGCGGCCGTCTCCAGGTGCTCGT
Organism: Vicinamibacteria bacterium; assembly: GCA_963577695.1. Lineage (GTDB taxonomy): Bacteria > Acidobacteriota > Vicinamibacteria > Vicinamibacterales > UBA8438 > UBA8438. Next base: position 14,591 of record CAUZAY010000040.1, on the reverse strand, counting down.
GGCCGACGGCACGACGCTGGCGCAGCAAGAGCGGCAGGAGTCCGGCCGGGATCTGGCGGCGACCGACCTCGGCCAATTGATTGAGGCGATGAACGGGGCGCGGCGCAACAATCGACTCTATGTGCAGCTGCGTCGGCCGGATGCCGGAGCGGTCATGGGCGGGCGCCGTATGGCGTCCTTGCCGCCCTCCGTCCTCGACGTCCTTGGCGCCGACCCGAGTGGGCGTGGCTTCACCCGGCTGCGCACGGCGGTCGTGGGCGAATGGAACGTACCGCTCGACCATGTCATCTCTGGATCCCGGGTGCTCACCATCGATCTGGACAACCCGTAGGGACTCCGTCTCGACGGTCCGGTCAACCTCCACCAGTCATCTCGATGATCGCCTCTCGACACCCCGTTGCCCGCCTGTTCCGCCGGGCCAGCCAATCCGGGTTGCCCGCTGTCGTGGTCGGTCTGGCCATGACGCTGTCGGTGGCGGCGGCGCCCACCTTCTGGCGGGTCTCGACGCAGGCAGAGTTTCTGCGCGGCGAGGTCGAGGCCCTGTCCGTGGATGCGGATGGCCACTTGGGCCTGGGGCCGGTCACCGAGACCTTTTTCGACACGACCGCGCCAGTGCTCTGGTCGTTGGTCACGGCGACCGACGACGCGCTCTGGATCGGGAGCGGCAACGACGGGCGCGTCTACCGCGTCGACCCGAGCGGACGCGGAGAGATGGTCTTCAACGCCGATGCGTCCGATGTCTACGCGCTGGCGGCCGCCCCGAACGGTGCCGTCTTCGCCGCGACGTCGCCTGACGGGGCGATCTATCGGGTGAGCCCGGACGGCACCGCGTCCCCGCTGTTTGATCCAGACGACACCTACGTGTGGGCGCTCACCACGGCCCCCGATGGCGCGCTGCTGGCCGCGACCGGTGACCCCGCGCGTATCCATCGCATTGACCCGGACACCGGCGAGGCCTCGGTCCTGTTCCAGAGCGACGCCACGCACGTGCTCTCGATTGTGGTGGACCCGTCTGGTGCCGTGTTCGCCGGCACGGAGTCTCCGGGGCAGGTGTTGCGCATCGACCAGAGCGGTCGGGCGTTCGTGTTGCTGGACTCGCCACACGACGAGATTCGCTCGCTCCGAGTGCAGCCGGACGGGTCGGTCCTCGTGGTGGCGGTGACCGGTGAAGGACCGTCCGGCGGTTCGACCCCGGCCGCAACGACCCCGGCGTCCGGGACGTCGAGCACGCCCGCCGCCGCCTCGGTGTCCGTGACGACGACGGTGTCAGCGGTTGTCGTGGCCGACAGTGGGGCGTCCACTCCGGCGGCCGGAACCACGAACGGGGCGAATGGTGGCGGGAAGGGCACGGTCTATCGCATCGGGGTGGACGGTCTCTGGGACGAGCTCTGGAGCTCTGGCTCGGAAACACCCTATGACGCCGTGTTTGACACCGACGACCCAGACGCCGGGTTGATCATCGGGACGGGCCCGAATGGCAGGTTGTATCGCGTGAGCGAGGACCCGCCGCGGACCGTCCTCCTGGGGCGGGCCCCGGCCAAGCAGATCACGCGGTTTCTTCGACGCGACGATGGGTCCGTGCGCTACAGCACCGCGAACCCAGGCAAGGTGGTGCGACTGACCGGGGCGCTGGCCGAGCGCGGCACCTATCTGTCCGACGTGCGTGACGCGGAGACCGTGGCGACGTGGGGCACCCTGAGTTGGCGGGGGGCGACGCCCGGTGGCAGCCGCATCGAGGTGTCAACGCGATCTGGCAATACCGAGGTTCCGAACGACACCTGGAGCGAGTGGTCGGCGCCATCCGACGACCCGTCCGGCAGCCCGATCGCGAGTCCGAACGCGCGCTATCTGCAGTGGCGAGCTGCGCTGTTCGCGGGCGACGCGGCGCCGTTGCTCACGTCGGTGTCCGCGGCGTATTTGCCACGGAACCTCCGTCCGGACGTGACCAGCGTGACCATCCACCCCCCGGGCACCGTGTTTCAGCAGCCATTTGCGAGTGGTGACCCGCCGGTGGCGGGGCTGCCGCTCGACGAGGCGGCCGCGGTGGCGGCCGCGAGTGCGAGTCTGGGACGACAGGGCTACCGGAAGGGGATTCAGACGTTCGTCTGGCAGGCCTCCGATCGCAACGGCGACGCCCTGAAGTACGCCGTGTCGTATCAAGTGGAGGGCGAGACCGACTGGCATCTCCTTCAGGCCGGTTTGCGCGCGAAAATCTTTGCCTGGGACACCTCGCTGGCGCCTGACGGCGCCTATCGCATCAAGATTGCGGCGAGCGACGAGGCGGCGAACGCACCGCAGACCGCGCTCATCGGCGAGCACGAGAGCCAGGTGTTCGACATTGACAACACCGCGCCCCGCATCGAGTTGGGCACCGTGCGTGCGACAGGTGACACGCGCACGCTGTCATTCACGGTTCGTGACGACCAGTCTCCGATTCTGCGCGTGGAGGTCTGGGAGGGTGGCGATTCGTGGCGCGTCGTCTACCCCACCGACGGCATTTCTGACGCGCTGGTCGAGCAGTTCGAGGCCGTGCTCTCCCCTGCCGCCGACGCGGCGGGTGGGGTGGGTGTCGTCATCGTCAGAGCCACCGACGCGTTGCGCAACACGGTCACCGTGTCCGGACAATAGGCAGCGACAAGGTCATAGCGGCGCACAAATGCCATGAAGCGTTTCGCGATCGGCATGCTGCTGGCGGCGGTGATGGCGGCGGTGTTCGTGTTCGTCGGAGTCACCAGAACATCCGAGTACCGCCGGCTGATCGAGGCCGGCGACACCGCCCTTGGTCAGGACGACACCTTCCTCGCCATCGAGGCGTTCAGTGGCACGATTGCCCTCCGAGGCGACTCAATGCTGGCCCATCTCAAACGGGGCGCGACCTATCAGCGTCGCGGCGATCTCGAGGCGGCGCGCCGGGACCTGACGCGGGCCAACACGTTGGACCCGGCGGCCACCCGCCCGCTCGAAGCCCTGGGCGACGTGTCGTATGGGCTGGAGCGCCACGAGGACGCGGCCCTCCACTATGCCGCCTACGTGGCCCTCGACGACCAGACGCTTCGGGTGCTCTACAAGTTGGCCCTGGCCCACCATCACGTTGGCCGGGCCGCGCTGGCCATCCCGCTGCTCCGGCAGGTGATCGAGCTCGCTCCGGAGATGCCAGAGGCCCACTACCTGCTGGGACTGGCCCTGCGTGATCAGGAGCGCCAGGACGAGGCGATCGATGCCCTGCGGCAGGCGGTGGCGTTGTCACCCGGGTTCACGACCGCCCGTGAGGCCCTCGGAGCGTTGCTCGGCGTGACCGGTCACCCCAACGATCGCGTGGAGCAGCTCGAAGCCCTGGCCGCCCTGGATCCGGTCACCTCGCAGCGCGACGTGGACCTGGGCCTGGCCTATGCCGGCGTCGGCCTTACCGACATGGCGGTGTTGTCACTCGGCCGCGTTTCGGAAGAGCACCCGGAGGAGGCGCCGGTATACGCGGCCCTGGGGCGGGTGTGGCTCGACATTGCGGCGACCACCGACGACCGCATCGCGCTCACCAAATCGATCGGGGCACTGCAGTCGATACCCCAGGCCACCGCGTCCAGCGAGGCGCTGACGCTATTGGCGCGGGCACTCCTGCTGGCCGGCGAGCGCGAGGAGGCCGTCGTGCTCTTGGCGCTGGCGACCGGACGCTATCCACTGGACACATCGGCCTTTTTGGAGCTGGCGGATCTGGTCGAACAGGAGGGCGATCTGTTGCGGGCGCGGCGGTTGTTGGTGGCGCATGACACCGTGACCGCCCACGGGCCGGACACCCAGCGGATGGCGCAGTTGTTACGGATCGCCGACTTGTCCATCCAACTCGATGACCATGCCGACGCCGCCCTCCGATTCGAGACGGCGGTCGGGCTGGGTTCGCCCACCCCGGCCCTGCTGATGCGCCTCGCGAATGCGCAGTGGCGTGGCGGGTTTCCCACCGCGGCGCGGTCCGTCGTGACCGACGGTCTGGTGCAGCACCCAGACGACAGTGCGCTGCTCGCGCTGCAACGCCGGTTCGAGTGAGCCGCGGGCTGTTGCCGACACGGACGCTGACCCCACGCTGACACGATGCTCAACGGTCTGATCGTTTTTGCCGGGCTCTCCGCCATTCTGCTGGCCGCGTTCACCGGCCAGATGCAGGCCGTTACCGATTCCATCGTGTCGTCGGCCGGCGGCGCCGTAGACCTGGCCATTGGCTTGGTCGGTCTCATGGCATTTTTCTTGGGGCTGATGCGGGTGGCCGAAGACGCCGGTCTGCTCCGAAACGTGGCGCACGCGCTTGGCCCCCTCATGCGCCGCCTGTTTCCGAACGTGCCGGCCGACAGCCCGGCCATGAGCGCGATGATCCTCAACATTGCCGCCAACATGCTCGGATTGGGCAACGCCGCTACGCCGTTTGGCATCAAGGCGATGGAGGAGCTGGACAAGCTCAACTCGAAGACGGGCACCGCCACGAACGCAATGGTGTTGTTCCTCGCGATGAACACGTCGGCGCTGTCGATTCTGCCCTCCGGCGTCGTCTCCCTTCGAGCTTCGGTCGGGTCTGCCGACGCGGTCGGCATCTTCCTACCGACGTGGTTCGCGAGTGCGTGCGCCACCGTGGTCGGGGTGTCCGCCGCCGTCCTCTTCAGCAGGCTGCCGTTTTACCGCCGAACCGAGCCACCCTTGAAGATCAACCCAGTAGCCGGTGGGGCTGTCGATACCGCCGCCAGCCCCGAGGCCCTGGCCGGCGCGGCGGCCGCCCCGCCCGTGTCCGACCCCCGACCAACACGACAGTGGTTGGGCCGGCTCTTCTGGCTGGCGCTGGTCGTCTTGCTCGCGCGATTCGTCTGGGGGTTGCGGGGACAGGCGCCCATCGACATCATCACCGCCGTCAGCGGCGGCTGGATGCTACCGACCTTGGTCGCGGCGCTGATGCTGTACGGCTGGGTACGCGGGGTTCGGGTGTACGACTCGCTCGCCGAGGGCGCCAAGCAGGGATTCCAGGTGGCGATCCGGATCATTCCCTACCTGGTCGCCATCCTGGTGGTCATTGGGATGTTCCGAGCCTCCGGCGGCATCGACCTCATCGCCGGGATCATCGCGCCGGTTACCGCGTTGATCGGAATGCCGCCAGAGGTGCTACCCATGGCCTTGCTCCGACCATTGTCCGGACAGGGCGCGTTTGGTGTCCTGGCGGAGACGATGACGGCCTACGGTCCCGATTCGCTGATCGGTTACATGGTCAGTACCTTCCAGGGCAGTACCGAGACGACCTTCTACACGTTGGCCGTCTACTACGGCGCCGTCGGTATCCGGGAGACACGCCATACTGTGCCGGCGTGCCTCATGGCCGACTTCGCCGGCATTCTCGCCGCGGTCTTCATCGTGAATCTGATGTTCGGGTAGTGCCCCACGATGTGGCGCCAGGACACTACCTGGGGGTCGACATACCGGGCTGATCCAGTGCGAGCCGCTTCAACAGCTTGGCCAGACCCTGGCGGGTCACCCCCAGCTCCACCGCGGCCTTCCCGCGACGCCCCCCCGGCCCGAGCCAAGGCTCCGCTGACGAACCGGCGTTCGAACGAGACGCGTGCTTCCCGCAGCGACGGCGCCTCGCGCTCGGTCGCCCCGAAGGTGGGCGGCAGCGCCGACGGCCCGACCACGCCGTGGCGCGGTCCCTGGACGACGAGCGACGCCACAACATTTTCCAACTGCCGCACGTTGCCCGGCCAGTGATAGCGCGCTAGCGCCGTCAGTGTCGATTTGGCCGGCGCGGCGCGGTTCCCCGTCAGCGACCGGGACTTTCGCCATTTCAGCCGACTGGCCGCGCTCCAGATCCTGGAGTGACCCAGCGCTGTCGCGGAGCACGAGCGTCAGGGACACTCGCCTGCCTGATCGGCCTTGAAGACGCGAGTCAGGACAAAGGCCGCGAAGGTGTCGCCGACCACATTGGTCAGGGTCCGGAAGCGGTCTGAGACGAAGTCGAACGCGGCGAAGAACGGTACGATGACCAGCGCCACCTGATCCTGGGAGACCCCTTCGACGCCGGTGGCCACCGCCGCGGTGATCAGCACCGAACGCAGCAGCGCGATACTGGCCCCGGGCGCCGCGGCGGTGGCCACCGAGGCCCCCATGACCGTCCCGCCAATCATCAGCGCGTCGCCCCAGGTGATCGCATGCCCCAGGGCTTCCAGCACCACCATCACCCGGACCATGATCCCGACACAGGTGCCATCCATGTTGACGGTGGCACCAAAGGGAAAGATGAAGTCGGCGACCGACTTGGGCACACCCGCCTTGCCGGCGCATCGCATGGTGGTGGGTAGCGTGCCCATCGACGAGCTGCTTCCGAAGGCCACAACATAGGCGGGCGACATCTGGCGCATGTAGGTGATGACGGCACCGCGCCACACCACGGTCAGCAACACGAAGACGCCGAGCACGTGCAGACCCATGCCCAGCAGGTCTGCCATCAGGATGACGCGGACCTTGTCGAGCAGGAAGCCCAGCCCGTGGGTGCCGGCCAGGGCCAGGCTCATGAAGAACACCGCCATCGGGAGCCCACGCAGCACGCGCAGCATCCAGTCCACGGTGAGCCTGGCCATCGGCGCGAACATCTCGTCGGCCGCGCGCTTGATGCGCTCAGAGGTCGCGACCACGATCAGCGCGCCCATCGCCATCATCGCGATGAGCTTGAGCAGGTCCATCTCGGCCCACGGCGCCGCAAACGGCCGTGAAACGAACGCCACGGACAGGTCGAACAGCCCCGATGCCGTGTCGGCGGTTTCCGGCTGAGGAAACTCCACCCCCAGCCCGGGAATCAGCCACTTGCCAACCAGTGAGGCCCAGGCCACGGCACTCGCCGTCGTCGCCGCGAAGATCGCAATGGCGGCCAGGGCGATCTTGACGCTCTTCGAATTCGTGCTGATCGCGTTGTAGACCGATGCGGCTACCAGTGGTTGCATGAAGAACGTCAGCAGCCAGATGAACAGCGCACCCAGTGCGCCCGCCACCCGTACGACGGCGTGTGGCTCGATCGCATCGGGGTCGTGCAGCAACTGCCCGCCGAGCAATCCGGAAGACATCATCACCACCAGGACGATCAGCAGTCGCGCCGGATCGTCACTTGTCGCGAAGAGATTCCGCGAAATCACCTGTCTGACTCCGCCTTGGTCTTCGGGTCCGTTGGTCATCGCTGTCCTTTGAACGTTCCGCCTTTCTTCACTGAGTTGGCAGCATCCGTTCGAGTTCGGACGTCCAGTTCAGCACCACCCGGAAGTCGCCGCTGGGGGTCGTCGCCTCAGAGGATTGCACCATCAGGAACCGCTCTCCGTCCGGCGAGACATCGAAGTTGAGGCCGCCGAAGTCGCCCGGCTCGAAGTTGCCCTCGAACAGCAGACGCGGCGGACCGATCGACAGGGTCGGTTCGGTCTCGACCGACACCACGGTCATGCGACGGCCGTCGAGGCTACGGAAGAAGAGTTCGTCGCCCCCGGGTGACCACAACCCCTGATTGCTGCCATCTGTGGAGACCGCCACCTTGGCGTCCGGATTCGAGAATGGCCCCACATACATCTCCAACCGCCCGGTTTCGTTGGAGGTGTAGAACAGCCACTGTCCGTCTGGCGAGAGGTCGTGGTTCCCGGTGCTGTACTGGCTGATGAGAACATCGAACGGCGCTTCCCAGAGTCGTACACCCGTATGTCCCACTCGCTTGGACGTGCAGCCTGGATGAACGTCAGCGTCTCTCCGTCCGGCGTCCAGGCCAGCGGGACCGACATGCCGGGCACCGAGAGCGCCAGTTCCGTCTCGCCGCTCCCATCAGCCGCCGCGAGCCGGAGCTCCGAGTTGGTCAGGAGTCCTCGCCCGTTCAGAAAAGCGACTCGCCGACCGTCGGGGCTCCACCTCGGAAACAGACTGAGACCGTCGTCCGTCAGTCGGATCGGGACTGAGAGACATCGTGAGTATGGAGCAGGCCGACTATATCGGGATGGCCCCTGTCCTACTGCATCGCCGCCACACCGGCGTTGGCCGCATCCTCGTCCTGCTGGGCGGCGGCGCCGCTGCACCCAAGGGCACCCAGTGGTTGGCCATCCTTGATGATCGGGATGGCTCCCTGCAGGAATAACATCTCGCCTCCCTCGATCACCTTGTCCAGCCCCAGCGTGCCGATTCGGGTGAGTCCGCCCGACGGGGCGCCGAAGGTGGCGGACGCCCGTGCCTTGCCTATCGCGACGTCCGCCGTGAAATACCGAGCGCCATCCATGCGTGCCAGGGCGACGAGGGCGCCTCGTGAGTCGACCACCGCGCAGCTGAGACCGACGCCCATCTCGACGGCTGTCTCCTCGGCTGCGGCCAATGCCTTCTTCGCGTCGTCCAACGAGGGTCCAATCATGCCCTGAGCGCCAGCCGTGCCCGCCATGAGACCTACGGACAGACCGACCCCGAGCGCCACGACATACCGACCACCTACGCTCATTTCGTGTTCCCTTCCTTCTAATCTCTACTTGGGTCTAGCCGGTTTTACCGGTTTGACCATACAGCGAGCGCAACGTCAGTTGGCTCTGAACACGTCCTTCGCGATCATCGCGTGAATCCCCTTGGTGCCATCGACGACTTGGGTGACGACCATGTCCATTGCCACACTGCAGAGGAGAATCGCCGTTTCGCGGTCGAGACCCTGCGTCTCGATCAGGAAGTCGATCATCTCAGCCGCGGCGAGTCGTGCGGCCTCGTCGAGATCGGGATCCAGACCCATCGTCATGTAGTGGGTGGACGTTTCGGCGCGAGGCCAGGCGAGCTCCTGGTCTTTGTGCAGAAACACCTGGATCTCCCCTCTCAGAGACGTCTCCACCGCCGAACCTGAGATCTCGCCGTATCCCTGGACGGCGTGGCCGTCGCCGACTGACAGCAGCGCACCTGCGTTGTGGACCGGCAGATACACGATGCTGCCCGGGCCGAGGTCGCGGTTGTCCATGTTGCCGCCAAAGATGCCCGGCGCGCCGCTCGGTACCCGCCCCATCTCCAGGGGCGGCGCGACTCCGATCACGCCCCAGAACGGCTTGATGGGGACGACGACGCCCGGCGCAAACTCCACGGTCCGGTTCTCCAGGTCGATCCAGTGGACGCGCGACACATTGGTCTCGATGTCCTCCGGGAAGAGCCGTCGCCCGATGCCCTGGCCCGCTATCGGGAGCCGCACGTCGACCGAGAGGATACGCACTTCCAGCACGTCGCCCACCTCGGCCCCGTTCACGAAGATGGGGCCGTTCAACGTATGGTCCCCTCGACCCGCGGAGTCATACCCCTGATAGACCTCGAACAGCTCGGCCGGAATCTGATCGCGCGGAACACCGGCGTTCTCAAACCAGAGCGGGTTGCCGGTTGCCGTTTTCAACCTCACCACGTCGCCCGAGTCGACCCGCAAGACTGGTTCGAGCGCCGCGTCGAAGAAGAAGATGTGGGTGGTCGACGGCGACGCGTTGAGCTCATGTACCCGCTGCGGCGGCTGCCCTGCCACGGGTGACACGACCCACAACACGACCAGTCCAACGACCACGAGGGTTCTCGTCATTGCCGTCTCCGATGCGGGAGTAGCCGTCATCGGCACGGCTGACTCCACGGTCGCGAATGCGTGAAGAGGTTGGAGGGTCGCTTGGCACCGCGAACGGCTGAATCTCTCCTCGGCCATTGCGGTGCTTCACCCGGAGGACGTTCCCGCGGGAACGTCGTTCTGTGCGACTCGTCGGTCTCAGTCGACAATCGACTGCATGACCGCGTTGGCAAAGTCGTTGCGCAGCGTGCCGCCGGGGGTTTGCACCATCAGCACCGCTGTGAGGTCCTCCTTCGGGTCCACCCAGAAATTGGTGCCGAAGGCTCCACCCCACCCGAAGCTTCCGTTCGACGTGGACTGCCGCGCCTCAACGGCGTTTTCGACGACCTGCACCGTCAATCCGAAGCCCATCCCCGGACGTCCGCCGGTCGTGCCCGCGTTCGCAAACAGGTCGCCGACGTGATTCGATGCCATCAGCTCAACCGTCCGCGACCCGAGTAGGCGCACACCGCCCAGTTCACCCCGGTTGAGGAGCATTTGGGCAAACTGAAGGTAGTCTTCCGCCGTCGACCAGAGACCGCCGCCACCGGAGAAGAGGGTCATCGTGGCTACCCACCCTGGCACGTCGGTCCGTTCGAGCCCGTCTGATGACCGACGATACAACGTGACCACGCGGGAGGCGCTGTCGGGGGCCGGGACGAACGCCGTGTCGTCCATGCCCAGTGGCGTGAAGATGCGCTGCTCGAGGAACTGGTCGAACGTCAGGCCGGAGACCACTTCGACCACGCGACCGAGCGTGTCGATGCCGTTCAGGCCGCTGTAGGCCCAGTGCGTGCCGGGGTGGAAGTCGAGCGGCGCGTCGCCCAACTCGGCCACGTAGGTTTTCAGAATGTCGGTCGACCGCCGCGGCGCGACCCGCCGGGTCGCAATGGCCCCGGCCCCGCCGCTGCCCAGCCCCGACGTGTGGGTCATCAGGTCGCGGATGGTGATTTCGCGGGCGGCGGGAATCGTGTATGGCTCGGGGGCGTCTGCGCCGCGCCGAGGCCGCGTGCCGCTCTGCCAGACCGCCATCTCTGGATCAGTGAACTCCGGGACGAACCGCGAGACCGGGTCGGTCAGCCGGACCAGGCCTTCCTCCACCAGCATCAGAATCGCGACGCCCGTGACGGGCTTGCTCATCGACGCGATCGGGAAGATGGTGTCGGTGCGCATCGGGGTACCGCCCTCGATATCCATCAGTCCCTGTGCTTCGAAGTGCGCGATCTTACCGTAGCGAGCCACGATGGTCACCGCGCCCGAAATCGCCTCGTCGTCCATCGCCCGCTGGACGACGTCGTTGATTCTGGTCAGCCGTTCCGCCGACAAGCCGACCTCTTCCGGTGTCCCACGGGGCACGTCGGCACCGGCGCCGATGAGCGAATCGCCGACCCCGGCGACGAGGAGCGTGGTGAACGAGAGCGCGGCAAGCAGATGGGATACGCGTGGAGTGAGCACCTGGAACTCCTTGTTCTGGGGTGTCGACGGCCAGACGAGCAGGACCGTTGGACCACCCCCAATGATGGAAGACCGGCTAACGATACACGCTATTGGACACCCCGGTCGACCCGAGACCGACTGGTCGACTGCTGCGCTTCATGGGTAGCGCTCCTTGGGGGTTTACTCGAAACGCAACGATTCGATCGGGTCGAGCTGGGCGCCCTTCCAGGCCGGATAGAAGCCGAAGAGGATGCCGATGCCGGCGGCGAAGCCCACCGAGATCGCGACCGCTTCGGGCGGCACACTGGTTGGCCACTGGAGGAACTGGGTGAGGCCCTGTGAGATGCCGAGGCCCAGACCGACACCGAGCAAGCCACCCACGAGGCTGAGCGCCATCGCCTCGACCAGGAACTGCCACAGCACGTCTTGGCCCTTGGCGCCGACGGCCATGCGGAGGCCGATCTCACGCGTGCGCTCGGTCACCGACACCAGCATGATGTTCATGATGCCGATACCGCCGACCACCAGCGAGACCACGGCGATGGCGAGCGTGAACATCGTCATCGTCTGCGTGGTGCTGGTGAGCATGCTCATCATGTCGTCCTGCGTGCGCACCATGAAATCGTTCTCTTGTCCGTCAATCAATTCGTGCTCGATCCGAAGCACCTCTTCGATCTGTGTGGTCGTCGCCACAATCGTGTCGGCTGAGCGCGCGGCAATCGTGATGCCGGAGATGTTGGTGCCGTCGCGGCCCCGCAGCTTGCGCTGTACGGTCGTGTAGGGCGCGAAGATAGTGTCGTCCTGGTCTTCGCCGAACGCCCCGGACCCCTTCACGGTCATGACCCCGACCACCTTGAACGACTGGTTCCGAATGCGGATGGTTTGGCCGATAGGGTCGCTGCCCTCGCCGAACAGATTATCTCGGACGATCGCCCCGATCACCGCGACCTTCGCGGCGCTGTTCACGTCCGCGGTGGTGAAGAAGGCCCCGTCGGCGACGTCCCAATACCGGATGAGGGGCAGCTCGACGTCGACGCCTTCTATCCGGGTAAACCAGTTCTGTCCGGCGGCCACCACCTGGTCGCGGGTCTGGACGCTGGCCGACAGATACTGGGCGCCGGGCACCTGGGCTCGGATCGCGTCGACGTCCTTGGCCTTCAGTCGCGGAGACGTGCCCATGCCACCGCTGACCCCGTGGTTGCTGAAGTTGCCGGCGCGCACCGTGATCAGATTCGTGCCGCCCGACTGGACCTGCTCCTCGATCTGTTGAGTGGCCCCGTTCCCCAAGGCGACCATCGTGATCACGGCGGCCACGCCGATGATCATCCCCAACATCGTGAGGGCGGTCCGCATCTTGTTCCGTCCGAGTGCTCTCAGCGCAACGCGGGAGATCATGAATAGAGTCATTCGTCCTCACTCCTTCTGACCCTCACGGCAACGAGCTCTCTGGTGACCTGTGAAAGGCCAAGTATACTGATAACGCGCGTCTCCTGCTCCCCTCTGTCGCCCCATGATTCGTCCCATCCTGCGTTACGGCGCCGATGCACTCCACTGTTCGGCGGCGCCGATCGGCGATCTCACAGACACGGTGCAGACACTCATCGACGACATGATCGACACGATGTATGCGGCGCCGGGCGTCGGTCTCGCCGCCCCCCAGGTTGGCGTGGCGCTGCGCCTGTTCGTCGTGGACCCCTCATCGGGGCGCTCGACGGCAGACCTCCAAGTGGTCATCAATCCGGAGCTGGTCGAGACGGACGGGTCCCAGCGAGAGGAAGAAGGCTGTCTGAGCTTGCCCGGTTTCACCGGACAGGTCACGCGCCCGGCCCGCGTCGTGGTTACGGGGCTCGACCGCGAGGGGTCGCCCCTGCGGGTGGAAGGCGAAGGGCTGCTGGCCCGCGTGCTCGAGCATGAGATGGACCATCTCGCCGGCAACTTGTTTGTGGACCGGCTGCACGGCATCAGACGCGACCTCATCGTCCGGCGGGTCAGGAAACTCCAGCGCACGGGGAAATGGTGAAGGTCGTGTTCTTCGGCACGCCGCCGTTCGCCGTGCCCTCGCTCGAGCGATTGGTGGCGGGCGGCGAACAGGTGGCGGCGGCCGTCACCCAGCCTGACCGACGCCGCGGACGTGGTCAGCAGTTGCAGCCGTCCGTGGTCAAGAGCGCTGCACTCGCGCACAGGATTCCGGTGCTGCAGCCGGCGCGGGCCAGCGACCCGGCGTTCCTCGCACAACTCTCGGTCCTGCAGCCCGACCTCGGCGTGGTCGCGGCCTACGGCAAGATGCTGCCCGACTCGGTCCTGCACACGCCACGGTTGGGGACCATCAACGTACACGCGTCGTTGTTGCCCAAGTATCGAGGGGCGGCGCCGGTCCACCGGGCCATCATGGCCGGCGAACGAGAGACCGGCATCACCATGATTCGTCTGGTCCGCCAGATGGATGCGGGACCGATGCTGGCGCGGGTGGTGCACCCGATCGGGGAGGACGAGACCAGCGAGATGGCAGAACGCGCGCTGGCCGCCCTCGGCGCCGACCTGCTGCTCTCGACGGTCGCCGCGCTCGCGTCGGGACAGGCGGTTGAGGAAGAGCAGGATCACGCGCGCGCCACGCTTGCCCCGCGTCTGACCCGCGAGGACGGCCGCGTGGACTGGGCGCAACCGGCCGACACGGTTCGCAACCTGATCCGCGGCCTCCATCCCTGGCCGCATGCCTACACGTTTCTGAACGGCACCCGGTATCTCCTCTTGCGAGCCACGGTTGAGCCGCTTGCGGAAGCCGAGCGCCTCGCCCCGCCGGCGCCGGCGGGAACGATTATCGAGGCGCGTGGCGACCGACTGCACGTGGCTTGCGGCGCGGAGACGGTGCTGGCGCTTCACGAAGTGCAGCCCGAAGGGCGCAAGCGACTCTCGACGCGAGCCTTCCTGGCCGGGCACCCCATCGCGCTCCCAGCCTCGTTCACGTCGGTCGCCGGGCCGGCATGAGCCCGGCGCGCATGGCGGCGTACTGGGCGCTGCGGGCGGTGCTTGAGGGCGAGGACCTGCCCCGTGCGCTGGTTCGCGAGCGCGACCAGTTGCAGGACGAGCGTGACCGCGCGCTGGTGACGGAGCTGACCACCGGCACGCTGCGATGGCTCGCGGCGCTGGATTACCTCATTGTGAGAACGAGTGGCCGCCCGACACGCCGGCTTGACCCGGAGGTGCTCGCCGTGCTTCGGCTCGGGGCGTATCAATTGCTGTATCTCGACCGCATTCCAGCCTCCGCCGCCGTGAATGAATCGGTGACCCTCGCGAAACGGGTCGGGAAAGCCAGCGCGTCGGGTCTCGTCAACGCGGTGCTTCGGCGGGTCGCGGACGCGGCGACCAGGCCAGCGCTCCCACGCGATCCCGGTCCCCACGGATCGAGAGCGGCGCAGCTCGCGTATCTCAGTGTCGCCGGGTCACACCCGGCGTGGCTGGCCGAGCGATGGCTCGACCGGGTCGGGTTCGCACGGACCGACGCGTGGGTGCGGTTCAACAATCGGGCGCCGGCCCTGACGCTTCGCGCGAACCGGCTCCGGACCAC
>CAUZAY010000039.1:0-20489 GCA_963577695.1 Vicinamibacteria bacterium | reverse complement strand
CGGCGTCATCAGCCAGGATCACCGCCGTCGCATGGGTCGAGCGCAGCGCGCTCACATAACGGGGACTGGTAAGAAAGGTGAGGTCGCCGGACTGCGCAACATCGATCCCGGTCAGCCGGCGGACATCGACCTCGCCATCGCCGTCGAGCCTGCACGCTAGGCGCTCGGCCACTTCGCTGAGCTTCAAATCGGCGCAGTATAGCATGCGCCCCGACGGCCCCGAACGCGCCACCGAAAGGTCGACACTAGCAGCCCGTCCGCTGGATGAAGGTGGCCAGATGGACGAGTTGAAGTTCGGCGGCGATCTCACCGAGGCGGCGATGCCGCTCAGTCGAGGGCAGTCTCAGGGCTACGCGCACCGCGGTGAGCGGCCCGCTTGGACGCTCGGACCAGCTCACGAGGTCGACCCCACGCCGGGCACCCTGAAACGCGAACCAGTGCCCGGTCGTCTTGGCGGCGAAATACCAGGAAATGAGATTGGGCCCGGGCACGAAAAAAAACAAGGGGCCGAAGACCGCGGTCGCCAACCCATCCACCACCATCCAGAAGCGATGGTGATCGCGATCGCGACGGAGGGTGGTCTTGACAATCGACAGCGCGCGGCCCGCATCCAAATCGTCCGGAAACACGAGCGTCGCCGTATCCTGATGCCGTAGGTGCCAGAGGAGACGCTGCTCGGCCACCCACTCGGCCATCCCGCGCACCACGCCCGCGCGCACGCGTGCGACCCAGCCCTCGGACTGTGGCGCGTCGGTAAGGTCCGAACGCCGACGCTGGGGTGCGTCCGGGTCGGGCGCCAGCGACTCGCGAACGCGGCGAAACAGGCGCCCGGTCACGCCGGCGTGGTCCATGTCGGGTGGCTCGCAGTAGAGCTCGTAGCTCGTCTCGCCCGCCGGGACAAGAAACACCTCCATGGGATCGAATGTGCCACGCGCGCGTTGGGCGTCTGGTGTCTCTGGCTCTGTCACACGGTCGTCTTCCGGACGGTGAAGGACACGCCGGTCTCCCTGGTCAGATTGAGCGGGTCTCTTGTACCATGACGCATTCTCATGACCATGCGTTCAGCTCGCAGCCCACTCGGCGTGTGTCTGTGCCTCTTGGCGCTGTCCCCTGGTTGGGCCTCCGCCCAGGAGACTGGCACCGTCGAGCTCCTCGTCAGAGTCTTCGACGGGCTTCAGGACGTGACCGTGGACTGTCAGATCTCGGTCTATGCGGCCACGTCACGCGAGACGGCCGTCACGGCCGCACCGGACACCGACGGCTGGTCCCACGCCGACGTCCCGGCCGGCTTCTACGATCTGCAGGTCACCCGCCGCGACGCAGACGGTGTCGTTACGATCACCTGGGCGGAACAGCGGTCGGTGCTCCGATATTCCGACGAGGCGGGACAGCACCGAGAGATCATCAACCTGCAACCGGGCTTCGGGGCCCTCCTGGTGCAACCTCCAGCAGCGTGGACCGGCACTGACCGGCCCTGGCGGGTCGGCGCCTTCCTGCACGGCGGCATAGGACGCGCAGGATTCGCTCCGACCAACGACGGCGACGCGACGCCTCGGGTGTTCATTCTCCCGGCCGGTCGCTACGACCTCACCGCCGAACGGGGCGCGGTTGAGGTGTCTGCCACCGATATCGAGGTCCCGGCCGGACACACCCGCCTGACGTGGCTTCCCGCCACCCCCTGATGTCGTAGCACAAACGCCGCTGCCTGTGGACCGGCGCGATGAGCGAAGGAGGGGAGAAGCAAATTGGGCGCCGGGAGCTTGCGGTCCCCGGCGCCCAAGCAATGGTGCAGCAGGCTGATGTCAGCCTGGTTCTGAACTGGTTCTGAACGGGCTCCGCCCTACCGCGCGAGCGGACCAGGCCGCAGCTGGAAGTGGACGATCTTGCTCTTCGTGCCCTTCCCGCCTTCAGTGTGCCAGATGTAGTTGGAGCCGTAGTTGGCCCACAGCCCGCGTCCTTTCCAACCGATGGACGGATCGTCGATCCGACCGTCGAGACCACGCGAATAGAACGCCTGCGGATACGGCACCCTCAGCACGACCCACTCACCACTCTCCGGGTCCAGCGCGAGTAGCGAGTCAGACGTCGACCCGTTGGCGATGGGGATGTTCTCGCCCATCCCGAGGGTGTTGTACTGGTCGACCCAGCTGTAATAGTGGAAGTCGGCGCCGACGTCGCCCTCTACCCCGGCCATCTTCGGCCCCGGCATCGGATACAGCGTCCACCCCTCGGCGCAGTGCTGTCCGGTGGCCGTGGGACCATTGGTCACAGCGCACTTGCTGCGATCAAAGCTGGCCATGTGACTGCTACCGGAGAGCGCGGCCCAGATGACGCCGTTGCGGTCCACATCGATGCCACGCGGCGAGAAGCCGGTTGTGGCCGGGTCGACACTCGAGTTTTCGATCGACGGTGGCTGGTACATCTCCGCGATACACGTCTCGGGCGGGTTGTCTCCACGATCGAGCCGCACGATCGCCCCCGGGAATGGCCCGGTCCGGCTGATCCACGTGGAGCCGTCAGTCGGATGCGGGATGATGCCATACCCGAATCCGGACACGCGCGTGTCCAGTGACGCGTCCGGTTCCTCGGCCCTCGGCTCGTTCCACGGCTTCGTGATCTTCCCATCGCCGTTGGTGTCGAGCACGGTGGGGCACCATCCCTGAGCGAACTGCTCGTCACCGGTGCTGTCGTAGACGGCCGTGTTCAACCAGCCGATGACGTTCCCGTCGCCGCTAAACCAGAGGGTGTTGTCCTCGTCCTCGCCGAACTGGAGGTGGTGCGTGCCGTAGCAGGTGTCGACGAGCACGAACTTTTCGCCGTCCGGGTCATAGTACGAGGCGTGCCGACCCGTGCGCCCCACGGAGTAATACTGGGCAAAGGGGTTGTCCGACCCCTCTCTGCACCAGTCGGGGTTCTGGAACTGACGAACCGTCGATGTCATCCAGACCCGGCCCTTGTGATCCATCATCGGGTTGTGCGGGTCGGACCGCTCGTTGGCCCCGACGCCCCACAGCTCCTGGTCTCCCCAGTAGTAGGAGGCAGTTTGCACGTCCGGGAACCGAGTCGGCATCGTCTCGGGATCCGGTCGTACCGGAATGGTCAGCTCGACGGCCGAGTTCGCCACCGGGTCCACCATCGTGATGGTGCCATGCCCGGCCGACACCCCGTAGACCGGCCCGTGGCCGTTCATCTCCGGATTCCGCTTGTCGGTCACAACCTCGTCATGGATGAAGGACGTGTCCTGCCCCCAGTCCCACAATGTGACGACGACGTTCTGCTCGAGACCATCGGGACGCGGTGGTGCCTCGGGGATGGCGCCGGAGGCAATGCGGTCGGTCCAGTCGGCGAACATCTCAAGCGCCGGCTCGCGACCGAACCGGTTCATCGCACCGCTCATCTGGTTGCCGCGCTGCCCGGTTTGCACCCGGTGATCCCAGGCCGCCACGGTTGAGTCGAACTCGTCCCGGTGCTGCACGACGCGCGTGGCGGTGTTGCCAAGCTGGTGACACAGCTGGCAGCCCTGCTTCATGTTGTCGACCCACTGCGACTGGCTGCCCATGGCCGGGTTGATACCGTTGCCATCGTTGCCAGTACCCGGGAACTCACTCGCGGCGGGGGGCTCGATCAGCGAATACCAGTAGTTGCCGGGGTAGTACTGCGCGGCGTCACGCGGCGTCGGTGCAATCGCGGCGGTCAGGGCCACGTCTTCTTGCCCTGTCGACAGCTTGACCTTCTCGGAATCGACGAGGCCGTAGCCTCGCACCCAGACGTCGTAGGACGCCTCGGGCATCTGCGGCAACACGAAACGGCCACTGTCATCGGTGACGACGATCTTGGCGAACTTCGTCTCGAGCTCTTCGGTCTCGGCGATGACCCAGACCCCGGCCTCGGGACCATTGTCACCGCTCACGGTGCCGGCGATGACGCCATCGGGCATACCGCTCTGACGGGCGGTCGCGCCAACGCTCCAGATGGCCAATCCAGCCACCAGCAGTGCCACGAGCGTGAGTGAAAAACGTGGGCGGAATGCGGTACGCATCTTTTCTGTGTCCTCCCCCGCACCCAGACCAATGCGCAAACTATCCAAGACTTCGACGCGCTATGGATGCGGCTTGAGCGCTCACTTTACCCGAGGGGTCGCGGAGTGGTCAACGCCCGAGCGGCCGATCCGCAAAAAAGGTGGACTTGGCGAGACCGTCGCGGTTCGGTATGATCACGTCCTTGTCCGCACAGTGGTACCCGCCCAACCTACGGACCGTGTCTTGACCCGGCCTGCAGATACGGGCCTGTGGGCCCAGACACTCGATACGCCGCCGCGGCCGCCCGCTGACCGTTTTTTCTCACGTCGCCAATGACTGTGCGCCCGAAGAACGCCCGGCCGGCCACGCTCACGCTGACGTGTGCGTTGGCCCTGTTTCTCGGCACCGGGGCATACACGCTGTTCGGTGCGCAGCCGGCGGCGCCGGACGAACCGGTAGCCAGTGCCGAGATCGAGACCGATCCGGAGCCGGTCGACCCGATGGCGCAGCCTATCGACTTCAGCCACGCGCACCACGTGACGGAAGTCGGGATCGACTGTCAGTTCTGCCACGCATACGCGCGCCGGGGACCAGTCGCCGGCATTCCGTCAGTACAACGGTGCGCCGGGTGCCACCAGACCGTGCTCAGCGAGCAGCCGGAAATTGTCAAAGTGCTGGACTACTGGGACAACAAGGAACCGATCCCGTGGCTCCGGGTCCACGACTTGCCGGACTACGTGCGGTTCTCGCACAAACCGCACATCCGAGCCGGCGTCAACTGCGCCGATTGCCACGGGGACGTGGCCGCGATGGAAGCGGCCGTGCAGGTCGAGTCGCTCAGTATGGGTTGGTGTCTCGATTGCCACAAGGAACGCGAGGCCAGCCGCGATTGTCTCACGTGCCACTATTGAGTCGCCGCGCCGGCCACGAGCCCTCTACCGGGTCCACCGACCCGCGGCACCAGCGTCGTGCGCAACCGTTCGGGGGAAGAGTCGCGTGAAACAGGACAACTCGTCGCTTGTCGAAGTCGTCGAACGGCGGACGTTCCTGAAGGTCCTGGGCAGCGCCGGACCCGCCATGGCGATCTCCGCCTGTTCGCCGGTACCACCGGAAAAGATCATCCCGTTCGTCATCCCCCCGGAGGACGTCATTCCGGGTGTCGCCACCTGGTATGCCAGCGTGTGCGGCGAATGCCCGGCCGGATGCGGCACGCTGGTGCGGACCCGTGAAGGTCGCGCGGTGAAGGTGGAGGGCAACCCGGAACACCCTGTCAATCGGGGTGGGCTGTGCGTTCGCGGGCAGTCATCGCTGCAGGGCCTGTACAACCCGGATCGGATTCCCGGACCGCAACGCCGGCGGGTCACCAACGCGGCCGCGGGCCAGAGCGTGTTGGAGACGTTGCCCTGGGACGATGCCCAGCAGGAATTGATTGACCGGGTACAGACGCTTCGAGACGCGGGCCGCGGGGACCGGATCGTGGTCATCACGCCCCCACTGACCGGCACGATGGCCGCACTGACGTTGGCCTGGGTGGAGGCCCTCGGCGGGGCCCGCTGGTTCCGCTACGAGCCGTTCGCCTACGAGGCGATCCGCGAGTCCAATCAGCAACTCTTCGGACGTGCGGAGGTGCCACGTTACGACTTCGCGAACGCCGACTGTCTCATCTCGTTCGGCGCGGACTTCCTCGAAACGTTCAGTTCTCCCGTCGGCTACGCACGTGATCACGCCGGACAACGCCGGGTCCGCGACGGCGAGAAGGCGCGGTTCGTGCAGATCGAACCGCGTCTCTCCATGACCGGGGCCAGCGCCGACGAGTGGCACGCGGCGTCTCCCGAAACCGAGGGCCTGGTAGCCGCGGCCATGGTCCAGACGATCATCGGCGAGCAACGCGCGCAAGGGGTGTCCCCGGAGACACAGGCACAAATCGCCGCCCTGGTCGCGTCCACCTCACCCGAGCGTGTTGCGGCCACGTCCGGGCTGTCGGCCGACACCATTCGCGCACTGGCCCGAGAGTTCTCGGACCCGGCGCGCGGTCCGGGACGCAGTCTCGCGGTGGGCGGCGGCGTCGGGGTGTCCGGAGCCAATGCGACGGCGGCACAGTCGGCGGTCACGCTGCTCAACTATGTCGCCGGCAACATTGGAGCCACCGTCGACTTCGGCGCGGCCTCGACCCTCGATGCGTCCACGTACGCCGATATGCGGGCACTCGGAGAGTCGATGCGCAGCGGGGCGGTCGAGCTCGCGGTCATCTACAACGTGAACCCGGTCTTTTCGATGCCGGGCGAGGCCGACTTCGCGAGGGCGCTAGCCGACGTGCCGTTCGTCATCAGCCTGTCGAGCCTGCCGGACGAAACGACCGAGCACGCCGATCTCCTGCTGCCCACGCACACGCCGCTCGAATCGTGGGGCGACAGCAATCCACAGCGCGGGGTCTACGGACTCCTGCAGCCAACCATGCAGCCGGTCTTCGACACCCGCCATGCCGGCGACCTGATGATCGCGGTGGGGCGAGCGCTGGGGGGCGATACCGCGGCCAATTTTCCGAGGCGGGGCGGGTTCTACCGGTATCTCCGTGACACATGGGAGGCCATGCAGCCGGCGCCGGAACCGGTGACAGACGCTACCGACGTCGAGACCGCGACCGAGGAACCCGATTTCGAATCCTACTGGGCCGACGCGTTACGTCGAGGCGGCACGACCGTCGCAGTCGAGCCGGTGGCGGTGGAGCTCCGGCCGGGCGTCTTCGACACCGATCTGGCTGGGGCGCTATCGCCAGGCCCGGCATCACGATCGCACGTCCTGGTCGCCTACCCCTCACTGCACTTCTTCGACGGTCGAGGGGCGAATCGGCCCTGGCTCCAGGAAATTCCGGAACCGTTGCTCAAGACGACCTGGGGCACCGGGATTGAAATGACGGCCGAGACGGCGAACGCCATCGGCGCCGAAGAAGGGCAGCTCGTCGCGGTCGAGTCAGACCATGGGCAGGTGGACGCGAGCGTCCTCATCAACCCTCATCTGGCCGACGGCGTAGTGGCGATGGCGATCGGGCAGGGCCACACGAACTTCGGACGCTACGCGGATGGTCGAGGGGTGAACCCGATCGCGCTGCTCTCCGCCGAGCCGGAGACCGGTTCGGGTGGGGTGCAATGGACCGGCACCGGCGTCGACCTGACCGCCCGCGATCTCGCGCGGCCAATTCCACGACTGCAGCGTGCCTTCGACCAGGAGGGTCGCGAGATGGCCCAATCGGTGTCTCTGGCGGCGCTGGTGGCCGGCGACGTCCATCCGGAAGAGGCGCCCTTCAGCCTGCACGAAGACCACGAGCACCCGGTGCATCGCTGGGGCATGTCCATCGACCTCGACGCGTGCAATGGGTGCAACGCCTGCGTGGCCGCGTGTTATGCCGAGAACAACATCCCGGTGATGGGCGCCGACCGTATGCGGCGCGGCCGCACCATGTCGTGGCTGCGTATCGAGCGCTTCGAGGAGTCGGGCGCCGGCGGCGACGGACCGGACAACCGGTTCCTCCCGATGCTGTGCCAGCACTGCGACCACGCGCCCTGCGAGACGGTCTGTCCTGTCTACGCCACCTATCACACGGACGAGGGCTTGAACGCGCAGGTCTACAACCGCTGCGTCGGCACCCGGTATTGTGCGAACAACTGTCCGTACAAGGTGCGCCGCTTCAACTGGTCCCTTCCGGAATTCGAGGCGCCGCTCAATTTGCAGCTCAACCCGGACGTGACCGGTCGTAGCGACGGCGTCATGGAGAAGTGCACCTTTTGTGTGCAACGCATCCAAGCCGGGAAAGAGACCGCGCGGGACGAAGACCGGTCGGTGCGGGACGGCGACGTGACCACGGCGTGCGAGCAGAGCTGCCCGGCCCAGGCCATCGTGTTCGGGGACCTGAACGACCCGGGGAGCCGGGTGTCACAGCTGGGTGACGACGCCCGCGCCTACCACGCACTCGCCGAAGTCAACACGCGGCCGGCGGTGACCTATTTGAAGAAAGTCACGCCCGACGCCTGACCGGGGGCCGGTCGATACACCGTGTCATGAGTTTCGCGAAGATCAACGACGACATCCTGCGCACGCTCCGCGCGCCCGGCCCGATGTGGTACGGGGGCGTGCTGCTCGCGCTGTCGGCGGCGCTGGTCGGACTCTTCGCCTTTCTTTACCAAGCCCGGACCGGCCTCGGGGTCGCGGGCTACGAGCACCCGATTCTGTGGGGCATCTACATCACCGACTTCGTGTTCTGGGTCGGGATCGCCCACTCCGGCACCCTGATCTCGGCGGTCCTCTTCCTGTTCCGCGCCCGCTGGCGGACGGCCGTGGCCCGGGCCGCCGAGGCGATGACCGTGTTCGCGGTCATGACCGCCGGACTGTTTCCGATCATCCACATCGGACGTCCGTGGTTCTTCTACTGGCTCATCCCGTATCCCAACGAGCGACAGCTCTGGGTCAACTTCCGGTCTCCGCTCGTCTGGGACCTGTTTGCGATTTCGACCTACCTGACGGTGAGCGCGATGTTCCTGTATCTGGGCCTGATGCCGGATATCGCCGCCGCGCGGGACCGGGTCAAAGACTGGCGCCAGCCCATCTACAAAGTGCTCGCGCTCGGGTGGCGCG
Source organism: Vicinamibacteria bacterium (assembly GCA_963577695.1). Lineage (GTDB taxonomy): Bacteria > Acidobacteriota > Vicinamibacteria > Vicinamibacterales > UBA8438 > UBA8438. Next base: position 11,841 of record CAUZAY010000039.1, on the reverse strand, counting down.
GCACCAGCCGACAATGGCAGCACCATACGGCGCTCTACGGGTTCTTCGCCGCCCTGGCGACGCCGCTGGTGGTCTCCGTGCACAGTGTCGTGTCCTGGGACTTCGCGGTGGCGATTCTCCCGGGGTGGCACAGCACCATTTTCGCGCCCTATTTCGTCGCCGGCGCCATCTTCTCCGGCATCGCGATGGTGATCACGCTGCTCCTGCCGCTTCGGCGCATCTTCAAGCTCGAGAGCTACATCACCGTCCACCACTTCGAGAACCTCGCGAAGCTGATGCTGACCACCTCGCTGATCGTCGGCTACGCGTATCTCACCGAGTTCTTTGTCGCCTGGTACAGCGGCAACCCATTCGAGCAGGGCACCTTCTACGACCGCATGTTCGGCCAGTATTGGGGCTATAGCTGGATCATGTTCACCTGCAACGTGATCCTGCCGTTGCTGCTGTTCGTCAAGTCGTTCCGGACGAATCTGAAGGCCCTGTTCGTGCTGTCGATTTTCGTCAATATCGGGATGTGGCTGGAACGCTACGTCATCATCGTGACGTCGCTCTCACATGACTTCGACCCGGCCAACTGGGCCGGCGTCTATCAACCGACCTGGGTCGAAGCGGCGATCACGATCGGCTCGTTCGGTCTGTTCTTCACCCTGTTCCTCCTGTTCGTCAAGAACTTCCCGGCGCTGTCCATTACCGAAATGAAGGAAACGATGGATCGGAAGGCCGAGTCGGACCCGGCCGCGTCCTGGCCAGAACCGGTCTAGCGCCATGGCAGACACGACACAGATTCTCGGCATCTTCGACGACGGCGCCAAGGCCGCCGGCGGGGCGCGCGCCATTCTCGATGGTGGTCTGGGCGACGTAGTCGCCTATTCCCCGGTGCCCGACCACGCCATCGACCAGGCCCTCCACGTCGGGGTCAGCCCAGTCCGGCTGTTTGTGCTCATCGGCGGACTACTGGGATGTGCCACGGGGTTCCTATTTCCGATCTATACAGTCCTCGACTGGCCGCTGATCACCGGCGGGAAGCCGCTGATCTCCATTCCGCCGTTCGTGGTGATCGCATTCGAGCTGACCATCCTGTTTGGCGCGCTCGGCGGGATGGCCTCGTTTCTGTGGCTGTCTGGGCTTCCTCGCGTGACCGGGCCGTCGGCGCCGGACGATCGCTTCACCAACGATATGAACGGCATCAGTGTGACCTGTCTCCCGGAAGACGCCGACGCCGTGCGCGCCACTCTCAAGCGGCACGGCGCCAATGAGGTCAAGGGATGACGAGACCGACGCATCGGGCCGGGTTGCTCGCCGTCATGCTGACGATGGGCAGCACCGTCGCGCTCGCGCAACTGCCGTTCATGCGCAACATGTACACCGGCCCGGTGGTGCTGCCGCAGGTCGACACCAGGGCGCCGGTGGAGGACACCATCGCCGTGGACGGCGACTGGCTGCGCGACCGGGTCGAGTCGCTGAACATACCCAACCCGGTCCGCAATACACCGGAGGCCCGCGCCGAGGGCGCGCAGATGTATGACGTGTACTGCGCCGTGTGTCATGGCGCCACGGGGCAGGGCGACGGCCAAATCGCCGACCATTTCACGCGGATGCCCAATCTGGCGCTGCCGTATGTCCAGGACTACACGGACGGCTGGATCTACGCCATCATCCGCGAAGGTGGCCGCAGCATGCCACCGTTCGCGCACTCGATGAGCGTGAGCGAACGCTGGTCGCTCGTGCACTACGTGAAGACCTTCGAAGTAGCAACTACCCCATGATCCCGGTCGGCACCCCCATCGTGTCTGAACGCACGCGTCGCCTGTGCCTCCGCGCCGGCCTTGTAGGTGCCATGGCGTTTCTGTACGGCCTGGTGCTGGGCGACAGTATCCGGGCGTGGCAGTCGCTCCTGGTGAACTTCCTGTTCTTTGGAGGCTTGGCGCAGGCGGGCGTTGTCATCTCAGCGATCATGCAGGTGACCTCCTCCCGCTGGGGCCGCGCGCTCAAGCGCACGTCCGAGGCCACCTCCGCGTTCCTGCCCATCTCATTCATCCTGCTCTTGGTGTTGCTGGCGGGGGCGAACAGCTGGATGCCGTGGGTGCACGAACCGGTCGAGTCGAAACAAGCCTGGCTCAACATCCCGTTTCTGGTGATCCGGCAGATCTTGGCCGCCCTGCTGCTCGGCGGGCTGAGCCTACTGTATGTCCGACACTCGTTACGGCCCGACATCGGCCAGCTCGACGAGTCGGGCGAGCACACCGCGGCGGGTATCTCACGGCGTGTGATCGCCGGATGGCGTGGCCTGGCGGAAGAGCGGGAAGCCTCGCAGCGGGCGCAGGACCGGCTCGCCCCGGCGATTCTGATCGCCTACGGGTGGGTCTTCACGCTGGTCGCGTTCGACTTCTTCATGTCCCTCGACCCGCACTGGTTCTCAACCCTGGCCGGCGGCTTCTATTTCATCGGCAACCTGTTCATCGGGTTCGCGTTTCTCGCCGTGATCGCGGTGTGGGCGCGGGAGCGGCTGCGGTTGACCGAGTACATCGGTTCGCATCAACTGCACGACATCGGCAAGCTGTTGTTTGGCTTCTGTATCCTATGGGCCTACCTGTTCTTTTCGCAGTATCTAGTGATCTGGTACGGCGACTTAGCTGAGGAGACCGAGTTCATTTATCACCGGATGCACGGCGCCTGGGCGCCGGTGGCCTGGACCGTGTTCGCGATGGCGTTCGTGATCCCGTTCGTGGTGCTGCTGAGCCGCGGGATCAAGACCAATCCCCGCGGGTTGACCACGATTGCCCTGGTCGCCTTCGCGGGCATGTGGCTGGAGCGCTTCATCCTGGTGTCCCCGTCGCTCTGGCGCGGCGAGGGGGTACCGCTCGGCCTGATCGAGATTCTGGTCACACTCGGCACGGCGGGTGCGTTCGGATGGAGTTATACGACCTTCCTGCAGACCTTCCCAGTGCTGCCGCTGGCCGACCCCCGGCTGGCACCGGCGTCGGCGCACCCCATGGCCCGCGACCTTCATTAGGTTTGCTCTCGAGGTGCCCGTCTGGACGGCGTTGCTTCCTTGGTCACAGCCCGCCTGGCTGCTCCCTCGTCGCGCCTTGCCAGCCGAACACCTCGAGAGCAAACCGCCCCGGATCTTCGTTTAGCACCCTGTTCGTACTTGGACGGGGCTGCGCCCCGAACCCCACGCGGGCCCTCGCGGGTGGCCCGTGTTATCCTCGTCTGCTTTTTACCGCGTGAGTGTTTCGTGCCGCCCCGAACCCATCAGTTCATCTCGGAACCGGACTCGGGCGCCGCGCCCTTCTCGAAAGAGTGGCGCGTGCGTCGGCGGTTCGAGCGGCGCGTGCGGTTGCTCGGCATCCCGGAGGACCTGACGGGATGGAGCGTGCTGGACCTTGGGGCCTGGCACGGCTATTTCTCATTCGAGTGCGAACGTCGCGGCGCCGATCGGGTGCTCGCCATTGACCGCTTCGCCTGGGACCAGTTCGGGATGGATGAGTTCCTGGCCGCGCACGAACGCCTGGGCTCGAAGGTCGAGCACCAACATCTCGATGTCCACGACCTGGACCCGGCCACGCTGGGCCAGTTCGATCTCGTCTTGTTTCTCGGCGTGTTCTACCATCTGCGGAATCCGATGGCGGCGTTGGAACGCATCGCGCAGGTCACCAGGCGGCTGCTGATTTGCGAAACTCATGTCCTGCTGCCGTTCATCCACGAGCGCTATCCGCTCGTCCCGTTCTTTCCCGGTGACGAGCGCGCGGACGAGCAGACATACGACCTCTGCGGAATTCCGACGATGACCGCACTGACCGAAATGCTGAGGTTCGCTGGCTACGGGGACGTGGATGTCACGTATCGACCCTCGTTTCGTTATTGGAAAAAGCTGGTCGCGCTCGCGACCAACCGTCCCCAGTCGGGACGCGGCATTGTCCACGCAAAGCCATAGCCGACGGAGGTCTGGCGAAGGGACCGTGATCCAAAAAACAAGATCGAAAGTCCACGAAGATCGTGGTAATTGGATAATTCGGCCACTTATTGCTCTCAAGAAACGTAAATATCGCACTTGTGACGGCAAAAATTCGGGAATTGTCTCTCTAGGACCCAAAAAGTCCTATTGCACTCGGAAACGCGATAAAAGTGCGAAAATTATCACTAGTGGCATCAATAATGGGAATTTTTTCACGGCTCAGAAGACACGCGACCAACCATCAGGGACAGACCTGTGTTGAAACGGGGGCGGCCGGTGCCCGCCGCACAGAAAGGGTAGAACGATGAATATTGCAGTACTCGGAATGGGCACCATGGGCGCCCCCATGGCCAGGAATCTCCTCAAGGCGGGTCACAGCGTTGTGGTGCACAACCGGACGCGGGCCCGAGAGGAACCGCTGGCCGAGGAGGGTGCTACCCGCGCCGAGAGCCCGGCCGAGGCTGCGGCAGGAGTCGACATCGTGCTCTCGTGTGTCTCAGACACACCGGACGTGCAGCGGGTGCTGCTCGACGCTGACACCGGCGCCATCAACGGCCTGCGAGAGGGAGGCCTGGTCATCGACTGCTCGTCGATCGCACCGGCCGCGACTCGCGAGATTGCCGCGACGTTCGCGGCGAAGGGGATCGGGTATGTTGATGCCCCCGTGTCAGGCGGCTCCGAGGGGGCCATCAAGGGCACCCTGGCCATCATGTGCGGCGGCAGCGAAGCAGACTTCGCGCGAGCCACTCCGGTGCTCGAGGTGCTCGGCGCCAAGATTACCCATATCGGTGACGTCGGCGCCGGTCAGATCGCCAAGGTGGCGAATCAGGTCGTCATCGCGGGGACCTTCCTGGCCCTCAGCGAGGCTCTGACCCTGGCGAGTAAAGCTGGCGCCGACCCCGAGAAGGTTGTCGAAGCAATCGGGGGCGGAGTGGCCGGGTCCTGGATTCTGCAGAACCGCTCCGCCAACATGCTGAACGACACCTACCCGCTCGGCTTCCGCACCCGCCTGCATCGCAAAGATCTCGGGATTGCGCTGGACACGGCGCGGGCGTTCGAGGTGCCGGTCCCGATCGCCAGCCTGGTCGCGACCATCGAGGACAGCCTGATCGCGCAGGGTTTCGGTGACGAAGACATGTCGAACCTGGCTCGCTTCGTGCGCAAGGGCGCCGGGGTACCCGACGGTCCGATGAAGGGCTGAGCCGCCATGCCCAGGAAAGTCTTTTCAAGTTCGACCGCCGCGCTCGACGGACTCCTTCACGACGACTTGACCCTGATGGTGGGCGGGTTCGGCCTCTGCGGCGTGCCGCAGAACCTCGTGCTGGCACTGCGCGATTCGGGAGTAAAGGGGTTGACCTGCATCAGTAACAACGCCGGCGTCGATGGCGCCGGGCTCGGGTTGCTGCTGGAGAGCCGACAGATCGACAAGATGATCGCCAGCTACGTTGGCGAGAACAAGCTGTTTGAAAAGCAGTACCTCGACGGTACGATCGAGGTCGAGTTGAACCCGCAAGGGACCATGGCGGAGCGCATGCGAGCCGGCGGGGCCGGTATTGCGGCGTTCTTCACCCCGACCGGGTACGGCACCCCGTTGACCGAAGGCAAAGAGGCGCGCCAGTTCGATGGACGGTGGCATGTGCTGGAAACCGCGCTGCATGCGGACATTTCGCTGGTCAAAGCCTGGAAAGCGGACGAAGACGGCAATTTGATCTATCGGATGACGGCCCGCAACTTCAATCCACCGATGGCGGAGGCCGGCCGCGTCACCGTAGCCGAGGTCGAAGAAGTGGTGCCGGTCGGCGCGATCGACCCACACATGGTGCACACGCCAGGCATCTACGTGGACCGTATCGTGGTCGGTGAAAACCAGGAGAAAGTCATCGAGCGCCGGAAAACTCGAGAAGGATAGCCGCCAGCCATGCCGCTGAACCGCGAACAGATGGCCGCCCGTGCCGCCCAGGAGATCAAGGACGGGTACTACGTCAACCTCGGGATCGGCATCCCCACGTTGTGCGCGAACTTCATCCCGGACGACGTCGACGTCAAACTGCAGAGCGAGAACGGCCTGCTCGGTATCGGCCCCTACCCCACCGAGGACGAGATCGACCCGGATCTGATCAACGCGGGCAAGGAAACGGTGACCGCCGTGCCGGGCGCCAGCTACTTCAGCAGTGCGCAGAGCTTCGCGATGATCCGCGGCGGGCACATCGATCTCGCCATTCTTGGCGCGATGCAGGTCTCGCAGACTGGCGACCTGGCCAACTGGATGATTCCCGGCGCCATGGTCAAGGGGCCGGGCGGCGCGATGGACCTGGTGACCGGCGCCAAGCAGGTCTTGATCGTCATGGATCACGTGTCCAAACGCGGCGACAAGAAGATTCTGAACGACTGCAGCTTGCCGCTGACCGGCCAGCGGGTGGTGAACAAACTGGTGACGTCGCTCGCCGTGATTGAGGTCACGCCTGAAGGCCTCAGGCTGCTCGAGCGCGCCCCGGGAGTGTCAGTGGCGGACATTCGCAGCGCCACCGAACCGGAACTGCTGACCGACGGCGACGTGCCTGAGGTCGCAGTGCAGTAAACACACACGGCTACAACGACTCAAGAAAGCGGCGGATGCTCTTCTTCCTGAGGTAGAACCCTTTCAGTCGCTGGTCGCCCGTGACCAGGGTCGGAATCGTCGGCACACCCTCACGCCGGGCGCGGCCAAGGTTGGTCAGCAGCTCGACCCTCTCTAGGTTGATGTCGGGAAACTCCGGAAGTAGCTGCTTGAGTGACAGACCTGCCACCTGGCAGCGGGGTCAAATCACCGAGTGATAGAAGGTGACGGTCTTCATTGGTTGCCTTTCCTGGCTTGGACGGGGCGGCGCCCAGAACCCCACGCGGCCGCGCTAGATCGGGCTTGTGTCGCGTGTACGTGCGTGCCTCGCAGGTGGCGAGGCCAACGACATCAGCTTCCGCCAGACCGCCAGCACGGCCGCGGTGCCGAAGATCGCTCGAGACAGGAACCTCGCCTCGTCTGGCTGCGGCACCACCAACCACACGCCGACCACCGCGACGCCAGCCACCGAGAACAGCCACCCGGCGAACCGGTGCACCCGCGACCAGTCGAACGGCTCGTCTCCTGGCAACCACGGCGAAAGCAGCTTAGGCAGAAAGTTCCCCCAGAGCGCCGGCACGAACAACATGACGAACAGCCACCGCCCCGGCCGGCCGGGGTCGACCGTCCAACCCCAAAGGCCAACGCCGGTGAGTAACAGCACCGAGCACCAGGCCAGGGTCTTGGGCTTCGACGGCAGGATCACGCTTCCCTCTTGGCGATACGGTTCGGCAGCGGGGTGTGCGCGCCGAGCTTGAGCTCGAACCCGAACGACTCGGCGAAACCCAACAGCGCGGCCTCGAGCACCGACATCTGGAGCCGGTATGTGATCGTGGTGCGGCGCCGGTCGGCGTCGACCAGACCGGCCTCACGTAGCACATTGAAGTGTCCGGACATCGTCGCCTTGGTGAGCGTGAATTCGTCGGCCAGTTCCCCGGCCGTCATCGGGCGCTGTCGGAGGAGTTGCAAGACGCGGCGACGGGTCGGGTTGGCCAGGGCTTTGAATATGCGGTTCATGTTTTTATTTCGTATAATACCGAAATAACATCGCCGATGCAACAATCTTCCCGGATCTCGCCGGCGCCTGGTCTGGCGTCTTGGGATGCAGGGGCAAGTCCCTTATGATCAGTGATGCAACGCGCATCCGTGCGCCGGAGAACCACGCTGGAGCGGGCGTACCGCCCCGCGGACCCGAAGACTGTCAACACGCGGAGATACGAAGTCCCATGACCACTACGACCCGATGGGGAGCCCTGCTCACGGTGACCGCCGCATTGTTGAGTGCAGCGCCAGTTACCGCCCAAGACGACCCGGAGTTACCTGAGCAGTATCGCGAGCCGATCCCCTTCTATCCCGACGTGCTGGGCCCCTACACGTTTGCAATTTCGTCGGAGAACGGTGAGGCGCAGAAGTTCTTCAATCAGGGCATGCAACTGATGTACTCGTTCGCGAAAGTGGACGCGGTGCGCTCGTTTCGCGAGGCCTGGAAGCAGGACCCGGATTGCGCGATCTGCTTCTGGGGTGAGGCGTGGGCCTGGGGATCGTATCTGAACGGGCCGATGCGACCGCCGGAAGCCCCGCACGCCTACGCGGCCGTTCAAAAGGCGATACGACTGTCCGAAGTGCACGCCACCGCTCGCGAACGGGCGTATATCGACGCGCTGTCGGTCCGTTACATCGAACACTTCGAGGTAGACAAGCGCCGGGAGCAGGACGAGGTGTACGCGGAAGCGATGCGGCTCCTGGTTGAGCAGTACCCGGACGACCTGGATGCCGCCACCCTGTATGGCGACGCCTTGTTCTTGCTCGAGCCGCGACGCGGCACACGCGACGTCAACGACCCACGGGTACAGCGCTTACATGCGGCGCTGGAGAGCGTATTGGCGCGCGATATCAAGCACCCCGGTGCGTGCCACCTTTATATCCATGCCACCGAGTCCACGACACGGCCGGACAAGGCCGAGGCCTGCGCGGAACATCTCGGCAGCGCCGTGCCGGGGGCCAGCCATATTAACCACATGCCGTCGCACACGTGGAACGAGGTCGGGCGTTGGGCCGATGGCGTGGAAGCGAACACCCGGGCCTGGCATTCCGACCAGAGGGACGCGTTCGGCACCGGCATCGCCATCTACCCCCAGCACAACCTGCACATGCTGCTGTTCGCGGCGTCGATGGACGGCCAGGGCGCGGTGGCCATCCAGGCCGGCAAGGATTACCACAAACTGACTGGCAACAGCGTCCACCACGCACTGACCCTCTTGCGATTCGGTCGGTTCGATGAGGTGCTCGAGGTGACGGAGCGCCCGGAGGGCGAGGTCGAAGGGGGGCTCTGGGACTTCGCGCAGGGCTACGCACATCTGCGTGAAGGTGACGCCGATTTCGCCGAGGTCTATCTGAACCGGGTCAAGCACACCGCGGAAACCTCGGAAGCACAGATGCGGTTCCACTCGGCCGAGGATCTGCTCGGCGTGGTGGCCGATCTCCTCGAGGGCGCGCTGCATCGCGAGCGGGACGACCTGGACGCGGCGATTGCGGCATTCGAGCAGGCGGTGGAGTTCGAAGACGCCCTGGGATACGACGAGCCGGAGCCGCTTCCGTTCGCCGCCCGGCACTGGCTGGGAGCGGCGCTGCTGGAGCAGGAGCGATACGCGGAGGCTGAACAGGTCTATCGGGCGGAACTCGAGGACCACGCGCACAATGGGTGGTCGCTGTTTGGCCTCAAGACCGCTGTCGAGGCCCAGGGTCGCACCGACGCCGCGGTGGACGCCGACCTCGAGGCGAGTTGGGACAGAGCCGATATCTGGCTCAGAGCGTCGCGGTTTTAGTGGTTTCCTGCCGAGGTGCCCGTCTGGACGGCGTTGCTTCCTCGGTCACAGCCCCCCGGGCTGCTCCCTCGTCGCGCCTGGCCAGCCGAACACCTCGACAGGAAACCGCCCCGGAGGTCGCCTAGGCGCGCACATGCGCGCCTCGCGAACGCGGAGTGGGGCTCTCGGGGTCCCCGCGCAGCGGTCGCGTGGGGTTCGGGGCGCAGCCCCGTCTGACGAGGTCGTGCCCATCTGGACGGTGTTGTTGCCTCGGTTACAGCCCGCCGGGCTGCGAGCGCGTCGCGCAAAATCGTGCGGCTGTTCAGGGGACCTCCGTGGGGGAACGACCGGCTAGTCGAACGCCCTCCCGCGCCAGCATCAGGAGGCGCCCTCACGCTCCTCCTCCCGGACCCGGGCCAGCGCCGATGCGAGCAGCCCGGTCGGGCCGGCCACGATTCCGAGGCCGGCCATCAGCACGGCGAAGGTGAACATCGTCCCCCGAGGGTCACGGGAAACGCGTCGCCGTAGCCGACCGTGGTGAGCGTCACCACCGCCCACCACAGACTGTGGAACACCGAGGCGAACTGTTCCGGCTGCGCCTCGTGCTCGAAGTAGTAGATGCCGACCGCTGACAGGTAGAACAGCATCACTGCGATACCGAGAAACACCAGTAGCTCCTCCCGAGCCAGAGCGACCGCCCGCTGAAACCGTCCGATGACGCTGCTGTACCGAGCCAGTTTCAGGATACGCAGCAGCCGCAGTAGCCGCAGGGCCCGCACGGAGCGCAGATCGATGCCCAACGATACGTAGAACGGCAGAATCGCCACGAGATCGATAAGGCCGGAGAAGCCGCAGACGAACCGCCACCGGTCGTCGGCCAGCGCCACGCGCAACCCATACTCGATCGTAAACAACACGACCAGCACGACCTCGGCCAGCTCGAGCCCTGAGGTGATCGCCGGCGGCAGATTCGGCAGAGTCTCGAAAGAGAACGTCGCAATGGAGGTGAAGATGAGCAGCACCACGACCGAGTCGAACACCCGCCCGGCGGGAGTATCTGTCTCCTCGACAATGCGTTTGAGATTCATGAGCCTCGTGAACGATCGGTAGGAGCGGGTGAGACTCAGCCGTTCTGCTCGTAGGCGACTCGCAGCAGCCGCTCGACGTCGGCCGTGATCTCGTCCAGGGCGGTCACCGACACCCGGTCCGTCGCCTGGCCCGGCGCACCCGAGGGCGTCAGTAGCGGTGATTCGGGCGGGTCGACGAAGCGGACCCCTATGTCGACCCGGGTGCGGGTCGCGGCCGCCACTGCCGCGAACTGTCGCCGTCGCACGAACGGCGTCTATGTCGAGCGCCCCCCGATCGTAACGTCGGCGCCAAACGCCTCCACGATCTCTCGAACACGATCGAACAGCGGCCGTAGCGCCTGCTTTGCGCCGACATACTGCTGGTCGACGTACTCCTCCGCGCTGGGCCGATGCCAGCCGGCGCCACGCGCGGCCGCGTCGGCGACCGCCCATTGCGAATTCTGAGCCACGCCGTGTTCGGATTTCAGCCAGCGTCGCACACCGGTCTGGTCCAGCGGATCTATCCCGCCGGCCGTCACGACGGCCACCCATTCTTCCAGGGTGCGGCCGGTCCGCTCCTTCATCGACTCCGCCACCGCGGCCATCATGTCGGTCGGACGTGTGGTTGTCACCGGTGCACCTCCTCCATCGCACTCTGTCAGCAGCGTGACTCGTCGCGCCTCATGCCTCGCGCGGTGGGTTCCAGCCATCGGGTCATCGGCGGGGTGGGCGTGCTGACTCGAAGGACTTTACCACCCGAGTCCTCCCGGAGCCGGCGGAGGGCGGCTCGCGTCTCCGAGCGGCTGCGTCACCTCAACCGGTGCATGAGCCGGCCGCGGTCGCGGGGTACACCATCATCACGCGCAGGTCGGTCCTGAGGCCACGGGCTCGCTCCGCCTCGACCAGTTCGGCGTGCGGCGGCAACAGTCTGTCCCGGAGGATGACGCGAAACCCGCGCCGTTCGTAGAACGGCGCATTCCAAGGGATGTCCGTGAATGTCGACAGCGTGACGGCCGGGTACCCGGCCCGGATCGACGACTCGCACACCGTCCGCAGCAGGCGGGAGCCGACACCCCGTCGGCCGTGCTCCGGCAGGACCTGCAACTCGTCCAGATGGGCGACCCGACCCACCTCTTTGACCAGTGCGAATCCGATTGGCAGGCCCTCAGGGGCCAGCGCCACCCACAGGTGCCCACGTCTTTGGGCCTGGGTGAACTCGTCGATGGAGCTGACGCGTTCGAGAATCGTCGAAGTCAGTCCGGTCTGGTCCAGCCAGTCCTCGAACACCACGGAGCCCGCCGCTCGACCTCGGGCAGTAGCGCCACCTCACGAGCATGCGCGAGCCGAACGGCGTACCCATCGTCAGTCACGACGTCGTGAGGTGCGGTCTCACTCGCCTCGACCGGGCGCGCGACG
>CAUZAY010000038.1:0-20669 GCA_963577695.1 Vicinamibacteria bacterium | reverse complement strand
GCACGGCGTTGCACGTCCGTGATGATGCGCAGCGCAATGTCCTGGTCCGAATCGATCCCGAGCTCGTAGTACTCGCCTCCCCCGGCCTCGGCAATGGCGCGGAGCGACCGTCGGTCGAGTGCGGAGTGGATCGGTTCCTCGGGTTCGGCGTAGACGCTCGTCGGCAACTGCGGGATGAATCCGCCGGCGGTGCTGCCGACACCGACGACATAGACCCGGATGTCGTGCATGCGGGTCAGTTTCAGGGCTTCCTCGACCTCACCGCTCCAGTCCTGGCCGTCGGAGATGACGATGAACGCCTTGGAGCTGAGTCGCACCCCATAGAGCTCCTCGTCGCGTTCGAACATCTGGACGCCCCAGTACAGGCTTTCCTCGATGTTGGTGTCCCAGCTCGTGTCCGCTTCGAGGCGGAACGGCGGCTCGTCGCCCAGGTGGTCGAGAAAGAAGAAGAGCGCGTTCGGGTCCTTGGTCAGCCGGACCTGCGGGGCGGCGCGGTGCGCGAACAGGGCCAACGCGATCCGTTGGTCCTGCCAGCTCAGCAGTTCCGCGAACATCCGGATCCAGGAGACGGACCGTTGCCATCGGTCCGGTCTCGCGTCGCTGACCCGCATCGACGTCGAGCCGTCCTGCAGAATGATGAAGTCGGCGCCCGCGTTCTGGGTGACCGAGGCGAGCACCTGGGGGCGGGCCAGCGCGAGCACCAGCGACCCAATCGCCAGCACCAGACAGAGCCAGAACCAGAGCCCGCCGGCGAACGCAAACTGTTCGTGGACTGGTACCGTGCGATGGCGCTGCGCCAGGCAGGTGTCCCGGCGGCGTCCTCGGAGTTGCCAGACCCAGAGCAGGACGAGGGCCGCTGGCGCCAGCAGCAGCCAGAGATAGAGCGGTTCCTCGAAACGGAGGGGAGGAATCATTTTTTAGACGGGGCTGCGCCCCGAACCCCACGCGGCCGCTCCGTGGGGACCCCGAGTGCCCCACTCCGCGGCCGCGGGGCGCGCATTGTCGCGCGCCGGCGCCGGGCGCTCTTACCCCACCCGGCGCTGTTGCCTACACATAGCAGCGTCCCGAACGTTTTACCCGCGCCGGCGAATCGGCGCGCCTTCGCCGATCGTCGGGTCTTCGCTCTCGTCCGGGTCGATGAGGCTGTCGCGGGGGACGTAGATCTGCACGTCCTCCATCTCCTCTTCTTCCATCGGGTCGCCGGGATTACCCGGGACGTTCGGGCGACGAAACTCCGGCACTTCGTCGCCGGCCGCAATCTCGTTGCGGAGCCGCACCATCAGCTCGTAGTTGAACGCGGCATCCTCGTGCGCATCGTCTCCCTCGAGCAACCGTCGGTAGACACCGATGGCGTGGTCGAGCGTGCCCAGCGCCAGGTCGCGATTCGTGCCCGGCTGCTGCACCGACCGGTAGTCCGCGTTGGCCACCACGAACTGCAGATCGATGTTGCCCGCCATGTTCGGGCTGTCCGGTTGGGTGTAGGCATCCACCAGCTCGCGGTAGCGTCCGCGCCAGTAGGCGACCGCCGCCTGTCTCGCCACCACGGTCTCGCGGGTGCCTCGCAGCACCCAGGGAATGCGCTCGAAGGGGCCCAGCGCCGCGGCCACCGTCTCGTAGCGCCGCTCGGCGTCGCCGAGGTTCACCATGGCCATCGCCTGGTCCGCCTCGGCGAGCTGTCGCTCCATCCGGCCCGCGGTCAGCAGCACGACGGCGGCCAGGGCTAAGGCGGCGGCGAGGAGGAGGTAGCCGAATAGAGTTCTGATCATGCCGTAGACCTCATGGGAACCGCCGAAGCTGCTTCACGCCCAGGCCGCAGACGACCGCCAGACTCCACAACCCCACCGCGACCAACGCGAATGGCGAGAAGCGTGGCTGATGGGCGACATACTGGGTGACCTCGATCTCGCCGGCCGAGAGCTCGTCTATCTCGTGAATCGCTTCCAGAATGGCCGCCTCGTCCGCGGCGGGGTAGAAGCGGCCTCCGGTCTTTTCCACTGCCAACTTCCAGGTGATGTCCGGCAGCACGTCACCCAGGCCCTGGTTGTAGGCGGTCCGGATAAAGTACACCGGAATCTCGTTGTCGGCCGCCTCCTGCAGGATGTCGTCGAGCGATTGCCCCTCGTAGACCGCGTGCGTGTCCTGGCCGTCACTAAAGATGACCATCAGGTTGCCCTGCGAGTGCAGGAAATCGAAGGTCCGGAACAGCTCGACGCCGCGGCTGACGGCACGCATGATGAGTGTACCGTGGTCCGGGAACCGGTCGTACTCCTCCGGCGTGCCGATCAAGCCGATGCTGAGCAGGACGTTTTCGTAGTCGTTGGTGAACGGGGTGACGATGTACGCCTCGCCGCCGAACTGCACCAGCGACACCAGGTCGCGATGGGACCCTTCCATGCGTCGCCTGACGAAGTAGTCGGCCGCCGAGACGTTCGCCAGATAGGTGTTGCCCCACCCGAGCTGTTCGGTGGCGAATGAGGTGTCCATGCTTAGCGACGCGTCAATCAAGATCGCGATCCGATGTCCGGGGAACGTTGCGCGTTCCTCGACCAGCGCCGTGTGCGGGTCAGCGATCGCCACCGTCATGAACGGCAGTCCCGCCAGGAACAGGAAGAACGGCGCATGGCGGACCGGGGCCAGCGTCGACCGCCGCGTGATAAGCGTCTGCAGCAGCGCGGGCACCACGATGTCGGTCCGGCCGGGTCGACGCTGTAGGATGTATCGGGTCAACAATACGGCCACGGCGAGCAGGACGATGAGGCCCAGCGCTAGCACCGCCTGGTCGCGGCGGGGGAGCGGCAGGCCCGCCAGCGTGAGACTGTCGAACTGGGCCAGGGTCTGCCTCGTCTCGGCCAGCAGCGACGTCAGTGTCTCCATGGGGCTCACCGCCGCCCGCCGAGGCGTACCAGCGGCCACGAACTGGCCGCCGCCGTGCGCAGCCGGGCGAGGGCGCGGACGGGGGCGGCGGACTGCCAACGCAGCCGTTTCAGTCCGGCCACGGCGGTGTCGAGGGCCCGCGTGAGCTCGTCGGTCGGCAGTTCGTCGTGCCGGCCGTAGCGGGCACGTGTGAAGAGGGCGACCGCCTGGCCCACGTCGGCGGTGAACTGGGCGTCACCCACCGCCGGCGCGTCCGTCGTGGCCGTCAACGGGGCGGCGGTGAGCCCCGAGGAGACCACCACCGTCTTCGTCCCCAGCAGACCGTGCCGGATTCGCAGCTGGCCGTCACGGGCCTGGGTGTCGGCACCGACCTTCGTATGCGTTACGTCCCCGGTTAGGGCCACCGACCCGGCGACACGGAGCGCCGGAAGCGCGCGCGCCACAGTATCGGCGCTCCATCCTTGCGCGGCCGTCGTCTGCTGGACACCGGTCAACTCACCCAGCGCCGCGGTGACCACGCGTGGCAGCGTCACCGGCTTGTCGACGGTGGGTGCGTCGCCGCGACGTGCGCGCGCGGTCCCGGCCACACCCAGGAGGAGCAGCCCGACCGCCACGACACCGAGCAGCGTGGCACCCAGCGTCAGCGCATTGGCCCGGAACACCCGGGCCTGGACATCCCCGAACGTCGCGGGTGGCAGATCGCGGATGTCGACCACCGCGTTGGGGACGAGCGAGACGATGCGGATCGGTTCGGGGGGCAGGATGTAGGTGAGCTCGCGCCCGACCAGCGCCGGGTCGTCGCCGAGTCTGCGCTCGATACGGTAGGTCAGCTCGAGCGCCGGCAGCTCGACGTCTTCGCCGAAGCTGGTCTCGGTAATGAGTCGCACGGTGTAGCGATACTGAAAGAAGCGAAACGGACCGGTGCGCACCTCTTCGAACCGCTCGCCGTCGAGCACTTCGAACGGGGTGACGTCGATGCTGGCCGGTTCCAGCGCCACTGGGTCCGTGATGGTGCGTGCGCGGTCGGTCTCGACCGCGCTGCAGGTCACGGTCATCGTGAAGCGCTCGCCGACCCGCACCGCGCTTTGGCCGATACGGCGCCAGCATTGGAGGGCGTCCACCGCCGTCGACGCCTCCCCCGTAGGAGAGGCGTCCTCCGGCTGCGCCCACGCGGGGGCCGCCACGCCGAGTGCCACCAGGAGAGCGGGCGCGACCACGCGTCGTCGCCATCCCCGCCGCCTGCATCCCGAAACCGTCCATGCCATCACCCGTCTGAGCCCCTATCGTTTCAACTGCTTCCGCTCCAGGAGGAATGCCACCAGCGTGTCATGGAACGCCGGTCCGTCGCCGAGTCGCAGTACCTCGAGTCCCTGGTCGCGCGCGGCGCGCTCGACCCCGTCCTGCCAGTCTCTCACCCGTCCGGCGAGTTGCTCCAGGTCCGACGCGGCCAGCACTCGCGTGCGTCCCGTTTCCACGTCGAACACCTCGACCCAGCCGGCGGAGAATCGTGGCAACTCAAACGCGAAGGCGCTGTCGATCATCACCAGGAACACGTCGTGAAACGTCCCGAGGTCTGCCAGCTCCGCCAGTAGCGGGTCCGGGTCGTCGAACAGGAAATCGGAGATGACGGGGACCAGGGCCCGCTTGCGCATCAGTCCGGCGAAGCTGATGTCGCGGGCGCGCTCGCCCTGACCCGCATCAAGGAGCTGCTCCTGATACGCCTCCACGCAGTGCATCGCGTGCCCCTTGCCCACTCGAGGTCGCACCGTCATCCGGCGCGTGGCCCGGTCGAACGTCACCAGGCCGGCGCGGTCCTGAAGGAACGACGCCGCCATGGCGAACGTCGCCACCGCCCGCGCGATCACCTTCGCGATGGGCGTCCCGCCGATGCCGCATCGGGTCGACCCCGACACATCAGCCGTGATCACGATCGGCGCGTTGCTTTCCTGGTCGAATTCCCGGGTGACGAGGGGGCTGAAGTTGGTCAGGCTCGACTGCGCCCAGTCAATCGTGGAGAGCCGGTCGCCTGGTTGCCAGTCGCGCAGTCCCGCCAGGTCGTGGCCGCCGCCCTGGAACAGGCTCGGGTGGGTGCCGATGGCCAGTTCTTCCAGGCGACGAATGACGACCAGCTCCACGTCCTGGATCTCGGCCCAGGAGACCAGCGAGTCCGTGGTGTCTGAAGGGGCGACGCTCATGGGATGGGCACCGTGGCGATCACCTCGTCGATGACGGTGTCGACGCGAATGTTTCGGCTCGCCGCGTGCGGCGCCAGCCACAACCGATGCCCCAGCACGTACTTGGCGAGCTCTTGTATGTCCTCGGGGTACACCTCGTCTCGGCGGCCGTTGATCAGCGCCCAGACTTTCACCAGACGCCCCCAGCAGATGGTGGCGCGGGGCGACCCGCCCAGGTCGACATACTGCTCGACGAGCGGGGACGGCGAGTGCTGGTGCCAGTCGGTCTCCGGGCTGTAGGGACGCGTCGCCGATACCAGCCGACGGATGTACTTGCCGAGCGCGTCGTGCAGGAACACCTGCTCGCCGATGTGGGACCGCAGCTCGAGCACGCGCTCTTTCGACATCAGGCCCTTAAGGTGGACCTTCTTGAAGTCGAAGTCGACGAGCTTCTGTTCCTCCTCTGCCGGCAGATACCCGATGTTCACCATGATCGCGAACCGGTCGGTCGCCGCCTCCGACAGCGGAAACGTCCCCTGCCCGAGTTCGATCGGGTTCATCGTGGCGATGGCGAAGCTGAAGGTCGGGAGCTGATAGGTCTCCTTGCCGACCGTGATCGACCGGTCCTGCAGCGCCTCGAGAAAGGCGCTCTGAGACTTGAGTGGAATCCGATTGATCTCGTCGAGCAGAATGACCTCGGCCGAGGCCAGCGGCCCGAATTCGGTGATGAACTCGCCGGTCGCCGGGTTGATCATCTGGAACCCGACCACCTCGGTCGGCTGTAGGTCGGCGCGACCTTGGAGCCGCGCGAACTTCGCGCCGCTGATGGCGGCCAGGATCACCCCGAAGAAGGTCTTGCCCACGCCCGGGACGCCTCGCAGCAGCAGGTTCCCAGCGTTGACCTGCCGCTGCTCGTCCTGGTCGTAGGTGGTCGGAATCTCTGCTAGGAGAACCATGTTGGCGAGCGCTTTCTCGCGCTCGTAGCCCACCAAGGCCTTGCCGCCCTCGGTGACGATGGCCTGATGAAAATCGATGGCTTCTTGGAGATCCGAATGCATGGTCCGTGCGGCGGCGACAGGCTGCGGCTCAGCGATCGGGCCACCAGCGAGACCCAGATCCTACAGGAAAGCTGCGGGTGTCCGCCTGGGATTCCGATCGCCCACGCCGAGCCATGGCTCACAGGGGAGCTCAGGGGACTGTCCCGCGTCGTCCCGGTGGACGTCGACGGTCGGCCCGAGCGACGGCGGGCCATTGCGTTGCGTGGGGCCACAGACGAGCGGTAAGCTTGCGTCAGTTCTTGGCGACCGTCACGAGTGAGTTACGACCCAAAGGGGGCGCACATGCAGGTTGATCGACGCAAGTTCTTCGCTTCAGTGGGAGGCGCAGCCGCGGTGGCCGCCATGGCGCATGAAGATCGGGCCGAGGCGCTCGAGCACTACATGACCGACCAGCTCGACAATCTGCATCGGGCGGCCAAGCCGGCCGCGTTCGGTGCGTCCGCCCAATCGTCGACCGAACCCAGAATCCCGCGCGGGACGGGCAATCTGTTTCAGCCGACCACGACCGGCTTTGAGCCGATGCCTGCGGCGCCGACCCTCATCGATTTCTTCGAACGCCGTTTCGCGCCCGCACGCCACGTCTTGCAGAGCGCTAACCACGCGGTGCTGACCGGTCAGCCGGAACGGACCGTGTTCGCGTGCCTCCTCCACGATGTGACCCAGAACCTCATCAAAGCGGACCATGGCTACTGGGGGGCGCAGCTCTTCGCACCCTATGTCGACGAGCGGGTGAGCTGGGCCATCAAGTATCACCAGGCGCTGCGGTTTTTTGCCGACGAGGCCGCCGGCTACGAGTATCCGGAGTTGTACAACCGCATCTTCGGGGTCGACTACGAGCCTGACGAGTACATCAAGGCTGACCACACGTTCGCGCGGAACCACCGGTACTACATGGAAGCGCGGCTGGTGACGGTCAATGATCAGTACGCCTTCGACGAGAACACGCGCGAGGTGAAGATCGAAGAGTTCACCGACATCATCGGCCGCCAGTTCAAGCAGCCGAAAGAGGGCCTGGGGTACGACAACAGCCCGACCGCACACATGTGGCGGTCGCTCGCCAACCCCGACCGCCCGCTGTAGACGCGCTCTTCGGCGCACGGCCCTCGGCCGGCTGGTTACGAGGAGCCTCGCCACCTCCGGATGACCGCACTGCACACGGCGCCCACGGAGGCGCTCCCGGCGTTGTTGCGCCAAGAACTCCGGGCGCTTCTCGACGCCGCGTTCGACGGCGACTTCAGCGATCACGACTGGCACCATGCTGTCGGTGGCACTCACGTGTGGGTGACGACCGCGGCTGGCGTCGTCAGCCACGGGGCGCTGGTCGAACGTCGGATCGTCTGCGCCGGCACGTCGCTGCGGGTGGGCTACGTAGAGGCGGTGGGTACCAGTGCGTCGGCTCGGCGACGCGGTCACGGCGCGCGGGTCATGCGGCGCATCGGGGAACTGATTGCCGAGCGTTAACCGCTGGGAGCGCTGTCGACCGGGACTCAGGCCTTCTACGAGACGCAGGGCTGGGAGCGCGCGCGGACTGACCTTCGTCGATGGCCCTGATGGCCGAATCGCGACACCGGCCGACGATGACGACATCATGATCTTCCGAACGCCGCAGTCACCCGATTTGGATCTGGACCGCCCCATCATGTGCGACTAGCGTCACGGCGACGCCTGGTAGCGCGGCTGGGTTTCCGAGCGAGGCGTCCGTCTGGCGGCGTTGCTGCGTCGGTCACAGCCCGCCTGGCTGCTCCTTCTTTGCGCCTGGCCAGACGAATGCTGCTTCTCTTAGACGGGGCTGCGCCCCGGGCAACCTTTTAGGGTGTCGTCGGTTCAGTCTGGTCGAGCCATTGTCCGAGCCATCCCAAGACGGTGTCGTGCCACTGCATGCTGTTGTGCGGCTTGAGCACCCAGTGGTTCTCGTCTGGAAAAAAGAGAAGGCGGCTGGGGATGCCGCGTCGTTGGAGCGCATTGAAGGTACTGAGGCCTTGCTCCAGTGGGACGCGATGGTCTTGCTGGCTGTGAATGACCAGCATGGGGGTGCGCCAGTCTTCCACATGGTGGGCCGGGTTGTGCTTCTCGTGCGCCTCGGGGTTCTCGAAGTACGGGCCGCCGTGTTCCCACTCGGGAAACCACAGCTCTTCGGTCGAGTAGTACATAGAGCGCATGTCGAAGAGACCGTCGTGGTTCACCAGGCACTTGAACCGGTCGGGCCAGTTCCCGGCAATCCAGTTGACCATGTACCCGCCGTATGAGGCGCCGAGCGCGCACGCGTTGTCACCATCCATCCAGGGGTAGCGGTCGAGGGCGGCGGAGAGGCCGAGTTGTAAATCTTCGAGCGGTTTCCCGCCCCAGTCGCCGGTGATCGCGTCGGTGAACGCCTGTCCGTACCCGACCGAGCCGTGGAAATCGACCATGACCACGGCATAACCCGCGGCGGCGTAACTTTGGGGATTCCATCGATAGTGGAAATGGTTGCCGAATGAGCCTTGCGGTCCCCCGTGAATCAGAAAGGCCACTGGATACGTCCGGTTGGCGTCGAAGCCGGCCGGCCGCACGATCTGGGCGTAGACCGTGTCGCCACCAGCGCCGGCGAAGCTGAACTGCTCGTGGTCGCCCAGTGACAGCGCTGCTAACCGCTGGTTGTTGAATCCGGTGAGCTGCTGCAGGTCGTCGCCGCTGGTCGTCGCGCTGAAGAACTCCACCGGCGATTTGAGGTGGTCCAGGCCAAAGACCAGGCGGTCGTCGGCCAGTCCCGGGGCGCCGACATAGCCAAGGTCGTCGAGGACCGTTGTGACCTCGCCAGTCGACACGTCGATGGCAAACAGCGACACGTGCCCGAGGTTCTGCGCCGTGGCATACAACGTGTCGCCGTCGGCCGACCAGAGCAGGCCCCCCGGTGAGCGGTCCCAGTCTGGCGCCAGCGGCCTCGTCGTGCCGTTCGGCCACTCTCTCAGCATGATGCCCAGTCGGTCGGCCTCGAAGTCCGGGCGCTCCATGGCCAGATAGGCCAGGGTGTTGCCGTCGGGCGAAAACACCGGGGCGGTGTCCCAGGCGGCGTTCGATGCGGTCAGCGCTCGGGGTGGTTGCGACCCGTCGATCGGGCTGACAAACAGGTCGAAGTTCGTCGACCAGGGTTCACCTGGCCCGGCAAGGCGTGCCGTCAGCACGATGGCCCGACCGTCAGGGGTGAAGGCGAACTCTTCCGCGCCGCCGAAAGGAACCGATGGCGAATCGGCGTCGAGGTTGGCCATCACATCTACCGGCGCTCCGCCGCCGGCCGGCATGACGAACACATGCGACCGGCGTCCGTCCTCCCACGTGTCCCAGTGCCGAACGAACACCCCGTCGTAGACCTGGCCGGTGGCGGCGCTCTGCTCCCGCGCGTCGAGACGCGTGGCCGTGCAGGCCAGCGTGCCGCAGTCGACGAACACCTCCATCGAGACCGCCAAGTGCGAGCCATCAGGCGACGCGGTGAGGTTGGCCACGTCCAGTGGCAGGTCGGTGACCTGGGTCACCCGCGTGCCGCCCACGTCGAGCCGCCAGACCTGCGACGAGCCAGAGCGTGTCGACAGGAAGTAGAGATGCTCACCGTCGGGAGACCAGCGCGGATTGAAGTCGCTGCCCGGGTCGGTGGTGATGCGACGCGGCTCGCCGCCGTTGACGGCGACCGTCCAGATGTCGGTGCGCCGTCGGTCATTCGGCAGGTCGAGTTCGCTGACGACGAACGCGACATCGCGGCCGTCCGGCGACACCTGCGGGTCCGACAGTCGGTCCATGGCGATGAGATCGCCGGTGGTCATCGGTCGCGCTGGTTGGGCGAGAATCGGGGAGGTCCCGGCGAGGGCGACGGTCAGCAGAGCCAGTGCTATCGCCGTCACATCCGTTGAAGTGCTCGAGGATGTCCGGGTCAGAATCATCGATACCCTCCGTGTTACTGCGAGTCTGTCACACCGGCCACCAAGTGTAGCCCGTCCGATTCGAGACTACCCGCACGTGCGCTCGCTCTGGTGACCCGTGGCCGATTGAACGAAAACGAGCGTTGGACGGTTGCCTGGTGCGGCCGGGCGGTGGGAGCGGGCATCTCGGTCCGGGAACCGTCGGAGACGAGCCGGGGTGCC
Source organism: Vicinamibacteria bacterium (assembly GCA_963577695.1). Classification (GTDB taxonomy): domain Bacteria; phylum Acidobacteriota; class Vicinamibacteria; order Vicinamibacterales; family UBA8438; genus UBA8438. Next base: position 10,451 of record CAUZAY010000038.1, on the reverse strand, counting down.
GGCGGTGCCGCCGGCGAAGACCGTGCACGGGCGCGGAGTTTTAACGCCGAGTCTGGGACCAGCGAAGCGCCCGCTTTTCCCTCGGTGTCTGGACCAGGCATCCGTTAGCCCGTACGAAGCGCTCTGCGGGCCAAGGTGAGAAGAGCCGGGCTTGTCGACCGGTTCCCGGACCGAGATGCCCGCTCCCACCGCCCGCTCTGCCGTGACGCCGACTACCTCGTCGGACGGCATGCCCCGGCGGCCGGTCGGTTTCCTGACGGGGCGGACGCCGCAAGCAACCTATTGCTCGCTGGCGCGTTCGGCTATGAACTCACGCGCCATGCGGCGCGCGCTTTCGCGAATGGCGCGAACGGCGGAATTGTTGGTGATGGTCGCGCGCGACACGGCGTCGATGTCATTCCCCACGGTCATCGGCGCCATCACGCTCTTGCCGCGGAACTGGGCGAGAAATTGCGCCGGGTCGACAGAAAAATAGCCGAACGGCTCGTTGTGGTACACCATGCTGATGTCGATCAGCGTGCCCCCTGGCGACATTCCCACGAGCATCCAGATTTCGCCCTTGTACCCGCGCACCTTCGGGGCGAAGTCCACGGTAAAGAACCCGAGGCCGACCAGTTCTTCTTCGCCGTTCGGTCCGGTCTTGTACCCCCGGTAGTGAGGCGTCCCGCGATTGATCCAGCGGAAGGTCTCGGCGCCAGGGAGCGCTTCCTTCAGATAGTCCTCGTAGCGGGGAATGTCGTCGGTGGCCCGCCAACGCTGGGCGAACGCCGGGGCTGCGGCGACGGCGATCAGCAGGGTCACGCTCGCGGTGAGGAGGTCCATCCTTCGCCGGGCGGTGGTCGTGCCGTTGCGTTTCATCCGTGCGCTCGTCCCTTCACGATGCGTTTTATCCGACGACCGACGCCCTGCGCCAGCACCACCCACACGGTGAATCCCAGTAATCCCCAACCGAAGATGTTGTCAACCGCCACGCCGGCCAGTGCCGTGTCCTGTTCGACGGCGAGCCACAGCAACGCCAGGACCGCGGCGAGCATGAACCACGCCTTCAGGTTGATCTGTACGCCTCGCATTGTATAGCCAGCCGCCACACTCGGTTGCGAACCTCGGGCGCGGGACACTATGACCGGGTCGAGCCATCGGCGACGCAATGATCGCCGGACGCGCCCGCCCCTCGGCTGCGGGTCAGGGCAAGGTGAAGACGAAGAGGTTGTTTGCCGAGCTTGGGCGGGAACTCCGGGGTCAACATCCCGAAGGCGACCAACCGAGGCCGAACGGCCCGTTGCCCGTTGCTATGTCGTAGTGTACCGGGTTTTGACTCACGAACAGCTGGACCCTGAGCGCTGCCCCCGCACCCAGCCGGCGAGCATCTGCCACTCGGGGTCGCTGCGGCTCTCCCACCGGCGCGGCCCGTTGTGGGTGTAGGCCCCGCCACCGTCCGGGTGCAGCGGTTTCAGCAGAAACCGGCTCTGCTCGGCGTTGCCCGGCGTGATCACCCGGGAGATCAACTGGAAGGCCCGTTGCGCTTCCTCGTCGCTCCACCGATCGCCCCGTCCTGGTGCCGGCGCGAATCCATTCAGACCACCCGAGTGGCACCGGCTACAAGGGAGCTGACCATCCCGAGGATTGGCGAACACCTCCTGGACACACGCGCGAAAGAAAGCGAAGTCGATCTCCGGTTCGGGCGCCGGGATGAACTGGTCGTCCGGCAGACGCTGGATCCACTGGAGCAGCCGTCCATACTCGGGGTCGTCGGTCGACGTCCAGAAGTTGCCCCCGGTATGCGGCAGGCCACCAGACTGGGTCGAGAGCGGCTTCAGCAGGAGGCGGCTGCTCTCGGGGTCCTGGGTATTGATCAGCTGGCCCACCACGTCGAGGTTGCTCCGCGACTGCTCGGCAGTCCACCCGGCCTCGGTCTCGGGCGTCTCCAGGCTGAAGCGGATGCTGGTCTGCCAGGTGTGGCACATCACGCACGAGGCCATGCCGCCGGTGGTGCCGCCCCGGTCCTCCATGAAGACGCTCTCGACGGTGTCGCGGTAGGTCTCGACGTCCGTGGACGTCGGGAAGGTCTGGGCCTCGGCCGGCGCCTGGGACGTGCTCACCGCTACCGCCGCCGCACCAAGCACCAGCCCCACACCGGCCCGCGTCAGGCTCCCCAAACGCCGGGCGGTCATTCGTTGTCCCCCGTCCGCATCCCGGTCCCTTTGGGATTCACGCGGTCCAGCGGCAGGACCACGGTGGTGTTCCGCGCGGGGCGAGCGCCGGTCTTGATTTTGGCCACGATCTCGAGCGACTCGAGATCGATGGCCAGGGTGTGATCGCTCCCGGACACCGCCACGTACATGTAACGGCTGTCGGGGGTCGAGGTCATCCAGTTGGCGCTGGGGCCGACCTTCACGCTTCCGATGTACTCCAGGTCGGGCAGGCTCCAGCCATAGATGCGGCTGTCGAGTCGGCTCGACGCCCACACCGCCGACTTGTCCGGGAGCACCTCGAGGCCGTGCATGTCGCCGGCCTGTATCCCGTCGGCGTTCTTCTCCCACAGCGGCAACTCCGGTGGGACGAGCATGTCCACCATCTCTCGCGTGTCCCAGTCGATCACCCAGGCACGGTTGATGGCGGTGGCCTGGGCGAACAGCCACTTGGTCGAGCCGTCGTCGTCGGCCAGAAACGTCATCGGCCGCACCTCGTGGTGGGTCCGGCCATACTGCTCGTAGCCGGTCAGCTCGATGCCAAAGGCCACGGTGTCGGTCGCGGGGTCGATCACCTGGATGGCGGGGTCACCCGGTTCGACCCGCCCACGGAGACCGAGCACCACGTGGTTCTCGTCCGGGGTCATGAAGACGTTGTGGATGGTGCTGAACACTTCGATGCTCTTGATGAGCGTGTGGGTGTCGATGTCGATCACGTCGACCACCGCCGGAAACCGCCCGTTGGGGTCGACCTCGACCCCCGGCCCGGGACTGTCGGTCCGCTGGGCGATGCCCGCATAGAGCTTCCGATGCTTCTTGTTCACCGCAATCTTGTTGGGTCGCGCCGACAAGGGAATGCGCGTGACGAACTCGAGCGTCTTCGTGTCGAACACGTCGACCGCCTGGTCCAGCTCGTTTGAGCAGTAGTAATAGAGCGCTTCGGGGTGGACCGTGAAATTGTGCGGGTTCGGACAGCCCCTGATGATGCCGACCACCTCGTTGATCTCCGGATCGATCACGTGTTGTATGGTGCCGGCGTTGTTGCTCTGCAGGATGCGGACGGCCACCCCGTCGTAGGAATCGAGCTTCTTCACACTCTGCGCCGCGGCCGGCGCCGCGAGAAGCGCTGCACAAACCACGATCAGGGCCGAACGGCCAATGCGTAAACGCGTCATCTAGACCTCCGTGTCATGGTGTCGCAGCGCCTGTGCGGCTGCCCCAGGAGGCCTCATTATACGCACAGAGCGCCTCGGTGTGGCACGAACCCGCTCGCGGGCACGCGCCCGAGCCCGACCAGAGAGCCAGGGTCAGCGTGTTGACGTCGATGTCACCTTCGTGCAGGAGCACCGAGCCCAGAACCGTCACAGGCGTCGCCCCCTGCGAACCGCGATTCGCCCTGACAAGAAAACTACCCGGCTGGGTCTCGATAGAAACCTCCGCGCCCACATCTCCGTCGCGTACGGCCCAGGGAATGTGACTGTCGCTCTTGCCGGTCACCCCCTGGCCGCCAGTGCCGAAGTGCACATACCAAGCGAGGTCGGGCTCCGAAGAGTCACTTCTGCTCGACCAGTATTGACGCTCTTGGACGTTGAAAAACAGATCAGGGTTGGCGGACGACACACCTTCGACGTCGAACAGGTGGCCCATCTCGCTGTTCGTGCAACCAGCGCCCCTGCAGGTTTCGTCAGACGTGATGGGAAGCCGCCAGTCGGAAAAGCCGCCAATCGTCAGGCGTCCCGTCCACGCGCGAGCTTCAGCCCACGTCATTTCTCCATCTTCGTCAAAGCCGGACGTCTTGGCCCAGTTCGCGTCGCCTAGCCAAGTGAGTCTTTGAACGCTATCGTAGACGAGCATCACGCCATCGTACGTGCCCCGGTTGATCAGCTCTGCCCGGCTATCGGCGACAAATCCGAGACACAGGGCTGGTGTCACGAGCGCCGCGACCCATCTGTCGGTTCTTTTCGTCATGCCCCTCCCATCGAGGTGCCAGATCGGGTTACTGCGCCCGTTTCGCGGTCCAGTCGCCGCCACCCTGCCCACCGAAGTCGGCGGTGCCGGTGATCGCCTCACCATCGATGGTCCCGTTCATGGCGATTTCGAAGAACTGGCCACCAGCGTCGACCTCGATGACCCACGCGAGCTTGTTCCCGGTGACCGTGCCGCCGTCGAACTCGACCGTGCCCTGATCGCTCGCCATCGATCCGCTCAACGTCTCGCCCTCCTGCAGTAACGTCAGCGTGGTGGGAAAAGAGCCTTGGTCTGTGCTGATCGTCATGGTCCACCGCCCAGAGGCATTGGTCTGCGCCGACACGGCCGTCAACGTCGCCACCGTCATCGCCAGCACCCATGTCGCCGTTCCGCCGTCCCCAAACATCGCATCGTGTTCCATGTTCAGGCCGGGCGCAAGCATTTCCTGGCCGGCTGGGCGGTCGCGCCAAGAGGTCGAGCGACCACCACGCCGCGCGCGCCCGGGCGCGCGCGGCGTGGTACAAGAGACGCCATGACTATTGACCGCCGTCGTTTCATCAAGGTCACTACCGCAAGGTCACTACCGCCGCCGGGCTCGCCATCGGCGCCGGCGCGGCGCCGGCGGCCGCCACGGGCCGTCGGCGGTCCGCCGCGGTCCAACCGACCGGGTCTCCTGACGTTCTGATCGTCGGGGCAGGTGCGTTCGGGATCTGGACGGCGCTTAACCTCCAACGGCTTGGAGCCAGCGTGACGGTCGTCGATGCGTACGGTGCCGGAAACTCCAGGTCGACCTCCGGGGGCGAGACGCGGGGGGTGCGCAGCTCCTACGGGGACCGACCGCATGGCCGCCATTGGACCCGCTGGGCGAACGACGCCATCCGCAAGTGGACCGAGTGGGATGAGATGGGCCGCGACCGGCTGCTGCCGCGGCTGTTCTTCAACACGGGCGATCTCATCCTGCGGACCGAGACCAGCGACTACATACGGGACACGCGCTCGCACTGGGACGCGCTAGGCACGCCATACGAATCGTTGACCGCCGACGAGGTGGCCTACCGCTGGCCGTGGATCCGGTTCGAGGATCTCGGCGTGCCTTGTAGGAGCCGGCCGCCGGTGTCGTGCGCGCGCGCCGGGCCATCGAGTCCGTGGCGCGGGTGTTCAAAGAGGAGGGTGGCACGATCCAGATCGGGCGAGCCGCCCTGGGCGCGCGCGACGGGTCGACCCTGCGGGACGTCTCCATCGAGGGCGGCGACACGCTGTCGGCAGAGACGGTCATCTTCGCTTGCGGTCCGTGGTTCCCGAAGTTCATGCCGGAGCTGATGGGGAACCGAATCCGGATCCCGATGGGGCATGTGTTCTACTTCGCGGTGCCGCCCGGCGACACGCGCTTCTCGTTTCCCAACATGCCGAGCTACGGGGTGCCGGGTTGCACCGGTTGGCCCGCGCTGCCACCCGACCACCGCGGGTTTCGGGTGCGCACCGGCGGGCGCCCGCCGGAAGACCCGGATACGAGCGACCGCTGGATTCCGCCCGAGGGGCACGAGCGTCCCAGCCAGATGCTGGAATGCCATTTCCCTGACCTGGTCAGCGCCGCCGTCAACGAGACGCGCGCCTGTCACTACGAGAGCAGCGTCGACGGCAACTTCATCGTCGACCGCCATCCCGACTTCGACAACGTTTGGCTGCTCGGCGGCGGCTCCGCCGAGGCGTTCAAGTTCGGCCCGGTGCTCGGTGAGTACATCGCCCGTCGGGTGCTCGACGTGGAGGATGACCCGGACCTGGCCGAGGGGTTCCGTCTGAAAAAGGAGGAGTTTGGATCGGGCGGGCGCCGCTGATTGATCAGCGGCGCCCGAATGCCCTTGCCACGAACGAACACGCGACAGGTCCAACCGGGGAGCGCGGCGCCCCTGCCGGACATGCACTACTCGGCCAGCGGATGCGGCCGGATCTGGAAATGGACCATCTTGCTCGGGGTGCCCTTACCCCCCTCGATGTGCCAGTTGAAGTTCCCGCCGTAGTTGGCCCAGAGCCCGCGTCCTTTCCAGCCGGCGTCCGGGTCGTCAATCCGGCCGTCGAGACCGCGTGAGAAGAACCCCTGCGGATACGGGACCCGCAGCACGACCCACTCGCCAGTGTCCGGCTGCAGCGCCAGGAGCGAGTCCGAGCCAGACCCATTCGCGATCGGAATGTTCTCGCCCAACCCCAGCGTGTTGAACTGGTCCACCCAGTTGTAATAGTGGAAGTCGCCGCTGCCCGGGTCGGTAACCCCCTTCATTTGCGGGCCCGGGGTCGGATACAGCGTCCAGCCCTCGGGACAGTGCTGCCCGGTTGCATCCGGTCCGTTCAACACCGCGCACTTGCTCCGGTCGAAGCTGGCCATGTGTCCGCTGCCCGACAGCGCCGTCCAAATGACGCCGTGCCGGTCGACGTCGATGCCACGCGGCGCGAAACCGGTCGTGGCGGGGTCGATACCGGGGTTCTCGATCGAGGGCGGTTCATACACTTCCGCCACGCAGGTTTCCGGCGGATTCTCGCCGCGGTCCACCCGCACGAGCCGACCCGGGAACGGGCCCGTCTCGGCACCCCAGACCGTGTGGTCGATCGGATGCGCGATGACACCGTAGAACCCGCCGCCGACCCGCGTGTCCAGGTTCGGATCGACATCGTCGCCCGGTTCGTTCCACGGTCGCGTAATCCGGCCGTCCGCGTTCGTGTCGAGGACCTTGGGGCACCAGCCCTGGGAGGCACGCTCGTCGCCGGTCTCGTCGTACATCCGGGTGTTGATCCAGGCCACCACGTTGCCGCTGCCGCTGAACCATAGCGTGTCGTCCGGGTCCTCGCCGAACTGCAGATGATGGGTGCCGAAGCAGGTGTCGAGCAGGACGAATTTCTGCGTTGCGGGGTCGAAGTAGGATGCGTGTCGCCCGCTACGCGACAACGGAAAGTACTTCGCCGACGGGTGATCCGACCCCTCCCCACACCAGTCCGGCGCCTGCCGCCCCCGGACGGTCGAGGTCATCCAGACTCGGCCCTTCGCATCCATCATCGGGTTGTGCGGGTCTGACCGCTCGCTCGGGTCGACGCCCCAGAGCAGATCGTCGCCGTAGTAGTACGACGGTTGCAATTGTTCCGATGGGAACCGCGAGACGATGGTCTCCGGTTCGACCCGCACCGGTATGGTCAGCTCGGTCGAGGTGTGCTCGTTGGGGTCGGTGATGACCAGGGTGCCGTGGCCGGCATCGACCGAGTACACCGGGCCGCCGCCGTTCACCCGGGGATTGCGCTTGTCGGTGACGATTTCGTCGTGGATGTAGGCGGTCGGTGTCGCCCAGTCCCACATGGTCAGCACGAGATTACGCTCTACACCCGTCGGGCGGGGTGGCGCCGGCGGCACCTCGCCACCGGCGATCCGTTCGGTCCAGTCGGCGAACATCTGTAGTCCGCGTTCGCGCCCGAACCGGTTCATCCCGCTGTTCATCGATGCCCCGCGCTGGCCGGTCTGCACCCGGTGATCCCAGGCGGCCATCATCGAGTCGAAGTCGTCCAGGTGATCGATCTCCCGCGTGATGCGGGTCCCGAGTTGATGACACAACTGACACCCTTGTTTCATCCGGTCGACCCAGACGGCCTGACTGGTCATGGCGGGCGAGATGCCGTTCCCGTCTGGGCCGGTGCCGGGGAACTCAGTCTTGGCCGGCACCTCGATCAGCGAGTACCAGTAGTTGGCCGGGTAAATCTGGGCGGCGGCGCGGGGTGTGGGCGCCGGCGCCGCCGTGAGGGCGAGCTCCTGTCCCGGTCTTCCCGAGATCGTGTCCGAGTCGACCAGCCCGTATCCACGCACCCAAATGTCATAAGTGGCGTCCGGCAGCTCCGGGAGCAGGTATCGTCCCTGGTCGTCGGTGACGACGATCTTGACGAACTTCGTCGCCAGCTCATCCGTCTCCGCAATGACCCAGACACCGGCTTCAGGACCCGCATCGCTACGGACCACGCCCTGAATCACCCCCTCGTTGCCGGCGTTCTGTCTGGCATCCACGCGCGGCGTCAGCCAGGCGGCCGACACCGCCAGTAGACAGGCTACGCCCAGCACGCCGACGCGTCGTGTCGCGAATCGCTTACGCATGGCTCTTTCCCCCCGTGGAGTTGCGGAATGTCTGTCAATCATAGTCTGCGGCCGGGCCCTGCGGGCAAGATCGCTATAATCGTCCGGACATTCGCGAAGACAGAACGACCAGGGCCAAGGGGACAAAGATGCGACGACCTCGGATATGGCGCGGGGTACTGCTGGCGGCGGTGCTGAGCTGGGAGGCCGGGGCGGAGGCGCAGCCGCGCTTCGTGATGACTGAGCGATTCGTCCCCCATACCTCTACGGTGCCGGCCAACGAGGGCGAGCGGGTCGGGATCTATCTGCGGGAACGCGCGACAGACGCGGTGGCCGCAAGGGTGGAAGGGGGAGAGACGCGTGAGGGACGTGTCGTGCTGTTCGTCCACGGTGGGTCGGTGTCCTCCATTCCCGACTACGACCTGGACTTCAAGGACTACAGTTGGATGGCGTTTCTGGCCGAGGCCGGCTTTGACACCTTTGCCATGGACCAGTCGGGGTACGGCCGGTCGCCGCGGCCGATGATGGACGACCCCTGCAATATGAGCCCGGAAGACCAGGCGCGGGTGACACCGAATCCGCTGTCCGGGCCGTGCGAACCGAGCTATGCGTTCGGGTCGACCACCGTGCAGTCGGACTGGGACGAGATCGACTCTGTCGTCGATTACATTCGTGAGCTACGCGGGGTTGCACGAGTCAGTCTCATCGGGTGGTCGGCGGGGGGACGTCGGACCGGCGGCTACGCGGCCCGCTTCCCTGAGAAGGTCGACAAGCTCTTCTTGTATGCCCCGGGCTACAGTCCCTATGGCCCGTCGGAGGCCCCCGCGGGCCTACCCCTCGCCGGGGTGCCGATGCGCTTGCAAACCCGTGACACGCTCACCCAGGGACGCTGGCAGGAGAACGTCGCTTGCGAGAATCAGGTTGACCCGGGAATCAGAGCGGTCATTTGGGACACCATCAAGGCATTCGACGCGCTGGGGTCGGTGTGGGGACCGCCGGAAGGTGTGATGCGCGTTCGGGCCGGCAATCGCTCGTGGGGATGGAACAGGGCCTACGCGGCCAAGGTCGTCGCACCGACCATGACCGTGGTGGGCGAACAGGACAATCCCGATGCGCGCGGGGTCCTGTATCGGGACCTCACCGGCGCCGCCGCCAAAGTGCTGGTGACCATGGAGTGCGCCACCCACTTCGCGGTCTGGGAGACGTCGCAATACAGGTTCATGCACCGGGCGTCGCTCGAGTGGTTGCGAGACGGCACCTATCGCGGCCAGAGCACCGGCATCTATCGGGTCGGCGTGGACGGCGCTGAGACTTCAGGGGAATAGCGCATGGTCGACTGGAAACGGGGGTGTCGTTCGAAGTTGAACGGAGGATCCGGGATAGCGATCGGAGTTACCATTGGTGTCGGCGTCGGCTCAACGTTCGGACGGCCCCAGGACCGGGGAGCGACGAAAGAGTGACCCGCCGTGTCTCTGGGTCTGGGCCGCTGGTGTCATGAGGCGGCGTTCACTGCGTTCCGCCCGCACGCTCACGCTGGCGGCGATCTGTCTGAGCGTCTGCACCGCGAGCGGCTGGGCTCAGCCCAGTGCGGTGACGGCGCCGGACGAGGCGGCGTTGCGCAGGCTGATTCCCAAGGCCGATGTCTTTGAAGTGGTCGAAACGGAGTCGCGTCATTTCCGCGCCTACGCGCGTCCTGACGAGGGCGGCGAGCCGCGGTTGATCGGACTGGCGTTCTTTACCACCGACCTCACCCCACGCGTTTATGCCTACAAAGGGCGCATTACGATGCTGGTCGCCCTCGACCTGGTCGGCACCGTGACCGGCGTCCGCGTCGTGCATCATTACGAGCCGTTTGGGTATTTTTCGATCGATATGCCCAAATTCCCCAGACAGTTCAGGGGGAAACGCGTGCTCGATCCTCTGGCCGTGGGCAAAGATATCGACGGCGTGTCCCGTGCCACCATCACGGTCGAGGCGGCGACCCGGGCCATTCGGCGGGGCGCCCGTCGGTTGACCCGCGAGTTTCTCACCGAACAGGCCGCCCAACAATGACGTCGACGCCTTCTCGTTTCGTGCTCGCCTTGGGCGCGGTGCTGGTCCTGTGTCTGGCCGCCGGCGCGGCCCTCACGGCCGCTGGACGGGCGCAGCAACCCGAGACCCCACCGCCGCTGTCGCTCGACGACCTGGCCGCG
>CAUZAY010000037.1:0-20976 GCA_963577695.1 Vicinamibacteria bacterium | reverse complement strand
CGAGAAGCGCGAGAGGAAATCGGTCTCACGGCTGACGTCCGCGTCCTGGGGCCGCTCTCACCGCTGTACATTCCGGTCAGCAATTTCGCGTTGCATCCGGTGGTGGCGGTGTCGGACGAGCGGCCACAGCTGACCCCGGCCCTGGCGGAGGTCGAGCGGATCCTGGAGGTGTCACTGGACGAACTGCGGCACCCGGACCATCTGAGACAGGGATGGAGCTGGCGGCAGGACCAGGCGATTCGCGTGCCTTATTTCGAACTGCAAGAGGAACGTGTCTGGGGCGCGACCGCGATGGTGCTGGGCGAACTCCTGACGGTGTTGGACGCGGGCCGATCGGCCGGCGCATCGCGCGAGACGGCTCACACGTAGCAGACCATGGCCAAACGACCTCCGCGCCGTGGCACGCCGCTCTTCGATGAGCCTGACGACACGGGCAGGACAGACACACGCACGCCCGCCTCGGCGGCCGCGACGCCGGGCGAAACAACCGTCGAGCTGATCGACGCCGCGCAGAGTCGTTATCTGAATTACGCGTTGTCGGTCATCACCGCGCGCGCCCTGCCCGATGTCCGCGACGGCCTGAAACCGGTCCAGCGGCGGATCCTGTACACCATGTGGGAACAGCGCATCACGGCTGATGCCAAACCCCGCAAGTCGGCCAAGGTAGTCGGGGACGTCATGGGCAGCTACCATCCGCACGGCGACACGGCGCTCTACGACACCCTGGTCCGGATGGCGCAGCCCTTCGCCCTGCGGTATCCCTTGATCGACGGGCACGGCAATTTCGGATCTCTCGACGGCGACTCCGCGGCCGCGATGCGCTATACGGAGTGTCGGCTGGCTCCGCTGAGCGCGGAGATCATGGGCGAAATCGACCAGGACACCGTCCCGTTCCGCCCGAACTACGATGGGACGAAAACGGAGCCGGTGGTCCTGCCGGCGCGCCTGCCAAATCTGCTGCTCAATGGGGCCACCGGCATCGCCGTCGGTATGGCCACCAACATCCCGCCGCATCACGCGGGAGAAGTCTGCACGGCGCTGCTCAAGCTGCTCGACAATCCCGAGCTGAGCAGTGCCCGGCTGTGCGCCTACGTCAAGGGACCCGACTTTCCCACCGGCGGTCAGATCCTGAACACCCCGGAGGAGCTCAAGGAGATCTACACGACCGGGGCCGGAGCGGTCAGGTTGCGGTGCACCTGGGAAGCGGGGCCGGGGACACGGTCCACCAAGACCATCCACGTCACCAGCGTCCCCTATATGGTCAACAAGGCGCAGCTGGTCGAGCGGATCGCCGACATCATCATCGCCCGCAAACTGCCCCCGCTCCTCGACGTCAAGGACCTCTCCACCGACGAAGTTCGGATCGCCCTCGAGCTCAAGCGTGACGCCGACGAGCTGATGGTCATGGCGTATCTGTTCAAGCACACGCCACTGCAGACCAACTTCGCCGTCAACCTGACCTGCCTGGTGCCGACCGAGCAACCGGAACTGGGCCGTCCGGAGCGACTGGACCTGCATCAAGTGCTGTGGCATTTTCTGCGGTTCCGCCTCGACGTCGTGACCCGTCGTCTCGAGCACGAACTGGCGGCGCTGGAACGACGCATCCACATTCTGGAAGGGTTCGAGACGGTCTTCGACGCCCTTGACGAGGTGTTGCGAATCGTCCGCACGTCGGACGGGAAAGCGGACGCAGCCGCCAAGATCATGGCGCGCTTCGGACTGGACGCGGAACAGGCCGACGCCATGCTCGAGCTGAAGGTCTATCGCCTGGCACGATTGGAGATTCTAGTCATCCGCGAGGAACTCGGTCAGAAGCGTGACCGCGCCGCCCACATCGGAGGACTGCTCGAGGACGACGCGCAACGGTGGACCCTCGTGCGAGACGAGCTGCGCGAGGTGAAACAGGCCTACGGGAGCGCGAAGACCAATCCGCGCCGGACCGTAATAGAGAGCGCCGACGAAGAGGTCGAGTATCGCGCCGACGCCTTCATCGTGGACGAGGACGCCATCGTCCTGGTGACCGCCGACGGCTGGATCAAACGGCAGAAAGAGGTCCGCGACGTCACCGCCACCCGGCTCCGGGAGGGCGACCGACTGGTGGCGGCCTTGGCCGGCAGCACTCGCGCGACCTGTGTGTTCTTCAGCAGCTTCGGGGTGGCCTATACCCTGCGCATCACCGACATTCCGGCCACGACCGGTCACGGCGAGCCGATACAGCGCTTCTTCAAGCTGAAGGACCACGAGCGTATCGTGGCCGCCATGAGCCTGGACCCGCGGGTGGCCTCGAAGATCGCGTCGACGCACGAGGGTGGCGAGCCGCCCAGCCACGCGGTCGCGGTCACGACCGACGGCTACAGTCTGCGCTTCAGCCTGGAGCCGTTTCTCGAACCGAGTACCCGGGCCGGACGGCGATTCGCCAGACCGACCACCGGCGCCCACGTCGTCGGCGTCGCCCATACGACCGGCGCCGAAGTGATCATCGCCGCCACGGCCCAGGCCCGCGCCATGTTGTGCGCGGCCGGAGAGGTCAACTTCCTGTCCGGCCCCGGCAAGGGGGTCATCTTGATCAAGCTCCCGCCGGGTGCGGATCAGGTGCTCGGCTTCATCGCTTCCACCGGTGACCGTGACCTCCTGACGGTCGAAACCAATCGCGGAGCCAGCCAAACCGTCAGCACGGCCAAGTACGGCGTCACCGGACGCGGCGGCAAGGGGCGCGAGTTGCTCCAGCGGGGCCAGTTCACCCGGGTGATCCCGCCAGCGGTGACCGTGCCCACCCTCGACTGATCTCGCGAGCGACGAACATCCCTTCCCCCGTGAAGGGCGAGCGAACAGGAGAGCCGGACCTCGCGTGCTACACTGGCCGCCGCTTCACCCCACCTCGGCGCAGCAGGGTTGGCATCCCAGCGCCCTTCGCGGTCAACGGCAATGGCGAAGAGCTACACGGCGAAGGACATCACTGTACTGGAAGGCCTGGACCCGGTCCGCCGGCGCCCCGGTATGTACATCGGCGGTGTGGGTCCGGCCGGGTTACACCATCTGGTGTGGGAGATTCTCGACAACGCGGTCGACGAGGCCCTGAATGGGCACGCCGCCAACATCGCGGCGACCCTGCACGCCGACGGCGCCTCGGTAACCATCACCGATGACGGACGGGGCATACCGGTCGACCTGCACAAGACAAGCAAACGGAGCGCGTTGGAAGTCATTTTCACGACGCTCCACGCCGGGGGCAAATTCGAACACGGCACCTACCGCACGGCCGGAGGCTTGCACGGCGTCGGCGCCAGCGTGGTCAACGCGCTCTCAAAAGAGTTGGTCGCCACCTCGCGTCGTGACGGCGCCACCTGGGAACAGCACTTCACACAGGGTAAGCCAGTCGCGAAGCTGAAACGGGTGGGCAAGGCTCGCGGCACCGGCACGACGGTGTATTTCCGCCCCGACGCGACGATTTTTCCGAAAACGACCTTCGACGCCGGATTGATTGCCGAGCGTTTAGAAACCGCCAGCTACCTCCACAAAGGGGTCAAGCTGGTGTTCGAGGACGAATCGGCAGGCGAACGGCAGGTGTTCCAACACGACGAAGGGCTGATCGACTATCTACGGCGTATTCTGGCCGACCGCGACACGCCGGCGGTGCACGAGGCTCCATTCACCGTCGTGCGCGAGCACACGGCCTCCAACACGCGCTTGGAGCTGGTGCTGCAGTGGACGGAGTCGACCGACGAGCATCTGCGCAGCTACGTCAACGGCATTCCGACGGCGTCCGGCGGCACCCATGAGAACGGGCTCCGCGCCGGCCTCGGCCGAGCGATTCGCAACTTCATCGACACCCACGGCCTGGCGCCGAAGGGTGTGACGCTGACCACCGAGGACATCAGAGAGGGGATTGCCGGGGTCTTGAGCGTCTTTCTCCCGGACCCGCAGTTTCAGGGGCAGACGAAAGAACGGCTCAACAATCCGGAGCTCGCCTCGGTGATCGACGGGTTGATCCGCCCCGCGCTGGAACACTGGCTGAATCACAACATCAGCGTGGCCGAGGCCATCGTGGCGCGAATCACCCTGGCCGCGCGAGCCCGGGCCGCGAGCCGAGCGGCGCAGCAGGCAGTGACCCGCAAGAGCGCCACCTCGAACCGGTTGAATCTGCCCGGCAAACTCAGCGATTGCACCTCGCCGGGCACGACCGGGAGCGAGCTGTTCGTGGTGGAAGGCGACTCTGCCGGTGGCTCGGCCAAGCAGGGGCGCGACCGGGTTCACCAGGCGATTCTGCCGCTACGTGGAAAGGTGCTGAACGTCGAGAGCGCGCCACTGGCGAAGGTGCTCGAGAACAAGGAACTGTCCGATCTGGTCACCGCCCTCGGGTGCGGCCTCGGCAAGCAGTTCGAGCTGACCCGACTCCGCTACGACCGGGTCATCATCCTGGCGGATGCCGACGCCGACGGCAACCATATCGCCACGCTGCTCTTGACATTCCTGTACCGGTATCTGCCCAAGCTGATCACCAACAACCACGTGTATCTCGGTCAACCGCCGCTCTATCGGATTGACGCCGGAAAGCAGACGTTCTGGGCGTTGGACGACAACCAGCGCAAGACCATTCTGGACGAGATCGCGCACCGCAACGGACGAGTCCGCCCGGAGGTGACCCGCTTCAAGGGTCTGGGCGAGATGATGCCGAAGGTGTTGTGGGAGACCACGATGAACCCGAAGACTCGGCGTCTCCTCCGGGTATCGATCGCCGATCAGCTGCGGACCGACCGTGTCATCACGGACCTGATGGGACGGGATGCCTCGGCGCGATTCCGGTTCATCATGGACCGGGCCGAAGACGCCGACGACCTGGACGTCTAGGTTTTCCGACGAGGCGCCAGTCTGGCGGCGTTGCTTCGTCGGTCACAGGCCGCCTGCCTGCTCCCTCCTTGCGCCTGGCCAGACAGGCGCCTCATCAGAACCCCCCCGCGGCACTACTGTGGTGGGTTTGCGCCCAACCCCCCGCCCACGACCCGGGTCCCGCCAAGACCGAAGCTCCCCTTGATGTCGGTGTCCATGGACCTGGCTTCGGTCAGCGTGGCGTAGGGCCCGACCCACACCAGATAGCGGCCGGCGGTCCCCGCCGGCGACGATACCGACACGGCGCCCCCCAGTCGGCGCAACCGCTCAGCCAATGCCTGCGCGGGAGGCCAGGTGTCGAACTCACCGGCAATCACCCGGTAGGCAGCGTCAGCGACAAAACCGGACTCCACCGCCGCGTCCGCGGTGGCGCTCGGCGCCGAGGCCTCGCTTGGGGTCCGTGACTCTGAGGGCAACACCATGGTCACCCACCAGCCGATACCGACGCCGGCCGCCACCCCCGCCGCCGTCGCCAGCCAGCGCTTCATCCGGGACGACACGCGCGGCCGCCGTTCATCCGTGACGGCGCGCGAGTCCTCGACCGTGATCGGCGGCGCCGGTTCGGGCGCCGGCTTAGGCGTCAGCTCGAGTGCCTCGGCCGCCTCCGCCACCAGCGTCTCGTCGATGGTCGGACTCTGCACCGCGAACCCGGCCTCGAGCGACCGATCACAAATCTGGTTGATCTGGCGTGGGACGCCCCCGCTGAACTTGTAGACCAGACCCAGCGCACCGGCCGAGAACATCGTTTCCCAGTCGCCACGCGCCATCCTGATCCGGAACGCGACATAGCTCTCGACCTCGTCGCGATTGAGCGGACTGAGCGCACACCGACGCGCGATGCGTTGATTCAACGGCCGCATCTCGGGGGTTTCCAGCATGGTCCGGAGCTCTGGCTGCCCCACCAGCAGAATCTGCAGCAACTTCTGCTGATCCGTTTCAAGGGTCGTCAAGACCCGCAACTGCTCGAGCACGGCCGGGTCAAGATTCTGCGCCTCGTCGACCACGGCGAGCGCGCTGGCCCCGACGGACGAGAGCGACAGCAAGAACCGGTTCAGGGTGTCGACGAGCGTTTGTCGGTCAACATCCTTCATGACGCGCGCATCAGACACGACCCCGAAATCCTGCAGCAACACGCGCAAGAGCTCGTCGGCCGTGACGAACGGATTGATGACCAGCGCCGTGAACACGTCCCGATCGAGCAACCCCAACAGCGCACGGGTGGTGGTGGTCTTGCCCGTGCCGACGTCCCCGGTCAGCAGCAACATCCCCTCGCGACGCCGGACACCGCGCAGCAACTGTTCGAGCGCCTTCTGATGGATGTCGCTCTTGTACAGAAACTCCGGGTCCGGCGTAGGACTGAACGGTTGGCGGCGGAAACGGTAATAGTCTTCGTACACGGCGGTGACCAGTCAGAGACCCATCGGGCACGGTCGACGACGGCTCGCAACCCGTGGCGAACGGCCCGCCGCAGTCGGCGTGCGCTTCATCCCAGTTGACGGCGTTGCTTTTTTGTCAGCAACTGCCCGTATTCTCCCTCATCGGGCCTGGTCCTGGCCGTACTTGTCGTACCAGGTCAGCGTCTCGGCGTGACGCCGGGTCTGGCCACGAGCTGGGAGTGGCCTGTAATGGCCGCGCCAGTCATATCACTGTTACCATACAAGGATGCTCGCGGCCTCGTCGGGCGCACGATGCCCTCTGATGACTGTTTCGGCCCGTCGGGCGCACGGTCCCCGCCTTTTCGCGGTGCCACCGCGAAAAGGCCGTACCCCCCGTCCTCGGCGGTCCGACCGCGGCGGTCGCCAGGGCTGAAGCCCGTACCGAGGAATTGTCACAGTGTGTGGAGCCCCCGGCGACACGACGGCGTCCAATGCGATAGCGGCGGACATCGGTCGCGAGCCGCTGACGCCGTTCGAGTTTCAGATCCGCACGCGTCTGGTGTTTGGAGCGGGCTCGATCACCCGCCTGGGTGCGATCGCTTCCGAGTTGGGCTTCCGCCGGCCGCTGCTCGTAGCGGACCACGGGCTGCTGGAGGCAGGGCATGTCCACCTAGCGGTACGGCAATTGGCGTCCGCTAACATCCGCGCGGTGCCGTTTCACGCGTTCGACGTTAACCCAGACACGGACATGATCGAGACCGGATGCGCGGCGGCACGTCCACACGAGGTCGATGCGATCATCGGCCTCGGCGGCGGCAGCTCGATGGACTGCGCCAAGGGCATCAACTTGCTGCTGACCAACGGCGGCCGGATGGAAGACTACCGCGGCTACGGCAAGGCGCATCGACCGCTGCTGCCGATGATCGGCATACCGACCACCGCCGGCACCGGCAGCGAAGCGCAGAGCTATGCCGTCATCGCCGATGCCACGACACATGTCAAAATGGCCTGTGGCGACCCAAAGGCGGCGTTCCGGGTGGCGATCCTCGACCCGGACCTGACCCTCTCGCAACCGGCCTCGGTCACCGCGGCATCTGGTTTCGACGCCCTGGCCCATGCGGTGGAAACGGCCGTCACCACGCGGCGCACGGCGCTGTCGGACTGCTTCGCGCGCGAAGCCTGGCGTTTGCTGAACGCCCACTATGAGGCCGTGGTGGACCACCCGGACGACGTCGACGCCCGGGCCGCCATGCAGCTCGGGGCGTTCCACGCGGGACTGGCCATCGAACAATCGATGCTCGGCGCCGCCCACGCCTGCGCGAATCCGCTCACGGCGCGTTATCAGGTCACCCACGGGGTGGCGCTGGCGATCGTGCTGCCGCATGTCGTCCGCTGGAACGGCATCGAGGCGGCGCCGATCTACAGCCGTCTGTTGGGCGACACGACGAACCCCGATGGCGACGACGCGGCCGACCGATTGGCGGCTCGACTGCGTCATCTGGCCGATCGTGCCGGGCTCCCATCGCGACTCAGCACAGAGGGGGTCAGCGAGACCGACCTGCCGCAGCTGGCCGATGACGCCGCAGTGCAATGGACCGGCTCATTCAACCCGAGACCGTTTACAGCAGCCGATGCCCTGGAGATCTATCGATGCGCATTTTGAAGACAGTGTCATTCCGCGCTCTGACGGTGGCGCTGGCGCTGGCCACCGTGCCACACGCGGGCCAGGCCCAGACCAGTTCCGACACGTGGTCTCAGTTTCGCGGCGACGCGGGAAACGGGGTCTCCGAGTCCACACTGCCGGCCGACCTAACCCTGAAGTGGACATACGAGGCGGACGAGGCCATTGACTCGTCGGCTGCGATCGTCGACGGGGCCGTCTACGTCGGGACGTATGCCGGCACGTTGATCTCGCTCGACCTCGAGACCGGGACCGAGCGCTGGACCTATTCCACCGGCGACATGGGTATCGGCGAGTCGTCGCCGGCCGTGGCCGGAGACCTGGTGTTCATCGGCGACCTGGGCGGTGTGTTCCATGCGGTCGACACGGCGACGGGCAAGGCCCGCTGGACGTTCGAGACGATGGGCGAAATCAAATCGTCACCCGTCATCGTCGGGAACCGTGTGTTGATCGGATCGTACGACGGTTTCTTGTACGCGCTGGCCATTGCCGACGGCGAACAGGTGTGGAAATACGAAACCCAAAATTACATCCATGCCACGCCAGCGGTCTGGGACGGCGTCGCCTACTTCGGGGGGTGCGACGAACTGTTCCACGGGGTCCGAATCAGCGATGGCGAGGAGGTCGTCAGTCTGTCGGCCGGCGCGTACACGGCCGCGTCGCCGGTGATTGCTGACGGCAACGTCTACTTCGGCACCTTCGACAACGAAGTGGTCGGCATTGACCTCGACACGCACGAGTTGCTCTGGAGATACGAGCATCCGCAACGGCACTTCCCGTTCTATTCCTCGGCCTTGGCCACGGCGGATACGATCGTGATCGGCGGTCGCGACAAGATGGTGCACGCCATCGATCAAGCGAGCGGCGAGCCACGCTGGACGTTCACAACCAAGGCGCGGGTCGATTCGTCGCCGGCCGCGAGCGGCGGCCGGGTGTATGCGGGGTCGAGCGACGGCCGACTCTACGTACTCGACCTCGACACCGGCGAGAAGTTGTGGGAGTTCGACACCGCGGCGCCATTGGTGGCATCGCCGGCGATCGCCGAGGGCCGGCTGGTGATCGGGTCCGAGGACGGCGTGTTGTATTGCTTTGGCTAGTGAGAGTCCCGCCGGAGCTCGGACCCGCAGGTATGGTGGAAATTGATGGCTGATCTTGGACACTCGACGACGCCCGAGCAGACCGACGTCGGCAGCTATTTCGTCGCCAACTACCCCCCGTTCTCGCTCTGGACGCCCGAGGCGGTAGGGACCGAAGCCAGGTCGGCGTTGGCCCAACCCCCGGCGGACGTCCCGCTGGGGCTGTACCTGCACATTCCGTTCTGTCGGAAGCGATGCCATTTTTGCTATTTCCGCGTGTACACCGACAAGAACGCGAGCGAGGTGGCTGACTATCTGGACGTGGTGGGGCGCGAGTGGGAGTTGTACGCGACGCAACCGGCCATCGCGGGACGGCCACTACGGTTCATTTATTTTGGTGGCGGGACGCCGTCGTTCCTGTCAGTGCGTCAGTTGAAGAGCCTGGTCGATCGGCTGTCCGCCCTTACCCCATGGACCGACGCTGAAGAAATCACGTTCGAGTGCGAGCCGGGGACGCTGACCGAGCCGAAGCTGTCGCAAATTCGCGACATGGGCATTACCCGTCTCAGTCTCGGGGTTGAGCACTTCGACGATCAGGTGCTGGAGCTCAACGGCCGGGCGCACCGGTCGGCGGAGATTTTCCGCGCCTACGAATTTGCCCAGTCCCTCGATTTCCCCCAGGTGAACCTCGACCTCATCGCGGGCATGCTGGGCGACACGGACGAGAAATGGCACGCGGCCGTGGCGCAGACCATCGAGCTGAGCCCGGATAGCGTGACCATCTACCAGATGGAGCTGCCCTACAACACCACGATCAGCAGCGACCTCCTGAAGGGGACCGGACAGTTCACCGAATCGGTGGCGAACTGGGCGACCAAACGGCGCTGGGTCCGTGAGGCGTTCGACGCCCTCGAAGCGGCCGGCTACACGGTAAGCAGCGCCTACACGGCGGTCAAGAACCCGGAGACGACCCGGTTCGTCTATCGCGACCAGCTCTGGCAGGGTGCCGACCTGGCGCCCCTTGGCGTCTCCTCGTTCGGACATGTGAACGGGGTCCACATGCAGAACCTGGACTCCTGGGGACCCTACGCCGCCGCCGTACGACGCGGCGAGCTCCCGCTGAGCCGCGCCTTCAGACCGACCGATGAGGAACGACTCATCCGTGAGCTGGTGTTGCAGCTCAAGCGTGGATCGGTGCGTCCCGGCTATTTCAGCGACAAGTACGGCGTCGACCTCCAGGATCGCTTCGGCCCGGCGCTCGGGTCGCTGCGTGCAGACGGCTATCTGATGGCGTCTGACGCCGACCAGATCGCGCTCACGCGGGACGGCCTGCTCCGGGTGGACAGCCTGTTGCCGCGATTCTTCCTCCCCGAGCACACCAATCTTCGGTACACATAGGACCGGAAGCGCGGGGCCCGAGTCACTCCGCACCGTGCACCCAATGGCCAAGTCGACACCTACGCCTCGCGCCCGGCGAACCCGCGCTGTGCCAGCACGACCGTCGACGCGAGACACGTTGTACCCGCTCAACGTCGTGTATGCCCGGGCCGGGGTGGACATGCCGGCCTGGCGCACGGTGACCCCGGACCAGATCCCGGCCCCGTATCGCTCGATGCTGGTGCATGACGACGACATGACGAGCACGCTCGAGCGCCACTACGGGGGACAGGTGGTGCTGCGGGCGCTGTCGACATTTTCCCGTGGGGCCTGGTATTTTCGGCGGGTCCTCCTGGTCCAGGAATACAGCGGGCGACCGGTCGAAATGGGCGCCATCCGCATCAAGCTCGACGCGTTCACGACACGCCTCAAGGCCGCTATTCTCAAGAACGAGGTACCGCTGGGACGACTGCTGGCGGAAGGCCGGCTCAACTACGCGAGCCGTGTGAAGGACTACGTCGCCCTCACGCCAAACCCCGAGATGATGGGCGTCTTCTGGATGCGCGAGCCCCGGACGCTGTACGGGCGACGTACCGAGATCATGCACGCGAGCCGCAAGATCGGCGACATCGTAGAAGTGCTGCCGCACGTGTAGACCCGCGAGGGCCAACACATCATGTCCACATCCACCTACGACACCATCGTGGTCGGAGGCGGGCCGGCCGGGGCTACCACCGCCACCCTGCTCGCGCAGCACGGCCGGCAGGTGCTGCTGCTGGAGCGCGAGTCGTTCCCGCGCTATCACATCGGCGAATCGCTGATGCCGCACACCTGGTTCACCTTCAAGCGTCTTGGCGTGCTCGACTGGCTGAGTCAGTCTGGCAGTCCCCGGAAGCACAGCGTGCAGTTTGTGTCGACCAGCGGCAAAGTGTCTCAGCCGTTCTATTTCTTCAAGACGATTACCGAGACCTGGGCCAGCACCTGGCAGATTCGGCGGAGCGACTTCGACAAGATGATGTTGGAGAATGCCGTCGCCACCGGGGTCGACGTGCGGCAGGGCGTGGCGGTGCGCGACGTGCTGCGGGAGGGCGACCGGGTGGTCGGCGTGCGTGCAGACGTGCCGGGCGGCTCAGAAACGCACCTGGCGCGAGTGGTGGTGGACGCCACCGGACGGGACGCGCTGCTGGCCGCCAAACTGGGCTGGAAACAGCGCGACCCGGACTTGAACAAGATCGCCATTTTCACCTACTACACGGGAGCGCTGCGAGACCCCGGTCTCGATGAGGGCGCAACAACCGTGGCCTACATCCCTGACAAGGGGTGGTTCTGGTACATCCCACTCGTGGACGACACGGTCGGGGTAGGCGTAGTCGCCGAGCACGATTATCTCTATCGGGAGACACGGGACCCGGAGACGATTTTCCGCCGTGAGGCTGAGGACTGCCGCTGGATCCGGGAGCATCTCGCCCCCGGCACGCACCAGGGCCCGATGCGGGTGACCGCCGAATTCAGCTATCGCGCGACCCAGGCGGCCGGTGATGGCTTCTGTCTGGTCGGCGATGCCTTCTCGTTTCTCGACCCGGTGTTTTCCTCCGGCGTCTACCTGGCCCTGAAGAGCGGTGAGCTGGCCGCCGACACCATTCACGCGGCGCTCGAGACGGGCGAGGTAACGGCGACGACCTTCGAGCAGTATGAGCGGGATGTCCGGCATGGGCTCGACAGTTTCCGACAGCTGGTGCTGGCGTTCTACGACCCCGCGTTCAACTTCGGCGAGTTCATCGGCAAGCACCCCGACCTGCAGCCGCAGCTCGTGGACGCGCTCGTGGGCAACGTCTTCAAGGACCTGCGTCCGTTGATGGAGGCGTTGGGCAGCTACACCGGTCGCACGACACAGCCGGCGGACGCGATCGGGTCATAGGCACTTGTCATGGTGGCGATCAGCGAGTTTCGGCTCACCCGACGCGTGCAGTTCTACGAAACCGACAGCGCCGGGATCGTCCATTTCAGCGTGTTCTTCCGCTACATGGAGGAAGCCGAGCACGCCATGTGGCGAGCGGCGGGGTTGAGCATCGCCGTGCCCGGCGCCGCGATCGGATTCCCCAGGGTAGCCACCAGCTTCGAGTTTCTCAGACCGCTCCGTTTCGAAGATGAATTCGAGGTCGTGTTGCGGGTCACCCGGAAGTCGACCAAGAGTCTGTCCTATGCCGCGACCATCGAGACCGCCGGTGTGGTGGCCGCGCGCGGCACGCTGACGATCGCCTGCGTGAGCAAGCGTCCGGACGAGCCGATGCGCGGCACGGCGATTCCGTCAGACATCGCCGACCGGTTCGAGGTGGCGCCCGTCCAGCCGAGCGGGGATCACCCGGCCGACGCGCCTGTCGGCGAGACACCGGAGCAGCGGATCAACCAGCCCGCGGTGGGACCGGGCGACCGATGACCACGACCGGGGCGCCCCACCTCGTGCCACCCGCGGCCGAGTGTGCGCCACGCGCGCACATCGAGGCGCGGCAACTCGACCGGCTGCGGACCCTGCTGGCTGCCGTCCACGGCCCCAACCGTTTCTACACCCGGAAGCTCGACGACGCCGGGGTCAGCGCCCACACGCTCCGCACCACCGACGACCTGCGGTTGCTCCCGCTGACCTCGAAGCAAGAGCTAGCGGCTGACCAGGACGGCACCCCGCCCTGGGGCACGGCCCACACGGAACCGCTCGACCACTACACCCGCTATCATCAGACGTCGTCCACCACCGGCCGCCCCCTGCGGTGGCTCGATACCAACGACAGCTGGCAGTGGGTAATGCACTGCTGGGCCACCGTGTTTCGCGCGGCCCAGGTCACCGCCCACGACCGCATTTTCTTCCCGTTCGGCTTCGGGCCGTTTCTCGGGTTCTGGTCCGCCTTCGACGCGGGATCGCAACTGGGGGCACTGTGCATCCCCGGTGGCGGCATGTCGAGCGAGACACGTCTCCAACTGCTGGACGCCAGTCAGCCGACCATCGTCTGTTGCACCCCGACCTACGCGCTGAGACTGGCGCAGGTGGCCCGCGAGACCGGTCTCCTCGATCTCGAGGCCAGCCCAGTGCGGACCGTCCGCACAGTGATCGTCGCCGGTGAGCCAGGCGGGAGCATTCCGGCCACTCGGGCTCAGATCGAAGCGGGCTGGGGCGCACGAGTCATTGACCACCACGGGTTGACCGAGGTGGGACCGATCAGCTTCGAGTGCTGGGAGGCGCCGGGCGGGCTGCACCTCAACGAGTGCGAGTTCATCTGCGAAGTGATCGACCCCACAACGGGGGACCCGGTCGCCGACGGTGCGGCCGGCGAACTTGTGGTGACCAATCTGGGACGGATCGCCAGTCCGGTGATTCGCTATCGCACCCGGGACGTGGTGCGGCTCGACCGAACGGCGTGCCCCTGTGGTCGGACGCTGGTCAGGGCCGCCGGCGGTATCCTGTCTCGGGCTGACGACATGGTCTGCGTGCGCGGCGTCAATGTGTACCCGACCGCGGTCGAGGCGGTGGTGCGACGCTTTCGCGACGTGGTGGAATACCGGTCGACGATTTCCGTGACCGACACCTTGTCCGAGCTGACGGTGGAACTCGAACTGGAACCAGGGTCCGTATCCCAGGACGTCTCGACCCGGGTGGCGCAGGCGCTCCGCGAGTCGATGGGGCTGACCGTACCCGTGCGGGTGGTTGCCGCAGGCACGCTGCCGCGATTCGAGATGAAAGCACGTCGATTTGTCGTCGAGGCGCCATGAATGACATCCGGCTGACCCAGATCAACAACATCATTCTCGGCGTGACCGACCTCGCCCAGTCGAGTGCCTTCTATCGCGAGACGCTGGGACTCGAGCTGCAGTTCGAATGGGACGGGTTCGTGTTTCTGGACGCCGGAGGTGTCGTGCTGGCGCTGAGCACGGCCCACGCGCGGCTGGCGACCCCACCGGCCGGCGCCACGGAGGTGGTGTTCGGGGTGGCCGACGTCACCGCCGCGCATCAGGCGCTGAGCGCGCGCGGCGTGGAGTTCCTCAACGCGCCCCGCAACGTCACCGGTGACCAGTGGGCAGCCAATTTCCGCGACCCCGACGGTCATCTGCTCTCGATCTTCGGACCCGAAACGGCGTAAGCGGCCCGGCCCGGCCGGTGGCTCGTCAGGCGCCGGCTGGAGTAGCATTACGGGTTTGACGTGCGTTCGTCGTCGACCATGTGTGTCGTGGCGGACCTTGCCGGACGCGTGCAAACGCGTCGGCCCGAGTGGTGGAGAACAGAATGCGCCGAGCTGGAACGCTGGTTACGTCGATGATGTGCGTGCTGGCCGTCTCGTGTGGGGGCGGCGGCGGGGATAGTGAGTCGGGAACGGCGGCGCCGTCACGGGTCTTCCTGAGCGTGGGCACCGCACCGCCCGGGGGCGCGTTCTTTGTGGTCGGCAGCGCCCTGGCCGAGGTGATCAACGAATTTGGCGACGAATTCGGCTGGCGCACGACGGCAGAAGCCACGAGCGGATCGCAAGAAAACATCAGGCGGCTCGACAGCGGCGAACTCGATCTCGCCATGTCCAACGCGGCCATCACCTATTTCGCCGTGCGTGGTAGTGAGGGGTGGGACAAGGCCTACCCGATGCGAGCCGTGATGACGCTGGCGCCCAACGTGGCGCTGTTCATTGCCCCGGCCGGGTCGGGTGTCGAGACCATCGAGGACCTTCGCGGCAACCGGGTCGGCGTCGGCCCCGCGGGTGCCGGTTTCGAATATTTCGTGGGACCGCTCCTCGGCGCCCACGGGATCACCTACGACGACTTCACGCCACTCAACGCGACCCAGACCGGTGCGGTCGACCTGATCGCAGACGGCTCGGCCGCGGCGGTGTTCATCGGGGGCGCGGTGCCGACCGCGTCCATCACGCAGGCGTCGGCGTCGCAAGACATTCACTTCATTCCGTTCGACGATGGGGCCAAGCAGCAGCTGACCGATGAGTACGTGTTTTTCCGGCCCGCCACGATACCGGCCGACACCTACCGTGGCCAGACAGAGCCATACGAGGGGCTCGACGTCGGGTCGATGCACCTGATTGCTTCCGCGGCGGCTGACGAGGAATTGATCTACAACATCACCAAGACCCTGTATGAGCAGCGCGCGAGCGTGGTCGAGAAACATGCCGCGGGGCGCGCCATCAACCCGAACAACGTCGTCCGCGACACCGGCACCGAGTTTCACCCGGGCGCTATCCGCTTCTATCAGGAGATCGGGATCTGGCCGTAACGACGGCGGCCGACGGCGCCCCGACCACTCCCAGACAGCTCGTCTCCCGCGTGCTGGCCGTCGCACTCTGCGTGTTCACGCTGGCGCAGGTGAACTACCCCGTGCTGGCGCCGCAGCCACAGCTCGCCGTCTTCGCGCTGCTGGGACTAGTCATCTGCTTCCTGAACATCCCCATCCACCCGACGCTCAAAAACAACGCCCTCGCCAAGGCCAGCGACGTCGTCCTGGCCGCACTGGCCGCCCTCTGCTGCGGCTGGATTCTGGTACAGAACGAGCCGTTCTTCGAGAATCTCTGGCAGGGCGGCTCATCGCTCGGCAACCGGGCCGGGTTCGAAACCTCGGCCGACATCGCAATCGGGGTCATTGGACTCCTGATTGTGATCGAGGCCGCTCGCCGGTCGCTGGGGTGGGCGCTGCCCATCATGTGCGGGCTCTTCCTGGTGTACGCGTTTATCGGCCCCAGCATGCCGGATTGGCTGTTTCCGCATCGCGGGTACTCCATCGAACGGATCGTCGCGCAGGCGTTTCTGCAGGCTCAAGGCACGTTCGGCGTCGCGCTGAGCGTGATGTTTACCTACGTCTTTCTGTTTGTGATCTTCGGTGCGTTCCTGGCCGCCACCGGCGCGACCCGTTTCATCATCGACTTCGCGCAGTCCGTGTTCGGGGCCAGCCCCGGCGGCCCCGCGAAAGTCGCCGTGCTCAGCAGCGGGCTGATGGGGTCGCTCTCGGGCAGCGCGGTGGCCAACACCGCCACCACCGGCACCTTCACCATCCCGATGATGCGAAGCGCCGGGTTCAAAGCCACCACCGCCGCCGGCATCCAGGCGGCGGCCAGTTCGGGCGGCGCGCTGATGCCGCCCGTCATGGGCGCCGGCGCCTACATGATGCTGGAGATCGTCGACCCGCCGGTCACGTATCTGCAGATCATCCGCGCCGCCCTGATCCCGGCCATCCTCTACTATCTGTCGCTGTTCCTGATTACCCACTTCCACGCTCGCAGCGCCGAAGGCGGCGCCGCGGCCTTGAAGGCCAGCGCCGCCAAGGCGAAGCCGCTCGGCGAGTCGCTGATGGAGGGCATCGTCTTCGCGACGGCGCTCGGCACGCTGATTCTGATGCTGATTGTCGGCTACACCCCGTTCCGCGCGGTCAGCGTGTCGCTGCTTGCGATTGTCGCGGTGGGCGCGTTCAATCCACGCACCCGTCTGTCTCTCGGCGCCATCATCCAGGCGTTCGCCAAATCTGCGCGTGACGTCGTCTCGCTCGTTGCCGCCTCGGCTTCCGTCGGCATCATCATCGGTATCGTCACCCTCACCGGCATCGGCACCCGGCTGCCGGCCACCATTCTGCCGCTCGCCGAACAGAGCCTGTTTCTGGCGCTGCTGCTGATCATGGTGTCGTCGATCGTGCTCGGCATGGGACTGCCGTCAGCCGTCTGCTACCTGTTGCTAGCCACCCTGATCGGCCCGGTGCTGGGCAACTTGGGCGTCGTGCCCCTTGCCGCGCATATGTTCATCTTCTATTTCGGGATGATGTCCATGGTGACCCCGCCGGTCGCGCTGGCCGGCTACGCCGCCGCATCGATTGCCGGCACCAACATCATGCAGACCAGTTTCGCGGCGTTCCGCTTCGCGCTGGTCGGCTTCACCCTGCCCTTCATCTTCGTGTATCGCCCCGAACTGCTCATGCTGACCCCGGCCGGCGAGACAGCGAGTCCGTTGGACATGTTCGTGCCGGTGCTGATTGGCACGCTGGGAGTGCTCTGTTTCGCCTCGGCCATCACCGGCCAGCTGCGCAGCGCCCTCACACTGCCGTTTCGCATTGCGATGTTCGGGGCCGCGGCATTGCTGCTCGCGCCGGGTCCGAGCGTGTCGATCGGCGGCCTGGCCGTGCCGATCCTTGATGCTGCGGGCGTTGTCGTATTTGGTGTCATCCTCGCTCTGAACAAAAGCCCCCTGACCGCACAGACCTGATTCTGATCCGGCCCTCCGACGCAGTTGCTGCGTACTCCGGCCAGCGCCCCCGCACATTACCCGCCAACTCCTCCGGCTCGGCCTACCCAATCCGGACGAATCCGAACCGGCACACTTCTGTCCCGCCCTCCTCTTTCTCTACGCGGAGGTTCTGAGACGCGACCTTGGCCCGCTGACCCCTCCACCACATGCGCGCCGCCCCAATCGGGTCCCAGTAGTCCTGACACGCTCGGAAGTCGCCTCCGTGCTCGCCCGTATGCACGGACCGAGTCAACTCGTGGCAACTCTGCTATACGGAGCCGGCCTCCGACTACTGGAGAGTCTCCAACTCCGCCTGAAAGACATCGACTTCGAGCGGCAGGAAGTCCTGGTCCGCGACCCCAAAGGCCGACACGACCGTCGGACTCTGTTGCCGGACTCGCTGGCCGAGCCCCTCCACGAACACATCCGCACGGCAAAGCGCCTACATGAACGCGACCTCTCCGAGGGCGGTGGGCGCGTGGCGTTGCCCGCCGCACTTGCGCGCAAGTATCCGGCCGCCGGCACCGAATGGGCGTGGCAGTGGGTGTTTCCGGCCACACGACGCTACTGGGACCGCAACACCGGTGAACATCGCCGACACCACTTGCATGAAACGGTCATCCAGCGGGCCTTCAAGACGGCCTCCGCTCCGCTAATATCCCCAAGTCCGCAAGTTGCCACACCCTGCGCCACAGTTTCGCCACGCACCTTCTTGAGGACGGCTACGACATCCGCACCATCCAGGAGCTGCTCGGTCGTCGGAATGTCGCCACGACGATGATCTACACGCACGTCCTCAATCGAAGCGGACGCGCCGTACGGAGCCCCCTCGATCGAATCGACTATCGAGAATAGGTCAAATACCAGATCCTTCCGGCTCGTTATCGCGATATCCAGGTCCAGATAAAGCCACGATCTGACCCCTCGGACAGCTCAGGCTTGCCCACCAAACTCAGCGGCAACATATAATTACAGGCATTTCACAGTGACCCTGAGATTACGATACGCTGCGTAGGCCGTGCCTGCTATCGCGTTCTCCAGGTCCGTGTAATGGATAGTTCGGCAGCAAGAAGAAACAAACCACGACAACTCGTTGCCGCGGTTGACGTATATATACACGGGTATATACTCGAACGATGAAAAGACGCGCCAAGCTGTTTCAGAACGGAGGCAGCCAAGCCGTGCGCCTGCCCAAGGAGTGTCGGTTCGGTGAGGATGAGGGTGAGGTTGTCGTGCGTCGCGAGGGGCGGACGGTCGTTCTGGAGCCGGTCGACGAATGGTCCAAAGCGTTTCGTGCTTGTCTCGGTGCGTGGCAAGAGACCATCTCTCGGCCGGCGCAACAACTCATCACTGACCTAACAGATCCCTTCGCATGATGCCTGGCTTCATGCTCGATACCGACACGGTGAGCTTTGCCCTGCGAGGCCAGGGTCAGGTCGGGAGCCGGCTGGTTGAGCACCGGCCGTCAGAAATCTGCGTCAGCTCGATCACGTTGGCGGAACTCAGGTATGGCGCGGCCCGTCGGGGTTCCCGCAAGCTCAATCGCCTAATTGACACCTTCATCGGGGACGTGTCGGTACTCGCCTTCGATCGAGCGGCCGGAGACCGCTTCGGCGGCGTAGCGGCGTCACTCGCTTCCGCGGGAACGCCCATCGGCGGGTTCGACACGCTGATCGCCGCACACGCTCTGGCCGCGAATCTGACTCTGGTCACGAACAATACAAAGCACTTCGCCCGTGTGGATGGACTCCGAACGGACAACTGGAGTTGATTGCGGATACAAACGGGGCGCTGCAGCTGAAACGCAACACGTTAGCCTCTATCTGAGCCAAGACATGATTGGCGTATTGCAAGCCTAGAAGGCATAAGAACAGGGCATCGGTTGCCGATATGCTTCTTCAACGGTCGGAAGGAGGGCCCATGTCGCTGCTCAGCCTGCTGCTCTACATTTCGCTCCAGGTGTTGTTCATCCCCATGGCCGTTGTGGGCGCTCTGCTCGTCGCCTACAAGCAGATGGTCGTGAGCAAAAGGCTCGGGGTCTCGCAGACGGCGATCGAGGTGATCAATGGCCGCTGGACCATGCATGTCTTCGGCATGCGCGAAGACCAGGCGACCGAGAGGCTCGCCGCGACCTTGCCCAACACCTCGCTGCTGGGCCTCTGGCTCGTCCTCTTCCCCCTGTGGGTGAAGTACAAGCTGTCGGGTGAACTCTTCCTCTACCCGCGTCGGGTCGAGGAGGGCTCCGAGACGCTGGGTGAGTTGGTCATCGCGCGAACTTTGTACTTCGACCGAGTCATCGAGCGGGTGCTCGGCGACGTGGGACAGTTCGTGCTGCTGGGCGCGGGCTATGACACGCGTGCCTATGGCCCGTTCCGCCGCCAAGGCATCGCCCTCTTCGAGCTCGACCAGGCGCCCGTCCAGAACCACAAGCGCAGCATGACCGCCCGGGCGGGCATCGACACTGCCGATGTGCACTTCGTCGCCGTGGACTTCAGCGAGGATGATGTCTTCGAGAAGCTCGCGGAGGCTGGCTACGACCCGGCCGTAAAGACGATCTTTCTCTGGGAGGGCGTCACCCTCTACCTCCAGGAAGAGGCCGTTCGCGAGACCATGAGGCAGGTGCGCACCCACTCTGCGCCGGGTAGCGTGCTGCTCGCCGACATCTACGCGGACCGCATGATCAAGATGGGCAAGTCCGCAGCGGGCTCCAAGGCGCTCGACTACACGAACGAGGGCTTGGACTTTGGCCTGCCTTTCTCCACGGGTCACGAGGCAGCGCTCAGCAGCTTCGTCGAGAGCGAGGCGCTGACGGTCGGCCAGACCTTCTTCATGGGGAGCGCAAGCGACAAGGGGCCCTTTATGGCCGTGGTCGAAATGGTCGTGTGAAGCTTCCTTGAGCCGTCGACGGCGTGGGAGTGGTCCAAGGCGGTTTAAGTAGTAACGATCGGGCGGACAGAACCCGAAAATCGGCATGGAACAGACACTTGTGGCCGCGGCGGTCTTTGGGATTCCTGTGCTGTTGTTGGTTGTCGGCTTTCGCATCGCCGGCCGGGGGGCGCAATGGCAGCCACTGTTGTGGGCCGGAATCGCGTTCTCCACCTACCTGCTGCTCTTGAGGAGCAGTGGCGCCCTGCCCGAGCCCGCCGCCATGGAGGCGCTTGAACTGAACTGGTTCGGCAAGAGCCTCTCTCTGCTTGGCACCTGCGCCATACTGACGTTCTTGCCGCGCGTCAGTTTCCGCGCGGCTGGCGTGAGATGGGAACCAGAACAACACTCGCTGCGCCCCGTCGGCATCACTGGGGTCGCCACCATCCTCGGTGCTACGATC
>CAUZAY010000036.1:0-21070 GCA_963577695.1 Vicinamibacteria bacterium | reverse complement strand
CGACTGAGGACGTGACGCTGACGTTCGAACCCGATGCGGTGAATCGGCTGGCCGAGTTCGCCACCTTGGTCAACGAGCGATCAGAGAACATTGGCGCCCGTCGTCTCCACACCATCATGGAAAAGTTACTGGACGAGATTTCGTTCAACGCACCGGATCTGGATGAGAAGACGATCAGGATCGACGCGGCGTACGTCGACGACATGCTGGCCGACATCGTCAGTGACGAAGACCTCTCCCGCTACATCCTGTGATTCTGTCCCGCCGCCCCACGACGCTGTTTGTCCTTAGTCTCGCCATGCTGGCGCCGCTCGGCTGCGGTAAGAAGGGGCCACCCCTGGCACCGTTTGTTCGGGTGGCGTCGCCGGTGACCGATCTGGTGATCCAACGGATTGGCGACACGGTGTGGGTCGGCTTCTCGCTGCCGACCCAGAATCAGAACGGGACGCAGCCGGCGGATCTGGAACGGGTCGATATCTACGCGATGACGGTCCAACCCCACATCCCCGCGGACCGCAAGCTGGAGCTCGAGGAATTTCAGGAAGACGCCACCCTGGTGACGTCGATTGAGGTGGCGCCGACGCCGGCGATGGCGGCCGAGGAGCCGGTCGATCCTGGCCCGGACCTTCGTCCGTTGCAGGGATTCCCGGTCGCGTTCTCTGAAGCGATCACGGCGGCTCTGCTGGTGCCGGTTGACCCGTGGGAGGAGGAGCGTCGCCGACGCGAGCGGGACGAAGCGAGGGAGAAAGAGGAGGACGGGCCGGAGAAGCCAATCAAGGTTCCCCTCATGACGCCACCGTTGCCGGGGCCATTGGAGCGCCGGTATGCGGTGGTCGGCGTGTCGGCCGAGGGACACGAATCTGAACCGGTCCTGCGTATCGCGGTGCCGCTCGTGACGCCGCCACATGCGCCGCCGGCACCTGTCGCTACCTACGACGAGGAGGTTGCGACCATCGTCTGGGAGGTGCCGGTCGGAGTGCGTCGCAGTGTCCAGATCACGGCGGCTACCGGTGCGGTGTCGGGCGTCGCGACGGCAATCCGGCCAACTCCAGTGACCGCTCCGGCCGCGACCACGCCGGCAGCCGGTGCCCCCGTGGTCGGTGCGCCGCCCCCGCCGCCCGGCACGCCGCCGATCGTCCCGGAGCCGGTCTCCGTGACCCCACCCCCACCGGTGCCGCCGCCTCCGCCACTGGCCTCGACGCCGATCGTCGACTGGCCGCCGCCCTCGCGGTATGACCTCTTTGAGATCGTGGAGGCGGACGAGGGGCCGCTTGTCATGCCCCGGCCGCTCAATTTGCTTCCGCTGCCCGACACGACCTATCCGGACAAACGGGTGGAATTCGGGGTCGAGCGCTGCTACGCGGTGGTGACGCTGGACGTCATATCTGAGCTCGACGTCCGCAGCGACTTCTCAGCGCCGACCTGTGTGACTTTTCTTGATACCTTTGCCCCGGCCGCGCCGACCGGCTTGAACGCCGTCGGCAGCGAAGGGGCGGTCAGTCTTAGCTGGGAACCGAACGAGGAGGAGGATCTGGTTGGATACCTGGTCTTGCGCGGTGTCGCGCCAGGTGAGACACTGCTGCCGCTTACGGCCGAGCCGGTGCGGGAGAGCACCTACCGGGACAGCACGGCCGTGCCAGGTGTGCGATACGCCTACGCCGTGCAGGCGGTCGACGACGCGGTTCCGCCCAACATCAGCCTCGCCTCGGAGTCGTTCGACGCGACGGCGCGCTGACACACGGTCGCACGAGTTGCACCACGCCCCTGAATCCACGCCATGGACCCGCTCTATCGAATCGATCACCACGGCGCCCCGCGATACGTGATCCGCGGCCACGCCGGCTGGCGTCTGCTTGACGGTGATCCGTTCGGCGCGCATACGGTTGGCGCGGCACTTGATACTGAGTCGCCTCGTCTGCTGGCACCCGTCATGCCGTCCAAGATCGTGGCCGTCGGTTTGAACTACAAGGATCACGCGGCCGAAATGAACAAGGCGCTGCCGGAGGAGCCGCTCATTTTCTTGAAGCCGTCGACGGCGGTGATTGGCACGGGCGTCCCCATCGTGATCCCCTCCGGAGCCGGCCGGGTCGATTACGAGGCGGAGGTGGGCGTGGTCATGGGCAGGACCGCTCGTCACGTGTCGGCTGCGCGCGCCCATGAGTATGTACTGGGCTTGACCTGTGTCAACGACGTGACCGACCGTGATCTGCAGCGGCGGGACGTCCAGTACACCCGCGCCAAGGGGTTCGACTCGTTTGCTCCCCTCGGGCCGTGCGTCGTGTCGGGCGACCTCGATCGACCGATTCGGGTGGAGTCCCGAGTCAACGGCGAGACGCGACAGCAGTCGAGCACACGGGAACTAATTTTTTCGATCCGAGACTTGGTCGAGTTCGTGACGCGTGTCATGACCCTGCTGCCAGGCGACATCATTTCCACCGGGACCCCCCCCGGAGTGGGACCGCTTGCGCCAGGAGATGAGGTCGTCGTGGCGATCGAGGGGGTCGGCGAACTCGTGAACGATGTGGTGGCGGCTAAAGAGTAGTCGTGCCACTGTTGACCGTGCCTCCCATCGTTGGCAACCGGGCGCCACACCGGGAATCCGTGCATCGAATTTCTGAGTCAGGACACATCTCATGAAGCTGTTTGTCGATTCGGCCAACCTGGACGAGATTGAGGCGCTCACACCGCTGGGCATCGTAGACGGCGTCACCACGAATCCGTCGTTGCTGGCGAAAGTGGGGGACGATCCTCGCGCCGTCCTGAAACGCATCTGCGACCTCGTGCAGGGACCGGTGAGCGCCGAGGTCGTCGCCACCGCGTATGACGGAATGGTCAGTGAGGGTCGCGAATTGGCCGCCATCGACCCGCACATCGTGGTCAAGGTGCCGTTCGGGAGGGCCGGCGTCCGCGCCTGCCACACCCTGGCCGGCGAAGACATCCGGGTCAACGTCACGCTGATCTTCTCCGCGGCGCAAGCCTTGCTGGCCGCCAAGGTAGGGGCCACGTTCGTGAGTCCGTTCGTCGGCCGGCTTGACGATATCGGCACGTCAGGCATGGAGCTGATCCGGCAGTGCGTGGAGATCTTCGAGAATTTTCAGTTTCCGACCGAGGTGCTGGTCGCCAGCATTCGCGGGCCGATGCACTTCATCGAATCCGCCCGGCTGGGGGCCGACATCTGTACCTGTCCGCCGAAGGCGATCGATGCGCTGTTCAACCACCCCCTGACCGACATCGGACTCAAGAAATTTCTCGACGACTGGGCCAAGTCTCAGTCGTCGGCGGGGTAGCGGATCGTGGACCCACACGTCTTCGAGAACGGCTGATCGGCATCAGTATGGACAAGCACAAGCAACTCGAGGAATTCGAGCGGCAGGCAGAGCTGGGCGGCGGTGAGGCGCGCCTGGAACGGCAGCATGCGGCCGGGAAGCTCACCGCGCGGGAACGGATCGACCTGTTCTTCGACCCCGGCACGTTTCAGGAAGTGGACAAGCTCGTGACCCACCGATGCCGCGATTTCGGAATGGCCGAGCAGGTCGTGCCGGGTGACGGTGTCGTGGCTGGACGCGGCCGCGTCGAGGGCCGGCTCGCGTACGCCTTCGCGCAGGACTTCACCGTCTTCGGCGGGTCGTTGTCCGAAACCAATGCCGCCAAGATTGTCAAAGTCATGGACCTGGCAATGGAGTCTGGCGTCCCGGTCGTCGGGTTGAACGATTCCGGCGGCGCGCGGATTCAGGAGGGCGTGCTGTCGCTCGGCGGGTACGCGGACATTTTCTTGAGGAACACCCTGGCCTCGGGCGTCGTGCCCCAGATCTCGGCCATCATGGGACCGTGCGCCGGGGGGGCGGTCTACTCCCCCGCCATCACCGACTTCACCGTGATGGTGGACAAGACCAGCTACATGTTCATCACCGGGCCGGAGGTCATCAAGACGGTCACCCTCGAGGACGTCAGCAAAGAAGAGCTTGGCGGGGCGATGACCCACAACGCCAAGAGTGGGGTCGCGCACTTCCTCGTGCCTGACGACCAGGAGTGCCTCGCGCTGATTCGCGCGCTGCTTGGCTATCTGCCGGCGAACAACCTCGACGACGCTCCTCTGGGGGCGGATACCGATCCGATCGACCGGGAGGTCGTGGCGCTGGACGACCTGATACCACAGAATCCGAACCAGCCGTACGACATGCGCGATGTCATCCGCCGTATCGTCGACCAGGGTGACTGGCTCGAGGTGCACGAGCATTTCGCTCGGAACATCCTGGTCGGCTTTGCGCGGCTCGGCGGGCAGTCGGTCGGCATCGTCGCCAACCAGCCGGCCCATCTCGCCGGCACGCTCGACATCGACGCGTCGGTCAAGGCCGCGCGCTTCGTGCGCTTCTGCGACGCGTTCAACATTCCGTTGGTGACACTGGAGGATGTGCCCGGTTTTCTGCCCGGCACCAAACAGGAGTTCGGCGGCATCATCCGGCATGGGGCGAAGCTGCTCTTCGCCTTTGCCGAGGCCACGGTGCCCAAGGTGACCGTGATCACTCGCAAAGCCTATGGCGGCGCGTACTGCGTGATGGCGAGCAAGCACATCCGCACCGATGTGAACCTCGCCTGGCCGACGGCCGAGATCGCCGTCATGGGGCCGGAGGGCGCGGTCAACATCCTCTATCGCCGCGAACTCGAAGCGGCCGACGACCCGGAGACGCTGCGGACCGAGAAGATCGTCGAGTTCAAGGAGAAGCTGGCAAACCCGTTCGTGGCTGCCGGTCGGGGCTTCATCGACGAGGTCATTCAGCCACGTCACACCCGAACGAAGCTGATCGCCGCGTTGCGGAGCCTGGCCGGCAAGCGCGCCAAGAACCCACCGAAGAAGCACGGCAACATCCCCCTCTAGGGGTTTTCCTGCCGAGGCGTCCGCCTGGACGGCGTTGCTTCGTCGGTCACATGCCGCCTGCATGCTCCCTCCTTGCGCCTTGCCAGACGAACGCCTTGGCAGGAAGACCGTACAACATTGCGTCTGGGCGGGCTGGGCGGGGTTGCCTCCGTCGTTTTTGGACGGGGCTGCGCGGGGTTGCTTCTGCGTTTCCTAGACGCGGCTTCGCCGCGAACCCCACGGGTGTTCGCGGGGCCTTGCCAGCCCGTCACACGCGGGGCGTGAGGCCTCGGGCAGGAAACGGGTCACGCCCAGCTGGCGGCCGTAGCAAGGGCCTTTAGGCCCGCTGAACGATCAGCGCCCCTGAAGGGGCTTGCTACGATCCCACGGCCGCCGTTTCCTTGGGAGGCGAACGTCTCGCCGGGAAACCCCTCGTGGTAGGAAAGGAAACCGGCGCCTTCTGCTGGCCTCTTCGGTCACATGCCAAGACGCGCACGTGCGCGTCTCGCGGACGCGGAGTGGGGCACTCGGGGTCCCCGCGGAGCGGCCGCGTGGGGTTCGGGGCGCAGCCCCGTCTAGGTACTAAGTTTCGATTTCCTCGATGACCGCGGCCGAGCCCAGGAAGAAGGCGGCGGAGCCGACGACGAGGATCAGGATCGACAGGCTCAGCTGCGCGCCGCGTGTCAAGCCGAGCGTCGGGGCACGGCCAGAGCCGACCCGAGCACAAGGAAACTGGCGACGGCGCTGGCGCGCCGTCCTGAGTGTGTGCCTGGAAACCGACCGTCACCAACGGCGACGGGCAGGATGGCGGCGAGGGCCCCCGCCGCGAGGCCGGAAAAGACGGCGATGACCGGCGTGGCGTCGAGCAGGAGGACGAGCGCCACCGACACGACGGCCGCGGTCACGAGTGTCAGCAGAGCGAAGCGGGTGGTGAACATCGGCGTGCTCCTGGTTAGTGGGAACCTGGTCCCCTGGATAACTTGCGGTCAGCTACGACACGCGAATGTCACCTTTGAAGACCGTGAAGACCAAGCGCACGGCCAGTATCGCGACGTACGGTGCGAACAGCAGCGGTCCCAGCGGCACAAACTGGCGTCCCACGAAACCCGCGAGCCATAGAAGAAGAAAGACGGCCGCTCCAGTCCTCCGTAGGTCGTCCCACCCGACGACGATCAGCACCCAGAATGCGATGTGCGCGGTCCAGGCGGCGATGCCAGCCACGACACGGACTGTATCAGTCATTGGCGCCCGCAGCCAGACTGTCGTGCGTCCTTAAGTGTTAGAATAATAGACAGATCGCGCCGTCCTGAGACCGGATGTCCAGCCCATGTCATCCGGGTGTCAGAGGTCGGGTCCAGGTCGCCATCCGTCCGGCGGCCCGGTCGTCGACAGACTCATTCTTCCCGTGAAGATCCTCGTCGCCAACCGAGGCGAAATAGCCGTCCGCATCCTGCGGGCCTGTCGCGAGATGGGCGTGCCATCAGTGGCGGTTTTTTCCGCCTGCGACCGCACGGCGCTCCATGTTGGACTGGCGGATGAAGCGGTCGCTATCGGGGCCAGCCCGGCCGCCGAGAGTTATCTGAACATCGAGCGCGTGATCGCGGCCGCGCGCGCGACTGGTGCGACCGCGGTTCACCCCGGCTACGGGTTTCTGGCTGAGAACGCCGGGTTCGCCCGGGCCTGCGGCGATGCGGGCCTCACGTTCATCGGACCCTCTCCCGACGTCATCGAGACGATGGGCGGGAAGACGGCCGCGCGTCGCGCCGCGATCGAGGCGGGTGTCCCGGTAGTGCCGGGAACCGAGGCGTTGCCCGATACGTTGAATGATGAGGCGCTGTGCGACCGTGCCGACGAGATCGGCTACCCGCTGTTCATCAAGGCTGTCGCCGGCGGCGGCGGCCGCGGCATGCGTCGCGTGGCCGACCGCGCGGGCGTGGTCGCCGGCGTGGCCGCGGCACGCTCCGAGGCCGGCGCCGCGTTCGGCGAGTCGACGGTCTATTTCGAACGGTTGGTCGAGGGCGCGCGTCACGTGGAAGTGCAGGTGCTGGGCGACGGGCACGGCGTCGTCGTGCCGTTTGTCGAGCGCGAGTGCTCGATCCAGCGGCGTCATCAGAAGGTGATCGAAGAGTCGCCGTCGGTCGCGGTGACGCCGGCGATTCGGGCGGCCCTGGCCGAGGCGGCCGTGGCACTGTCCGCCGCGGTGTCCTATGCCAGCGCCGGCACGCTGGAGTTTCTGCTCGACCCCGAGGGGCGCTTCTATTTCCTCGAGATGAATACGCGGCTGCAGGTCGAGCACCCCGTGACTGAACTGGTGACCGGCATCGACCTGGTGCAGTGGCAGATCCGAATCGCGCGGGGCGAACCACTCACCGTCGATCCGGCCCGTGCGCTCACGGCCGCGGGGCACGCGATCGAGTGTCGTGTCTACGCCGAAGATCCTGACGCTGGCTTTATCCCCGCGCCCGGTCGCATCACCGCACTCCGCGGTCCGTCGGGACCGGGGGTGCGCGACGACAGTGGCGTCGAGGCCGGGTTCGAGGTGCCGGTCTTCTATGACTCGATGATCTCCAAAGTTAGCACGTGGGCCCCGGATCGTGCTGGCGCGATTGCCCGTATGCGCAGCGCGCTGCACGAGTATCAGATCGGGGGCATTACGACCGCCATCCCGGCCTTGCTCTGGGTGCTGGCGCAGGACCGTTTTCGGGACGGCGCGTTCGACACGAGTTTTCTCGACCGGGTGCTGGCGGCACGCGCCGGTGAGTCGTTTTCCGAGTTGACGGCGGAGCAGACTGATCTGGCGGTGGTCGCTGCCGCGCTGAGCGCGTATCTGTCCGTCCCGACGACGGCCGCCGCGGCGATCGGGGCGACGCCGTGGCGACAGGCGGCGCGTCTCGAGGGTGTCGGCCAATGACGTCCACCCCGACGCCACCCGGCCGCACGTTGCGTCTCCATGTCGAGATCGCCGGGTCGGTCCGGCAGGTGACGGTTAAGCCGGTTTCCGTCGATTCCTCGCAGGTCCGAGTGAGCTGGGACGATACCAGCTACGTCGTGGACGCGGTGCCGCGTGCGGGCGGATTCTCACTCACCATGCCGGGAGGTTCGTGGGCGAGCCGAGAGGTGACCTGTCACACTGTGGCTCCGGGCGAGGTGATGCTGGGACTCGACGGGCTCCACGTGAGGGCGCGGGTTGGTGACGGGCGTCGTGCGCAGCAGGCCGGCGCCGCGGGCGCCGAAGGGGAACATGTGGTCGCCGCGCCAATGCCCGGCCGGGTGGTGCGGGTGTCGGTCGAGCCGGGTGATGCCGTAACCAGAGGCCAAGGACTGGCGGCGGTCGAGGCGATGAAGATGGAGAACGAACTGGCGTCGCCGGTCGATGGGGTCGTCAGCGAGGTGCGTGTGGCGGTGGATGACACAGTGGAGGCTGGCGCGGCGCTGGTCGTCGTGTGTGCCGCCGAGTCAACCCAGGGGGACCATGACTGATTCCCACACCGGGACTCCGGAATCGGCCGACACGCCCGAGCCGGCGACGCCGGTCGAGGTGGTCACCGCATCGGACGAGAGCGCGGCCGCGCGGCCCACCTTTTGGGGGCGTCTGCGTCGGTGGACCAGCGGCCGGCCCGGACGTCTCCTCCGGTGGGGCGGTGGAACACTGGCGGTGACGTTGGCCGTGGCGATCATCGCGACGGTCACCATCGATTTGGGGCCGCTGGTCCGCAGCAGCGCCGAAGATGCTGCGTCGAGCCAGCTCGATCGCGAGGTCACCATCGGCCGTATCGGGATGTATCTCATGCCGGGAAAATTCCTCGTCGAGGACCTGCGCATCGGTGGCCTCACCCCGGACGACGAGCCGTTCATGACCGCGGAACGGATCGCGGTTTCCGTGGATTGGCTGGCGCTGCTGCACCGGGAATTTCTGGTCGATGCGGAGATGACGAGCTGGCGGATGCGGGCCGAGTCGTACGCCGACGGCACGCAGAGCTTTCCCGCGTTTGTGCCCAGTGGGAGCGCGGACGACGACGCGCCAGTCGAGCCTGACCCTCCCCCGACCGACGACGCGGACGACGACGACCGGTGGGTCGCGACGCTGCGGCATCTCGGTGCGACACAGGGTGAGTTCGTGCTAGAGGATTACGGGTCGAATTTTGGCGTGGTCTGCGCGAACCTCAAAGTCACCATCACCAAGATTTTCGACTACCGGGGGGACGCATCGTGCACCGGAGGCAGCGTCCGCGTCAGCGATTTCGAGCCGATGTGGATGGACATGGCGGCGAACTTCCAGCTGGACGGGACCCAGGTGCATCTGACCCGGATCGACGTGGAGACCGATGGCGCCAGCACGAGGCTCGTGGGCGATGTCGACATGCGTGACCTGTCAGAGATGACCTACGAGTTGGAATCAGACCTCGATCTACCGCGGTTGCGCGAGATCTTCTTTGACGACGACGGATTCACCGCCTCCGGAGAGGCCCGCTTCACCGGGACGTTCCACAAGTTCGAAGACGGGTATGACCTGAGTGGATCGATCACCAGTCGGCTCTTCGGTCTTGACACCGACGCGGGGCAATTCCAGTTTCCCAGTCTGGCCGGACAACTGGTCTGGCAGCGAGACCGGTTCGACATGTGGGACGTCACGTCCACGCTCTTTGGCGGCGACGTGCGGGCCGAACTCAAGACATTCGGCACCAAAGACCCGTGGGAGGGGACCTTCGACGCCTACTACCAGGACGCCGACGTCGTCGAGTTGGCGCGGTTCTTCGAGCTCCGTGGCATCCGGCCGGTCGCCCGGGCTTCCGGGCACAACCAGATGGAGTGGTCGACCGCAAAGTCGGGTGGGTCCCGTCACACCGGGACGATTCAGTTGCAGCCGCTCGAGGGCGTCAGGTTGGCTACGGCACAGCTTCCGTCCGGCGCCGCCCAGGGCGTGGCGTCTCGAGGTGGTCGGCCATCGGACCTCACGACCACCGAGTTCCAAGTGGGCGGAGCGCTCGAGTATATGTTCGAGGGCGACGCGATCGAACTGACGTCGGGCCATATCGCCACCCCGTCAACCCACGTCACGTTCGGCGGACGCACCGGTGGTGGCGCCAAGACCGAGATCCCGTTCCGAGCGACGAGCGCCGACTGGCAAGAAGGCTACCGGCTCATGGCCGCGGTGATGACCGCGGCTGGGTCGCCGACGGAACCATTCGAGGTGGATGGTGCAGGCACGTTCGAGGGGGTCTTGCTGGGCGACCTCACGCGCCCACGCGTGGAAGCGACGTTCGCCGGCGAGGCGCTACGCGCCTGGAACGTGGAGTGGGGGGTCGGGGGCGGCGGAATCGTCGTGGACAACGGCTACCTGGAGGTGAGCAACGGGCTGTTCCGGAACGACGGGGCCGAATTCGGGGCCGACGGCACGTTCTCGATAGGCGGGGCCCGTGTCGATGGCGGAGAAGAAATCAACGCGGTCATCACCATGGCCTCGTTTCCGGCCTCGAATATCCGGGCCGCGTTTGGACTGGCGGAGGGCTACACCATCGACGGGCCGGCCACCGGCGAGGTGCGCCTCTATGGTCCGTACGGCGGGATGTTCGGGTACGGCCAGGTCGTGCTCGACCAGCCGACGGCCTACGGCGAACCGCTCGATACGGCGTCCGCCGGGCTGCGGTTCGAGGGCAACGGTGTTCGTCTCGACCGGTTCGAGATGCGCAAGGGGGCGGGGACGGTGACCGGCGCCGCCTTCATCGGTTGGGATGCGTCGTATGTCTTCAACTGGGACGTGCGCGATCTCGAGGTCAACGCGGTGGACAGCATTCCAGCGCCACCGGAGCCGCTGTCCGGCGTGGTCAACTTCAACATTGCCGGGGTCGGGGCGTTCGACAATCCGCGATACGAGATTCGCGGAACCGTCGTCGACCTGTTTATCGGGGACGAGGAGATCGGGCAGGTGACGGCCAGCCTCAACGTCCGCGACGGCCTGCTCACGATCACCCTCGAGGGTGCCTCGTCGACGCTGGCCGTGTCGGCGACGGGTCAGGTGGAGCTGACGGACATGCTGGCCGATGTGCGGGTCCGTGTGACGAACGCGTCCCTCGCGCCCTACGTCCGGATGTTCGATCCGAGGTTGTCACCCTACACCTCGGCCGTGGTGAGCGGGTCGGCGCACATTCAAGGCGTGCTGCAGGCGGACCGCGTGCGGATCGACGCCACCGTCGAGCAGGCTGACCTGACCTTGCTCGAGTATGACCTGCACAATGACGGTCCGATCGAGCTGAGCCTCGATGGCCAGGCCATCGACATC
The DNA here is from genome assembly GCA_963577695.1 of Vicinamibacteria bacterium. GTDB lineage: Bacteria > Acidobacteriota > Vicinamibacteria > Vicinamibacterales > UBA8438 > UBA8438. The sequence continues at coordinate 9,935 of CAUZAY010000036.1, read as the reverse complement.
GACCGGCTGCGGCTGGTGGGCGAGGGTACGGCGCTCGACCTGTCCGGTTCGGTCGATCTGGCGACCGACGCGCTGGCCTTGGACATTGATGGCGACGCTAATCTCAGCATCCTCAGGGGACTCGTGCCGGACCTGCGTGGGTCCGGAGTGGCCCAGTTGCGCACCCATGTGGCCGGTACATTCGCCCAGCCCGAGTTGGTGGGACAGGCGGCGTTGTTGAATGGCCGCATCCGCCACATCGGATTGCCCCACGGGCTGGAGGCGATCAACGGTCGAGTCGTCTTCGAGCAGGGTGGCCTGCGCTTCGACGATGTCCCAGCCGTAATGGGCGGCGGAGCGGTCACCATCGGCGGCCGCGTCGGATTGGCTGGCGTCGAGCTCCAGGAGCTGGCCATCACGTTGACGGGCCGGGAGATGCAGTGGCGATACCCGGTCGGGTTCCGTTCGCTTGTTGACGCCGATCTGGTGCTTCGCGGCGACGCCACGGCGCCGGTGCTGGCCGGCACCATCGATGTGCTTGACGCCAACCTGCTCGAGGGGCTCGACCTCGGCACGGGACTCTTCAGTGGAGACGAGGAAGAGCCTGCCCTCGACCTGTCAGAGGCCGACGCGTCGGTAGTCCCGCTGGCTCTGGACATTCGTGTCGTCGCGCCGTCCAGTTTGCGGATGACGAGCAATGCGATGCGAGTCGTGGCCAGCGCGGATCTCACGGTGCAGGGTACCTATGACCAACCACAGCTGTTTGGCTCGGCCGATATGGAGAGCGGAGAGGCATTCTTCGAAGGACTCCGGTATCGGTTGAACTACGGAACGATCAGCCTCGCCAACCCGAACAAGATCGAGCCGTTCGTCAACGTCGAGGTCGAGACCGATGTGCGGGTGCCGGGGCAGACCTATCGGGTGACCGTGCGGGCCACCGGAAGCACCGACGATCAGTTTGCTCTGTCATTCTTGTCGGATCCCCCGCTGCCGGAAGTCGATGTGATCGGCTTGCTGCTGGGTGACATTCGCGACCCGCAGAGTGCCGACCTGCGTGCCGCCCGGTCTCCCGAATTGGCGCAGCAGCAGCGGATTCAGGCCAGTGCTGCCCGCTTGTTGACCAGCTCGTTGTCCTCCGGTGTCGGCCGTGTGGTCGAGGAATCGTTCGGCGTCGACTCCTTTCAGATCACCCCCTCGCTCGGCGACCCGTCGTCGCAACAATCAGCGCAGCTCAATCCGACCGCGCGGGTCCTGATCGGCCAGAGGATTTCAGAGCGGGCGCACCTGACCTTGTCGCGCGCGATCAGTGGCGCCAATCGTGATCTCATCGTGGTCCTCGAGTATGACCAGAGCGATCGACTCGCGTGGGTCCTGTCCCAAAACGAAGACCGCACCTACGCACTCGATTTCCGTGTGAGGCACGCCTTTTGAACCGTGGGTCAGCGTGGCTGCTGGCCGTGATACTGGCCTGCGTGCCGGCGTCGGTCCGCGCCGCCGCCCTTGCCGATCTCGTCGGGGAGACGGTGGCCGCGGTCCGGGTGTTCCAGGACGGTGTCGTCGTCGACGACCGCAGCATCCTCGAACTGATCGAGACTCGGACAAGCCAGCCGTTCTCCCTTCGCCAAGTGCGTGAGAGCGTGCTCCACCTGTTCACCCGTGATGACTTCGCCGACGTGCGGGTAAGCGCCACCGCGGAGCCTCGCGGCGTCGTGGTGCGCTACGACCTTATCCCGGTCCGCACCACCGGGGCCGTGGAGATTCGCGGCTCCCTGGGGCGCCCGGCCGAGGAGTTGCTGGGACCCATCACTCGACGCTTCGGGCGAGCGGTACGGGTCGACCAGATCCCCACTGCGGTCGCGATCCTCGAGGACATCTACAAGCAGGCCGGCCGGTTCGCGGTGCGTATTCAGGCCGACACCGTCGACGGCCAGCTGGTGTTCGACATCGATCAAGGTCCGGCCGCGCGCATCGGTCACATCGACCTACGCGGCGTTTCTGACGAAAACCGCCCAGGGGTGTTGCGGAGGCTGCAACTCGCGGAGGGTGAGGTGTATGACCCGGCCGGGCTCGAGACGCGATTGGACGACTACGAGGCGGACCTCCGCGGCCAGCGCTACTACGAAGCCCGGTTTCGCCACGATGTATCACCGAGTCCGGACGGCCGCTCGGTGGACGTGGTGCTGGACATCCAGACGGGGTCGCCGGTGGAGGTGATCTTCGAGGGTGACGACGTGCCCGACGCGCGGCTGGAGGAGTTGGTCCCAATCGCCAGCGAGGGATCCATCGACGAAGACCTGTTGGAGGATTCCAGCCTGCGGCTTGAAACCCACCTGCGCGGGCTCGGGTATCGAGACGCCAGAGTCTCGCATCGTCGGATGGCGGCGGTGGGGGAGCTGTCGGTCGTGTTCACGGTTGCTCGCGGTCGGATGTATCGCGTGGCGAGTGTCCGGTTCGAGGGGCAGCAGGTCGTGACGGAGGCGGAGCTGGCGGAACTGCTCAATCTTGCGCCAGGCGCCCCGCTGGTCATGTCCGACCTCGCCCTGGGGACGGCCGCCATCCGAGCCGCCTACGCTCGACGGGGATATAGCAGCGCGCAGGTCATTCCGGCGCTCGCCGACCTAGAGCGGCCGGACGAGGACGAGACCCAGGAGACGCATCTATTGAGCACGGTGCGGGTGATCGAGGGCCCGCGCACGACTGTTGGCACGGTGGCGTTCAGCGGGAACGACGCGTTTGCGCCGGCCGAGCTCGCAGCGCGGCTCGACACCGTGTCCGGCGTGCCGTACTACGCGCCCAGCCTGGAGGTCGATCGCCTGCGGATCCGGGAACAGTACCTCAACGAGGGGTACGAGACGGTGCGGGTCGACGCCCGGGCCCGGTTCGACGAGAGCCAGTCGACCGTAGAAGTAACGTTCGAGGTGGTGGAGGGTGCCCAGGTCGTCGTGGACCATGTACTGGTCGTCGGGACGCGCCAGATCTTGCCATCGACGGTCCGTTCGGAGGTGACGTTCCGACCCGGGGCACCACTCGGTCTGGACGAGCAAGTCGAGACGCGCCGGCGGTTGAACGCGCTGGGGCTGTTTCGACGGGTGGACCTGCTCACGCTCAGTCACGGCGGGGGAGACCGCCGCGACGTCGTGGTCGTCGTGGAGGAAGCGCCGGCCACCAGTATCGGGTATGGCGGCGGGATCGAGGTGACCCAACGGCTCCGCGCGACCGAGGCGGGCGCCGCCACCGAGCGTCTGGAACTCGCGCCGCGCGGGTTCTTCGAGATCGGTCGGCGCAATCTGTGGGGCAAGAACCGATCGATCGATCTGTTCACCCGGGTCAGCGTGCGTCGAAAGGATGACCTGGATGCGGCAGTGCCGACATCGAGTCTCGGGTTCAATGAATACCGGGTCCTGTTGAATTACCGCGAACCTCGGGCGTTCGGGCGCGCGGGCGACCTGCTCATCTCAGGCTTCATCGAGCAGACGATTCGTCCCAGCTTTGACCTGTTCGGTCGGGGCGTGAACGTTGAACTCAGACGCGCTATCGGTTTCACGATGACTGGCAGTGTCGGGTATCGATACGGCCAGAATCGGCTGACGAACGCCCAGTTTCTGCAACAGGAGGCGCCGCTCGTTGACCGATTGTTTCCCAGCGTGAAGTTGTCCACCTTCACCGGTGGGTTGGTGCGCGACACCCGCGACGATCCACTCGAGCCGACTCAGGGGATGCTACTTGGCGTGGAGGCGGAGGCGGCGTTTCGCGCAGTCGGGTCAGAAGTGGGCTTTGTCAAGACCTCGTGGCAAGGGTCTCTGTTCCGTCAGCTCCCTGGAGACCTCGTGTTCGCCGCCAGTGGGCGGATTGGTTTGGCGCGCGGATTCACCCGCACGGTGAGCATCGCGCCGCTGCCGATCTTGGTCGTACTGGAGGACGGCGTGCTGGTGTTTGTGGACACCGAAGAGGCGCAGACGGTGGAGATCTCGGACCTGCCCGCCAGTGAGCGGTTTTTCGCGGGAGGGGATACCACCGTGCGCGGGTTCGCGTTGGATCGGCTCGGGACCGGACCCATCGTGGACCCGCTTGGGGCCGCCCCCACGATCGACCCGAACGGTTTTCCTACCGGTGGCAACGCGATGCTGGTGATGATTACCGAGTTGCGCGTGCCGGTCGGCGGCGCCTTCCAGATGGTTGGCTTCTTGGACGCCGGCAACGTCTTCGACCGCGTCAGCCACTTCCAACTGGATGAGATTCGAGGTGCTGCCGGCTTCGGCGTGCGCTATCGGTCGCCGGTGGGACCGATCCGAGTCGATCTGGGATTCAAGCTGGACCGGCGCGAGTTCGCGGGTGAGCGGGAATCGCTGACCGCGCTGCACTTCAGCATCGGCCAAGCCTTCTGATGATCAGGGTGGCCCGGTCCTTGGTGATGTGTGTGGCCGTGGCCCCGGCCATCGGGGCGGGACAAGCCCCCGTCTCCCTGGACCTCGTGGACAGGGTGCTCGCGGTCGTGGCGCGGCAGGTCATCATGTTGTCTGACGTGCGCGCGTTTCTGGAACTCGGGCTCGTCGACCCGTCGGCCTCGGCCGATCCGGTGCCGGAGACACTGACCGTCCTCATCGAACGTCAGCTCGTCGTGAACGAGATTTCGGCCAATGCGATCGAGGAGCCCTCGACCCAGGAGGTCGAAGGCCAGATGGCCATCGTCGCCGAGAGACTCGGGGGACTGGACGCGCTGCGAGCCGTGTTGCCCGCCCTCGGTTTCGCGGCAGACGACCTCAAGCAGCTCCTGCGCGAGGATCTCCGGGTCGAACGTTATCTGGCGCGGCGGTTTCCGGGCGCGCGACAGCCGACGGAGCAGGAACTCGCGGTGTGGATGCAGGAGCACGCCGACGAGGTGCGGGATGACGGCGCGCCGTCGCTCGAGGCCGCCCGAGACGAGGCACGCCGGCAACTGACCCGGGCGCTGCGTCAGGAATCGATCGACGCCTGGGTCTTGACCCTCGTCGACCGCGCCGACGTCTACCGCGTCCCCTAGGTTTTCCGACGAGGCGTCCGTAAAGGGCGGACGTCACGGCATTGACTCAGCGGGGTCACAGGCCGCCTGCCTGCTCCCTCCTCGCGTCTGGCCAGACGAACGCCTCGTCAGAAAACCCCCTTTGACATTTTGTTCAGCTCCAGGTGGGTCTCAGTCCCGGTCGCCTAGGCGCGCATTGTCGCGCGCCCGTCGCTTTGCTTCCTCGATCACATGCCAGGACGCGCACGTGCGCGTCTCGCGGACGCGGAGTGGGGCACTCGGGGTCCCCGCGGAGCGTTTGCGTGGGGTTCGGGGCGAAGCCCCGTCTGAAAAGAGAGACGAGTCGAGCGACCGTGCTGCCCCCGGTAAGGACCGTGCGCGGGCGCGGAGTTTTGCCGCCGGGGCCGGGACCAGCCATGCGCCCGCTTTTCCCCGGGTGCTGGGATCAGGCACGCCGTTAGCCCGCGCCAAGCGCCCCGAGGACCAGGACACTAGCTACGACGTGGCGGATGCGGCGACGTTGTAGGCGATGAGGACTTCGGTCAGGTTGAAGCCGGCGTGACAGACGACGGGGCCGACGATGCTGCGGCGCTTCAGATACAGGATGCCCCAGAAGGCGCCCAGTAGACCGGTCACGATGGCGGCGTCACGTCCCTGCACCAGATGGCCGAGTCCGAACGCGATGCTGAACACAACCAGGCCGACGGCGGCCCCCCCCAGGTGAGTTTCGAACCGACTCAGGACAAAGGCCCGCTGCACCTCTTCCCGGACGCCGCCCGCGACCACGGCGACGAGGGCAAACGCCGCGGCGTTGAGCGGTGAGTCGATCAAGGCCTCCAAGGGGTTCTCGGTCACATTGTGTAACCACGGCGCGACTTGGAGCAGGATGCTGAATGCGGCGGCGACAAGTAGCAGCGCCGCTGGCACGAGCAGCAGACCGAGGGTGGCTTCCCGTCCGATCGGGCGAACACCGAGGAACATCGGAACGGGGCGTTCACCGTGCACGCGGAGCAAGACCCAGATCAGTCCCAGGACGAGCACCGCGTCGGCCAGCGACAACACCACCACATAGAACAGAGGCAGCGTACCGCCGGGCGGGGCCGCCCCGATCATCGCCAGCACGAGAATCAGCGCGAGCTGGGTCGGGAACCCCGAGCAGAGCGTCACCTCGACCAGGGCACGGAAGCGTTCCGCGGGCGACGGCGGCGTCGACGGCGTCGCGTGTGAGGCGGAATCGGTTGGCTGGTCCTGACCGGGTAGGCTCGGTGCGTCGCCGATCGACATGCGCGGACTTTACCACACGGTAGAATGGCCTGTTTTTCTGTGTGGACTCACTATATCTTGCGTTTGACCTGAAACTGTTACACCACATCTTGTGGCTATTTCTTGACAATCACGATATCTGGGCCCATAGTAGGCGAACTTGAGAGGGTCCGCCGCCGTCGAAGTTTCGAGTGGCCTGTCTCATGGATTTGGGGTCATTTTTTACCGATATCTAGGCTGGTCGTCGGGTCCATTCGACCGGTTGCGACGTCGTCCGACACATCGCCTGTCGAGCGTGGTTGCAGCGCTTGCCGTCGCGTTACAGACGACGGTGGTGTCTAGTCCGAATCCGTGAGAGAGGTCATTAGTATTCGACTCGTGGTGGCACCAACGGACGGATGGTCCACCACAGGCTTCGTGACACGTGTCGGTGTCACGCGTCGGAAGGAGTTGCTCAATGCCGAGAGGCGCTGCTCGTGAAACCGAAGCTGTCGACCCACCAGCAAGCTTGACCCCCGAGATTCCCGCCCAGCCCGGTTTGGAATTTCCACGATTCTTTGCGACCGAAGGCACCGATCCTTTCGATGAGATCGAATGGGAGTCCAGAGTCGCGTTGATCGGGAGCGAACAGGGCGAGGTCGTGTTCGAGCAGCGCGATGTCGAGATTCCGTCCTTCTGGTCGCAGCAGGCGACGAACATCGTGGTCTCCAAGTATTTTCGTGGAGCGATGGGGTCGCCCACCCGTGAGCATAGCGTCAAGCAGCTCATCGGACGGGTCGTGGATACGATCACCGAATGGGGCCGCGCGAAGCAGTACTTTGCCAGTGAGGACGACCTGCAGGCGTTCAGCGACGACCTGAAGCATCTGCTGGTGTATCAGAAGGCGGCCTTCAACAGTCCGGTCTGGTTCAATTGCGGGTTTGAAAAGGCCCCACAGTGTTCGGCCTGCTTCATCAACTCCGTGGAGGACACGATGGAGTCGATTCTGACGCTGGCTCGGACCGAGGGCATGCTGTTCAAGTTCGGCTCCGGCACCGGCACCAACTTGTCGTCGATCCGGTCGTCGCGCGAACTGCTCACCGGTGGTGGCACCGCGTCCGGTCCAGTCTCGTTCATGAAGGGCTACGACGCGTTCGCGGGTGTGATCAAGTCGGGTGGCAAGACACGCCGGGCCGCAAAAATGGTGGTGCTTAATGTCGACCACCCTGACGTGGTCGATTTCATCAACTGCAAGGTCGAAGAGGAACGCAAGGCCTGGGCGCTGATCGACGCCGGCTACGACGGGTCGTTTACCGGCACCGCGTATTCGTCGGTCTTCTTCCAGAATTCGAACAACAGCGTGCGGGTCTCCGACGACTTCATGCGCGGGGTGCTCGACGACGGTGAGTGGCACACCCGGGCGGTCACCGACGGTCGGGTGATGGATACCTACAAGGCGCGCGAGGTCATGCATCTGATTGCGGATGGGACGCACGTCTGTGGCGACCCGGGGATGCAGTTCGATACGACGATCAACGATTGGCACACCTGCCCGAACACCGCCCGGATTCGCGCGTCGAACCCCTGTTCGGAGTACATGTTCCTCGACGACTCGGCCTGCAACCTCGCGTCGCTCAATCTGATGAGGTTCCTGAACGACGACGACGGTGAGTTCAACGCGCCGGCCTTCGCCGCCGCCGTCAGGACGCTGATCACGGCCCAGGAAATCATCGTCGACTGCGCCGGGTATCCGACCGAGGCCATCGGAAAGAACAGCCACGCCTACCGCCCGCTGGGTCTGGGCTACGCGAATCTCGGTGCCCTGTTGATGTCGCGCGGGCTTCCGTACGACAGCGACGAAGGGCGGGATTGGGCCGGGGCGGTGACCGCCCTGATGACTGGGGAAGCCTATGCGCAATCGGCGCGGATCGCGCGTTACCAGGGCGGACCGTTCACGGGGTTCGCGGCCAATCGGGAGCCGTTCCTCCGAGTCATGCGGAAGCATCGCGACGCGCTGAAGGGGATCAACGCCGACAACGTCCCGGCGGCCCTGGTGGACGGCGCCGGTCAGTCCTGGCGCGACGCGGTCGAGCTGGGTGAAGAATTCGGCTATCGAAACGCGCAGGCCACCGTGCTGGCGCCCACCGGCACCATCGGCTTCATGATGGACTGCGACACAACCGGCGTCGAGCCGGACATTGCGCTCGTCAAGTACAAGAAGCTGGTTGGCGGCGGGCTCATGAAGCTCGTGAACCACACCGTACCGATGGCGCTGGCCGCGTTGAAGTACCCCCAGAATGAGGTAGATGCGATCGTCGCGTATATCGACGAACACGAAACGATCGAGGGCGCGCCCCACCTGGATCCGGCCCATCTCGATGTGTTTGATTGTGCCTTCAAGCCGGCCCACGGGTCCCGCTCGATCCACTACATGGGGCACGTCAAGATGATCGGGGCGACGCAGCCGTTCATCTCCGGCGCGATCTCGAAAACGATCAACGTGCCGACCGAGGCCACGACCGAGGACATCGAGCAGGCCTATATCGATGCGTGGCGCCTGGGTACCAAGGCGGTGTCGATCTATCGAGACGGTAGCAAGCGGATGCAGCCGCTGAATACCGCCCGCGCCGCCAAGGCCTCTGAGAAGGACAAGACCATCGATGCCGGGACGCCTCGACCGGCCCGACGCCGGCTACCGGACGAACGGCAGGCGATTACCCACAAATTCGATATCGCCGGACACGAAGGCTACATCACGGTCGGCTTGTTCGAGGACGGGACGCCTGGCGAGATTTTCCTGGTGATGGCCAAAGAGGGCTCGACCATCTCCGGATTCGCGGACGCATTCGCACAGGCGGTCTCGTATGCGCTGCAGTACGGAGTGCCGTTGCAGGTGCTGGTCGACAAGTTCAGTCACGTGCGGTTCGAACCGTCCGGGATCACGAAGAACTCCGGCGTACGCGTGGCCAAGTCGATTGTCGACTATATCTTCCGGTGGATGGCGATGAAGTTCCTGTCGCCGGAGGCGCAGTATCACGCGGGGGTCAATGTGACGGCTGGCGGGGATGCGACGCCGCTCGAACCCGGCCTCGAGCAGACGAATCGAGACGCCACCGCGGCCGCGTCAGCCGATGGCGATGCCGGGTCCGGGAGCCGAGGCGCCCCATTCGCGATCCAGAACGACCAGGACGCTCCGCCCTGCTCGACCTGCGGCGCCATCATGATTCGGAACGGCAGTTGCTACAAGTGCGTCAACTGTGGCGCCACCAGCGGGTGTGCCTAGGTTTTCCGACGAGGCGCCCGTGTGGACGGCGTTGCTTCCTCGGTCACATGCCGCCTGCATGCTCCCTCGTCGCGCCTTGCCACACAGACGCCTCGTCAGAAAACCGCCCTGCGTCGTTTTCCAGCACCCTCCTAGACTAGCTAGTTGCCGTGGGAGACCCCCCGGCTTTGCCGGGGCGGCCGGCAGTGTTTGACGTATCCGGGAGTCGTGTAAGGAACTCCCCCGTGAGCCGCTGAAGCATCACGAGAGGGAGTCCTCAATGACGGACTCCCGAAGTCTCAATCATACGAAATGGCATTGCCAGTATCACGTGGTATTCATCCCGAAGTATCGGAAAGAGGCGATCGATGGGCAGCTCCGGGCGTACTGGGGCGACGTGTTCCGGCAGTTGGCCCGGCACCGCGAGAGTCAGGTGGAGGAGGGACACCTGCT
>CAUZAY010000035.1:0-21142 GCA_963577695.1 Vicinamibacteria bacterium | reverse complement strand
ACATACGCCTCGTACCACAATTCGGCATTCGATCAGGTGACCTGGACAGTGAGGGCCATGTGGCGATGCCGCAAGGACCGGCGCTTCGCGGGGCCCCGCGACCGTTCCTCCGCGTCGAAGGCCACCAAGGGTCACCAGTCGGGGTGGATCGTCATCACCGCGGGTTGGGGGCTCGGCGTCGCCGTCGCCGTCTACTGCGTAGGGCGCATCAGCGGCGCCCACATCAACCCGGCGGTGACCGTTGGGCTGGCCTCAATCGGGCAATTTCCCTGGTCCGACGTCGCGTCCTATGTCGCCGCGCAGATGATCGGCGCCTTCCTGGGGGCGGTCATCGGGCTGGTGTTGTCGATAGGTTTGAGTCGGCTGCTCGCCACCATGCTGTTCGGCGTGCAACCGCTGGATCCGCTGACTTTCGCATCCGTGACCGTCCTCTTGGCGGTGACCGCGGCGGCGTCGACGGCCGGCCCCGCCTGGCGGGCGACCCGAATCGATCCGGTGGTGACGCTGCAAAACGACTGACCGAACGGAGCCGCCGCCGCCCGCCTCCTCGGGGCGATCGGAGCGCGTGAGCGGTCGGCGGAGCGGGCGCTGGTCGCCGCACCGTCCACCCACAAACGCTGTATGCTCGTGGGTCGTGATCAGCAGCTTTCGACTCGCCCAGACATCAGAAACTCTTCGACTTGGGTCGCGCCGGGCGATTCCCATCCACACGCGGTCCGCCAGCTGTCAATGATCCGCCGCGTGTTTCCATACGCCGCTGCGGCGGCGGCGCTGGCGGTGTTGGCGTCACCCACCCTGCGTGCGCAGAACCCGAGGGCCGGCGGCGCCGACCTCGGCATTCTCGCCGGTCGGCCGACCGTTCGGCCCACCCGAATCGCTCGCCCACCGGACATCGACGGCGGGCTCGATGACGACGTCTGGAAGACAGCCGCCGTGATCACGGATTTCGTCCAGCAGGCCCCGCTCGACGGTCCGGCGGCCACCGAGGCCACCGAGGTCTATCTCGCCTACGACAGTCAGAACCTGTATTTGGGGTTCCGGCTTCACTATTCCGATCCGGGCCTCATTCGCGCGAACCGCGTCGACCGAGATCAGGCCGACCAGGACGACCTGATCAGCATCTACATCGACCCGTTTCTCGACCAGCAACGCGCCTATGTGTTTGACGTGAACGGCTACGGCGTGCAGGGCGACGGAATCATCGTCACGAACACGAGCGGCGGTTCCCGCGGACGTGGCCGAACCCGCGGCGGCGGCGGGCGGGGGCAGACCGGCATCCCGGGGCCGGACCGGTCGTGGGATGCCCTGTTCCAGACGGCCGCCCGAATGGTCGACAACGGCTACACAGCGGAGATGGCGATCCCGTTCAAGAGCTTGCGGTATCCGCAGTTGGCGGACGGTGCGTCACATCGGTGGGGGTTTCAGATCGTCCGGGCGATTCAGGGCAAGGATGAAGAGCGTGACGTCTGGGCCCCGATGTCGCGTGATATCGACGGGTTCATGACCCAGATGGGGGTCATGGATGGAATGACCGGGTTTTCGGCCAGCCGCAACCTGGAGATCCTGCCGACATTGACCGCGATCCGTTTCGAGTCACGAGACGAGACGACCGGGGGCCTTGCAGACACGTTTTCCCCCGAGGGTGGTCTGAACGTCAAGTACGGGATCAGCTCCAATCTGACGGCCGACTTCACCTTCAACCCTGACTTCTCCCAGATCGAGTCGGATGTGGCGCAGGTCGAGGTCAACCAGCGGTTCCCGCTCTTCTTCCCGGAACTGCGGCCCTTCTTTCTGGAAGGGCAGGAGATCTTCAACGTGTTCTCGCCGCTGAACTGGCTGAACACCCGCACCATCGTGGACCCGCGTTTCGGCGGCAAGCTCACCGGGAAGGTAGGTCGGACCGCGATCGCGCTACTCGTAGCCAACGATGAGGCGCCGGGACGGGTCGAGGACACGGCCGACCCCGCGGCCGGCGAGACCGCGCAGGTCTTCGTCGGACGCGCGCGGTACGACCTGTACGCCGAGTCGTATGTCGGAGGGCTCGTGACCGACCGGCAGTTTCTCGACGGCTACAGTCGGGCCGCCGGGGCGGACGGGCAGTTCCGTCTGGGGCCGACCGGTCAGCTCAATTTCATCGCGTTCCAGACCCTGAACCGCGACCAGGCCGGTGACGAGACCACCGGACCTGCCTGGGGTGTCTTTCTGCAGCAGAACGGTCGCAACCTCCGGTTCTCGACCTTCAACGGCAGCACGCACCCTGATCTGCGCACCGACCTCGGGTTCATTCGGCGGGTCGACACCCACACGCATCGTGACACCGTCGCCTACCGGTGGTGGCCGGAGAGTTGGCTCATCAACTGGGGACCGCGGTTCACCTACGAGCGGCTCTGGGACTTCGACGGAGTGCTGCAGGACCAGAGATTCGACACCGGGCTCAATTTTGTGTTCGCCCGCAACCTCACCGCCGGGCTCGTCGCCGAACGGGCGTTGGAGCGGTTCGCCGCGGTGGATTTCTGGAAACGGAACTACGGCGCCACCCTCGGCGTGAACGCCAGCCGGGTGGTCGGGGTGACGGGTCGACTCGACTGGGGTGACCAGATCTTCTTTGGCGACAGTCCGTTTCTGGGCCGCGGCGCGCGGGTCGGGCTCAACGTGACGCTGCGCCCGATGGCACGGCTACAGTCCGACATCAACCTGGACACGAGCCGTCTGATCGACACCCGCGACGGCGACCTGGAGGTCTTCAACGTCAAGCTCGTTCGGGCCTTGACTACCTACCAGCTCACTGAGCGTCTGGTGTTCCGGAACATCGCCGAGTACAACACGTTTGCGAAAACGCTCGGCGTGAACCTGCTGGTTACCTATCGCCTCAATGCGGGGACCGCCGTCTTCGTCGGTTACGACGACCACTACCGACAGCGCGATCAGTTCGACCAGACCAGCGACGAGCTCCTCCTGGCCACCGATCTTCTTCGGACCAACCGGGCCGTCTTCACGAAGATTCAGTATCTCTTCAGATACTGAAGCGATCGCGGGCGACGGGTCCTTACGGAGCCGTTGGCGGAGGAGGTGGCCCGACCTGCGCTCGGACCAGACCGGTGAGATGGCCCCGCGTGTGCGCGTCGAAGTAGAGCTTGCCGGCCTCGAACGCCGTGCGCTGACTTCGGGTGAGCACAACCGAGCCCGCGCTGCGCGCTTCGCCCGGGCGCGACAGCATCAGCGTCACCGGGCCGACCTCACTCGCGTCCGCGCGGTGCAGGTGCATGAACAGCATGTCGTCGTCCATCACGCCATACGCCCGGGCGTCGTAACCCAGCTCACCGGTGGCGGCGCTCCAGGTCAGTCGCACACGGGCGGTCGCGGCCGTGTCCACCGGTGGCACGTGGTCGGCGCCGGTGGCCACCCATTCCTCGGTCGTCTGGCGCGGGGCGTCCAGCGACGGCGTGGTGTGCGGCGGACGACGATGGTGGGTCATCTGCTCGTACGAATACGCGAGTCGGACCAGTGCACCCTCGGCCCACGCCTCGCCCAGGAGCTCGAGCCCGACCGGCATGCCGTCGGCCGCGTACCCGGCCGGTACCACGATTGCGGGCAGACCGGCCACCGACGCCAGCACGCAATTGGTGCCAGGTTGTGGTTCGCCGATCGGGCGGGCCGTGCGACGGATCGTGGGATACGCGATGGCGTCGATCTGCTGGTCGGCTATGGCCTCGACGACATGGCGGCGTACGACGTCACGACGCGCGACGATTTCCAGATACTCCGGGTCATCCAACCCGGGTGCAGCGGCCGAGCGGCGATACCGAGCCTCAAGTGCTTCGTGGTACAGCCCGGCGTCGAGGATCTCTTCGATCGACCCCACCGGCGTGCCTGGTGTCCGGAGATAGTCCGCGAACTGCGTCTCGAACTCCCACCGCTCGAGTGATGCCCCTTGGAGCAGCTCAGGGAGTTCGGGAATCTCGAGAGCCACGATCGTCGCGCCGGCCGTTTCCATGGCGTCGAGCGCTTCCTGGACGACTCGTCGCACCGGCTGGTCCTGTGGCGTCGTGCCCAATTGGAATTCGAGGGTGCCGATACGCGCCCCCGCGAGGGCGCCCGTCTCCAGAAAGTCGGTGTACGTCGCCGGGATGTGCCCCTCGCTCAGCTGTGTCACGGTGTCCGCGGGGTCCTGACCGACCGTGGCATCGAGCACGAGCGCCAGGTCGGTGACGGTGCGGGTCAGCGGTCCGCCGATGTCTTGCGTCAGCGCCAGCGGAATGATCCCGTCTCGGCTCGAGAGTCCCCGCGTGCCCCGTAAGCCAACCAGCGCGTGGTGAAACGACGGAATGCGAATGGAGCCGCAGGTGTCACTGCCCATACCGGCCGCCGCGAAGTTGGCGGCGACGGCGGCGCCGGTCCCCCCACTCGAACCGCCCGGATTGCGCGTCGGGTCGTACGGATTTCGGGTCTGCCCGCCCAGCGAGCTGATGGTCTCAATGCCATAGGCCAGCTCGTGCATGTTCGTCTTGCCGATGATGATCGCCCCGGCCTCCTTCAACCGGGCGACCTGATACGCGTCGTCGGGCGGATACCAGTCGGCCAGCGCCACTGAGCCGGCGGTCGTCGGCAGACCCACCATGTCGTAGTTGTCTTTGACCACGACCGGCACCCCGTGCAGCGGACCGCGCACGTTCCCGCTCGCGCGCTCCTGATCCAACGCGTCAGCCTCGTCGAGGGCGGTCGCATTGAGGCTGATCATCGCGTTGAGCGCCGGGCCCTGCTGGTCGTAGGCGTCGATGCGAGCCAAATACTGCTCGGCCAACTCACGAGACGTAACCCGCCCCGCGGCCATCGCGTCCAGCAGCTCGGGAATGGTCTTCTCCAGCACCTCGAAAGGCGGATCGGCGACGGGCTCCGGCGATGCCCCGCACGAGGCGGCGAGCGCCGCCGCCAGGATCGCGCCACGAGCGGTGTCGCGACGTCGAACCGCCGGTCGCCCGGCCAAGCCGAGTCGACGCCTCATGTCCCCAGCAGCTCCTCGAGCTGGTCGCTGACCCAGCGTCGGTCTTCGGGGTTGCCCCCGCCGCCGGCCAGGTGCCCCCGAATGCTCGGAATGACCCGCAGCTCCGCGTTCGGCATCTGGGGCACCTCGATCTCGTTGTCCTCCGGCGGAAAGTAGAGGTCCGTGCGCGAGGGCATGACGAAGGCCCGCGCGCGGATGGCTCCCAACGCGGACGCGAGGTCGCCGCCGAATCGCGGGTGGGCGCTGATGTCGGCGGCTTGCCAGGTGGCCAGCATCGCCAGCAGGTCGTTGGCATCGAAGCGACCGAACGACCGCTCGGCTCCCGCCAGAAACCCCTCGACCCCGTCCCCGGTGTCATGCAGGCCCTCGCGAAAGAAACTCTGCGAGGCATACCAGCCGGCATACACACGGGAGAACGCGCGCAACCCGGCGACGGGTGGGCTTGTGTATTCACCCCCGGCCCAGGCGCAATCGGCGGTCAATGCCGCCTTGACGCCCTCGAGAAAGACGAAGTTGTGCACCGCCGTCTTGGCACTACCGCAGATCGGGGCGATGCGCTCGACCATGTCCGGGTAGAGGGCGCCCCAGTGGAAGGTTTGTTGTCCGCTCATCGAGAAGCCGACCACGAGCTTGATGCGGTCGATGCCGAACCGCTCGGTCAGCAGGCGATGCTGCGCCCGAACGTTGTCGTAGGGATGCACCAGCGGAAACCGCATCCGGTCCTGCGGGGCCGGGCTGTTGCTCGGCGACGAGCTGAGCCCGTTGCCGAACTGGTCGGGCACGACAATGAAATAGCGGCTCGGGTCGAGAGCCAAGTCTTCGCCGATGGAGCCCGCGTTACTGGTATGGCGCCCGGCATACCAGGTGGGATAGACGATGACGTTGTCACGTGCGGCGCTCAGCTCGCCGTGCGTCTGGTAGGCCAGGGACGCCGAACGCAGGACCTCTCCCGACAAGAGCGGGAAGTCCCCCAAGTCGAAGGTCTCGTAGTCTATGGCGCCCGTCGACCGACGTCGGTTCTGGACGCCGCCACCCGCCTCGACCGGTAGCGCTCCGGCGGACACCACACCGACACCGGCCGCGACGGCCGACTTCAACAGGTCTCGGCGATGCATGCGCGATACCCTTTCCATGTGCTGCGACACGAGGCCGGACGAGAATGTGCGGTCATTGTAGCGCCATCGCGCCATCGCGCCATCGCGCCATCGCGCCGTTGGACGGCGGACTGGAACCCCCGGGCGGCGAGACAGTGGTTCGTGTGGAGGCTGCGCGACCGCACCGACACCGCGATCGCAACTGCGCCGGTGAACGACTTGGCGGAGGCGATCTCGGCGTGACTGCTTCAGGCGGCGGCGGGGCGGGGGCTCGACGCCGCGACTGACCTGGGCCTACGTGACGCCGGGTGGCGGATGGCGTCGAGGTGCGCGATGTGTTGCACGACGCGGCGGTAGAACCGTGCGTAGGCCTCGACGTCGCTCGGCGCCTCGACACCCAACGCGAGGGTCATCGCGCAGCGAAGGTCAGGCTCCGGCGTCCTGGCCGTGAGTTGCTGGAAGTGCTGTAAAGTCATAACTCGCCTCTCCAATCTGATGCTGACGGCCGCCGGCGGCTCCCACCGAGAGTGCCGACGAGCGGAGCGCCTACCGCTACGTGGTGGTTACAGCAAGCCGCGTGCCACGTGCCGAGGATCCCCGGGTCCCCTCGTCGCGACGAGCGGGTCCGAAGAACCTCCGGCCCGACGGAACGGTGTGAGGCCAAGGCCACGGGTGTGTCCGGGTTTCACACTGGCCGTGTAATTGCATCCCTGTGTCCACGGCGCCCGCCAGCGCCGCCGGCTAGTGTCCAGTAACCGTAGTCGCTGCGAATCACTGTTGCTCGACACTAAAGGAGTGTGATCCATGCGGTGGTCCATCCTCGGTGTCCTCCTCGGCAGTCTCGCGGTGTCCTCGTGCGGTACCACCCACGCTCAGGAACCCCGTCGCAATCGGTATGTCATGGAACGACCGGCCGACGACTCGAACGCGCTGATGGTGATGTGGGTTCTGGACACCCAGACCGGCGAAGTCTCGGCCTACACCGTCGAGCCAGAAAGCGGCCGGTAATCGGTACTGGATCGGCTAGAAATCGTGCAATTGGTGCACCGCCAATAGCGGCGTTTCGGTCATGCCCCGCACCACGGGGGTTTCCGCTCGGAAACTAGTCTAGGAGGGTGCTGAAGACCGACGTGGCGCGGTTTTCAGAGCGCGGCGCCCAGCTGGCTAGGCGCGACGAGGGAGCAGGCAGGCGGCCTGTGACCGAGGAAGCAACACCGCCAGATGGGATGCTCCGCCCGAAAACCAAACTACGGGCGGAGCTCGCGGCCCTGTTGCTCGAGATTCCGCGCGCCGGCCAGGATGCCGTGCAAGCCGATGTTGCCTTCGTGGCAGGCGTACTCGAAGAGCGGTCCTTCGGTGCGTCGGAACGGCATCATCACCGTAAACGGCGCCGTGTAGACCGACGGGTCGGTCACCGTGTAGTCGTAGCCGATCGTGTCGGCATCGAGTCGGGTCAAGCGTTCGACGAGGTGCATGCTCGGACCATGGCGCCCGTCGCCCCAGTCGCGGATCTGCGTGGTCTCGATGACCAGCGTCTCCCCATCCCAGTGACCGCGTGACACACCAGCGAACTGATCGAACGCGGGTGGGGGGGTGTCGTCGAATGGGATGATCCGGGCCATCCGTGACTGCTCGGTGAGAATCGCCACGTGGTCGGCGGTCTGGAAGATCATCAGGTTGTTGTTGTACGCGCCCGACCGGACGGGCGGGCCCGACTTGCCGAACATGATGCAGCGGTCGCCCAGGCCACGGTTCTCGTAGGAGTCGTACATGTGCTCCCGCCGGTCGGCGGCCCGCTCCTGCCTGTTCCGGCGTCCTGCCTCGGTGAGGGGCGGGTACCGTCCGCTCGGTGGGTCGACGATCAGAGATGTCCGTTTGTCGGCCGTCAGCTCGACGCCCCGCTCATACCAGAATTCGTTGTAGGAGAGCACGCCGCCGGCCTCTCTCGGCTGATAGCCCGCACTGGGTTGGCCCGTCTCGGGGTCGAAGAGGTCGCGGTTCTGGCGCGTGCGCTCTGACGCTTCGAAGGCGGCCGCTTCCTCAGAATTCAGGGTTTCCTGTCCCTCGAACTGCGCCGGACGCTGCATCGGTGTCAGCGTGCGGAACGTGAAGGTGCCCGAAATGTGAGGATGTCCGTCGGGCGTGCGCAGTGGCGCCCCGTCGCCGGACTGGGCCCCAGCTGGCACTGCGAACAGAAGCACCGCAGTCAGACCGACGCCAACGAGGGTGCACGTCTTCAGCATCTGAATTCTCCCTGTCTCCGGTCCCGGGTCTTGCGCAGAGCACGAACGTTCGGGTCGATGAACCGGTTGAGTGCAGGCCGATTATATCGGTCCCACGCCGTTCACGGCCTTGCCGCGCTGGTCGACGGGCATCCCCCGGCGCGACGAGGTGCTGCGGGACTTCGGCACCAGGACCGTTTCGCGTTATTATCCGACCGTCGGCCGAGATGAACTTGGGTCGGGTGGTGGAGCCGGGAAGACGGCTTCATTAAACACCGGCTCGTTGGGAGAGATGCTATGTCCTTGTCACGATATCTGACGGCCACCGTGTTCGTCTGCGGTGCCCTCGTACTTGGCGGATGCGCGACCGAGTCCGAGCCAACCACTGAGATGGCTCCGGCTGCAGCCCCGGCGCCGGGCAACACCATCACGGGTGAAGGGCTGCCGAATCCAGCCCCGACGGTGATGCTGAATTGGGGCAATCTGCCCGAGGGGCGGGAGTGGGGCTCGACCGCCGGCATTGATATTGACCCGAACGACGGTCATGTCTGGGCCTACGAGCGTTGCGGCGCCGGCACCTTCGGCGGCGGCGTCCCGATCAATTGCGACTCTAATCCCGTCGACCCGATCTTCAAGTTCGACCGCAACACGGGAGACGTGCTGGCGAACTTCGGCGGAGGCATCATGATGACGCCGCACGGCATTCACGTGGATGCCGAGGGCAACGTCTGGGTCACCGACTTCGCGGGTAATCAGGACGGGACCAAGGGGCATCAGGTCCACAAGTTCAGCCCCGCCGGGGAGCTGCTGCTGAGTCTTGGGACGGCGGGCCAGGCGGGGAGCGGCCCGAACCAGTTTAACCAGCCTAACGACGTGGTCACCGGGCCGGACGGCAGCATCTATGTCGGCGACGGACACGGCGGTCAAGGCATGACCACCGCCCGGGCGATGGCCGAGGGACGTGAGTCGGGCGCCACCGGCCGTATCCTGAAGTTCGCCCCCGACGGCACGTTCATCAAGGAGTGGGGACAGATCGGGACGCTTCACGGTGAGTTCCGCACCCCCCATGCCTTGGCGTTCGATTCGCAGGGGCGTCTCCTTGTGGCCGACCGCGGCAACCATCGCATCGAGATCTTCGACCAGGACGGCAACTATCTCGACTCCCGCTACTCGTACGGGCGCATCAGCGGCATCTTCATCACCGCGGACGACATGCTCTACGCGATCGACTCCGAGTCGAGCGGGACCAGTCATCCGAACTGGGTGAATGGCGTGCGCATCGGGCACGTGGACGAGGATCGCATCACGGGTTACATCCCGCCCCACGATGCCGAGACGCGGCCCTACCAGGGAGCTGCCGGTGAAGGTGTCGCGGTCGACGCGGACGGCAACGTGTACGCCGCCGAGGGACCGAACTCACTCCGTTTTGCCACTGGAGCGTTCACGAAATACGCGGTAGCGCCATAGCAACCCGGGACCCCTGGCGGACGTCGGGCCGACGAAAGACCGGTGCGCGCCGGCCGTCAGGGGACCAGTTCGAAGCGGGCTGCGTGCGCCGGTCTGATCTGCGAGAAGTGTCTGCGGTCGGTCGTCGCGATGGTCGTCAACGCAGGCGCTCGGCGATAGCGATCACCGAGGCGCCAACGAACCCGATCTCCCGACACCCTTCGAGCAGCCTGAGCCCTGCGGGGAAGTCGTTGGGTTAGTCCGGCAGCGCGAACGAGAAGACGGCATTGCCGGCGGCAATGGCGACATATTGCTTCCCGTCAACGGCATAGGACATCGGCGCGGCGTGGACACGTCCCCCCACCGACTTGTGCCAGAGTTCCTCACCGGACTCGGCATCGAGTGCGAAGAAAAAGCCGTCGGCCGTGCCGCCGAAGACCAGGTCGCCGGCGGTCGCCATCAGGCCCGACGTCGACCGGGGGTTGACCGGAAACTCCCATCGCACCTCGCCCGTCTGGGGCGAGAGGGCACGCACGGCCCGGTGATACGACTCGGGTGATTCGGGACTCACGCCCCCGCCGGCCCGATAGCTGTCACCCTCTTCGTAGGCGGTCTTCCGGATGAAATATCGCGTCTCAGCGTCGTAGGCCATGACGTACAGCAGGTCCGTGCGTGGACTGTAGGATGGCGACCACCAGTTGGATCCACCGGTGATGGCGGGCGACACCACGGTGCCCTCGAGGGACGGTTCCATGCCCGGCACGAGAATCGGCCGGCCGTTCGAATCGAGGCCCTCCGCCCAGGTCTGCTTGGCGTAGGGAGTACCGAGCAGGAACTCACCGGTCTCTCGGTCCAGGACGTAGAAGAAGGCATTGCGATTCGGAAAGAGCATCAGCTTCCGCATCTCGCCGTCGAACATCGTGTCGGCCAGAATCGGAATCTGGGTAGCGTCCCAGTCGTGGATGTCGTGCGGGGTGAACTGGAAATACCACTTCATCTCGCCAGTGTCGGCGTCGAGCGCGACCACCGAGTCGGAGTAGAGATTGTCGCCCATCCGCACCGTGCCGTCGTAGTCAGGTCCGGGGTTCCCGGTGCCCCAGTAGACCAGGTTCAGCTCCGGGTCATAGGAGCCGGTCATCCAGGTCGCCGACCCGCCTCGGCGCCACGAGTCGCCCGACCAGGTCTGGCTGTCCGGGTTGTCGGGGCCGGGGGTCGTGAAGAACCGCCACTCACGCTCTCCTGAGTTGATGTCATACGCGTCCACGAATCCGCGAATGCCGTACTCGCCACCCGCCACGCCACTGAAGATCTTGTCGCCGACGATGAGTGGCGCCGCCGTCTTGCTGTACCCCGACGTCGTCTCCTCGGCTTGGGTTTCCCACATCACGCTGCCGGTCCTCGCGTCGAGCGCCACCAACTTGGCGTCGAGCGTGCTCATGATGACGCGGTCGCCCTGGACGGCCACGCCCCGGTTGTTGCGTCCACAGCAGAAGACCATGTCGTCGGGGAGCTGGTGCTCGTATCGCCAGTAGGGCCGACCGGTCGCCGCTTCCACCGCGATGACCGTGCTGGGCGACTCGGTGATGTACATCACGCCGTCCACCACGAGCGGCGTCGTCTCGGCTTGGTCGAGCACCCTGAGCTGGTGGACCCACTGAATCTGAAGATCGGCGGCGTTCCCCTGGTTGATCTGGTCGAGCCGGGTGTAGCGCTGGCTCTTGTAGTCGCCCGAGTACATCAGCCAGTTCTCCGGCTCGTCCTCGGCGTTGAGCAGCCGCTCGGCCGACACCGGGGCAAACGGAGGCGTCTCCTGTGATGATGTCTGCGCGTGGGGAGCGGCCGTAAGGGCACCGACCATCAAGAAGAGCGTTGGAAGGAGTATCTGGCGCTGCGTCATGTCGATCAGTGTCCTTAGGCTGTGTCCTGTGCCGGACGGGTTGAACCCCCTTTATACTCCGATATCGGGCGCCTATCGCCAACAACCCTGACGCTTCGCTTCGGTGAAAGCAAATTTCGCGAGAGAGGACACCATGCTGACCCGCCGACAACTGTTCCAAGCGGCCGCGGCGAGCGCACTCGGTACGGCGGCACACGCCCAGACGGTCGATCTTGACCGCTTGCTCGCGATCCCCGGACCAGGTCGCGTGCGAGTGGTGCTCGACACCGACACCTATAACGAGATCGACGACCAGTACGCCCTAGCCTACTGCCTGCTGTCTCCAGAGCGCATGGCGGTAGAGGCGATCTACGCCGCACCATTTGTCAACGACCGCTCGGCGTCCGCCTTGGAAGGGATGGAGAAGAGCTACGAGGAAATCCTTCGGCTGCTCAATTTCTTCAGTCACGTCGACCCGAGCATCGCACTCCGGGGTTCGGACCGGTTCTTCGAGCAGCGGGATCGACCAGTGGAGAGTCCCGCGGCTCGAGACCTGATTGACCGAGCCCTCCAACCTGGTGACGAGCCGCTCTACGTCTTGACCATCGGTGGTCCGGTAAATGTCTCGTCGGCCATCCTGATGGAGCCCAAGATCAAAGAGAAGATCGTGGTGGTCTGGCTCGGCGGCACGCCGGAGTACTGGTCCTTCGCGACAGAGTTCAACCTGAGGCAGGACGTGATTGCCTCACAGGTGCTGTTCGACAGCGGCGTGCCTCTCGTGCAGATCCCGACCAAGAACGTCGCGGAACACCTGCGAACGACGGTCCCCGAGTTGGATCGGCACATGCGCGGACGCTCGCGGATTGGCGACTATCTGTATGGCCAGTTTCTCGAGTATTCCGCCGTGCGCATGAACAATCGCGGACAGAGCAACGATTTTCCCTGGTCCAAGGTCATCTGGGATATCTCGGCCGTGGCCTGGTTGAACAATCCGGAGTGGGTGCCGTCCGACATCGTGCCGAGCCCGGTGTTGACCGATGACATGCGATGGGAACGCGCGACTGGCCGTCACAAGATTCGCGTGGCGAACAACGTCGACCGCGATGCCGTCTTCAACGACCTGTTCCCCCGCCTGGCTGGCCTTCAGGGCTAACCGCCCGTGGGCGAGCTGGCGCGCACTTCGTGTGCGTAGGGCATTGAATCTTGTGCGCCCATCCGAGTGACCGATATCGACGCTACCTGAGAGGCACGGGCTACGCTGTCGTGCAGGGAGAGGTTGGTGGCGAGACCGACGGCGAGCGCACCGTTGAAGCAGTCGCCGGCCGCGGTGGTGTCGACGGCCGCCACGGCTGGCGTCGGCATGAGGTTGCTCCGAGACGGGGTGGCCAGGAACACCCCTTTCGCTCCCAGAGTGAGGGCGACGTTCTGCACCCCCATGCTGAGTAGCTGTGTGGCGGCGGTCTGGGCAGTCTGCTCGTCGACGACGTGCACCCCGGTGAGTATTTCTGCCTCCGTTTCGTTCGGCGTCAGCAGATAGACCCCAGCCAGCACGTGGTCTGGCACGGCTCTGGCCGGTGCGGGGTCGAGAATGATCCGTCGACCGTGGCCACTGAGGCAGTCTATGGCGTGGGTGACGGTCGGGAACGGAATCTCAAGCTGTAGGAGCACGACCGCGGCGTCTGCCATCTGCGGCAGTGCCGCTTCCACCTGAGACACCCCAAGGGTGCTGTTGGCCCCTGGCGCGACGACGATCTGGTTGTTCCCGCCCTCGTCCACACTGATCAAAGCCACGCCTGACGGTTGGGTCGGGTCTCGGGTCACACACTCACAGTCGATCCGATCCTCGCGCAGTCGTGCGATGGCTTGATCGCCGAAGACGTCCGTGCCGACCCTCGCGACCAGCGAGACGTGACCGCCGAGCCGCGCCGCCGCCACCGCCTGATTGGCGCCCTTGCCGCCGGCGGTCGTCACGAAGTCGCTGCCCAGCACCGTTTCTCCGGGGCGGGGTAGCTTGGCGGTTCTCACCACCATGTCGGTGTTGATGCTGCCGATCACCCAGATGGGCGCACTCTCGTCGAGGCTCGTCGGGGCTGCGTTTTCGGACAGCGTCGGGTGCATCGATACTCAGCGACTCGGCGTGCGACCGAAGGGGTCCGGTCCCAGCGCTGTCGTCTCTCGCCCCTTGCGTTCCCGCAACCGTGCCTGCGGCGGACTACCTGCCGTTCTGCGCGGCTGCGTCACGCGAGCGGGCGCCGCTCAGGATGTTGGTCATGCCGTAGTTGCCTTCGTGACACCCGTACTCGACGAGTTCGTACTGACTCTCGTCCAGGTCCCAGCGGAACATCGCGGTCCAGGGCTGCGTCCAGACCGTCGGGTCGTCGACCGTGAACTGATATTCGAGGGTGCCGGGCCCGAGGCGCGTGTAGCGCTCGACGAGCGTCATGTCCTTGCTGGACCCCCGGAACGACGCGCCGCCATTGAAGTTCGCGGTCTCGACCACAAGGGTGTCTCCGTCCCACCGGCCGCGCGATTGCCCCAGATACGACGCCACACCCGATCCGAGCGCGGGGCGAGGTTCGGTCGACACGATTCGGGTTTCGTGGACCATCTCCCGGGTGATCGCGACATAGCCTGGTCCCTGCACGATCTGGAGACCGTTGTTGTAGCCGCCTGGCGTGGGGATGAGGCCGCGGGTGATACACCGCACCCACGTCGAGAGATCTTCTGGCCCACTCGGCGTGCTGCGCTCGCGTGGTGCCCGCTCGTCTCCGGCCGTGACTGCCCGCGCTTCACGCCGCGCCGTTCGTGCCGGGAGTCGACCGTCGGGTGGGTCGATCACCATCGCCACCTGCGTGGAGACGCCCTGTCTGCCGTAGCCCAGCGTCGTGTCGCGCCACTCGCGCTCGTAGCCCCAGATGCCCCCGAGCAGTCGCCCTTCGTGACGGGCCACGGCCTGTTCGGCCGTCAAGTCTCCGGCCTCGACGTCATCCGGTCGTTCGAACGGGATGCCCACCGCAGAACTGTTGGTCCAGACGCCCTGGAAGTCGGGCTCGCCCCAGGGGGTTCGCGGCGCGTCAAACGCACCGAGCGCATCGGTGGTCAGGATGGCCGCGCCGAGGTCGACATCGACACCCGCGAAACCGGTTTCGACCACCGCGACACGGACAGCGTCCGGGCCGGAGAGGTACGCCCGCCGCGCGCTGGTACGCCCGCCTGCTGGCACCACCGGCTCCTGCTCGAAGGTCACGCCTCGGTCACGGAACCCGGCGGCCGCCTGGTCGAGGTCGTCGACCATGAAACCCACGTGATCGATCGCGCGCTCCACCGTGGTGCCGGGCATGCCCTGCGGCGAGGGCGATACCAGAAACCACACGTCGTCGAACCGCAGACCGTCAAGACGCCCCTTCAAGCTAGCCGGCTCGCCGCCCAGCACATCGCGATACCACGCCAGGGTGGCCGCCGGGTCGCTGGCGA
Source organism: Vicinamibacteria bacterium (assembly GCA_963577695.1). Taxonomy (GTDB): domain Bacteria; phylum Acidobacteriota; class Vicinamibacteria; order Vicinamibacterales; family UBA8438; genus UBA8438. The sequence goes on along the minus strand of CAUZAY010000035.1, from coordinate 6,028 downwards.
TGAGGTGCACGTGGTGGAAGCCGAGGGTGTCGAGATCCTCCACCAGCTCGATGCGCGTGCCCCACGGGTCAAAGATGAAACCGATCTTGAACAGACCCGGCACGTCCCGGAGAGTCGAGCCGTCGGGGTTGCGCTGCAGCCTGACGCCCGATCCGCGCACGCCGACCGCTTCCAACTCGGCCATCTTCGCGGTCAGGTCGCGAAACGAGAACCCGATGTGGTCGACGCCCGTCCCCTGACTGCCCCCCTGCGTCGGTTGCGGGACAAAGACCACCTCCACCCCGTAGCAGTCGGCCGCGTCGCTGCGATCGGTGAGTGGCTCGCACCCCATGTGCCTGGCGTACCACGCGACCCCCTGGGCGGGACTCGCCGACGTAATGTGAACATGGTGATAGTCCGCGGCGCGGGCCAGGCCCGGAGCGAGTAGAGATCCCGCGGCGACAGCTGTCACGACGACTCGGTTGCAGATCATGGCGAAGCCTCTCTGTATCGTCCCGACCCTGTTGGGACGCAGTGGCCGGACGATTGGCCAATTATACCGACCCAGCGGTGCCTGGCTCCACAGGCCGTGATTTTCGGGTGAGGCGCGTGCGCAGGTTCGCACGAGCCGGTAGAGTAGACCCATGTGGGAGCAGCGTGACGGCCGCGCGGCAGCCTCCTGATCTGTCCATGCAGAAACGAGCGACGCGGGCGGGAGTAATCGCGGCGACCCTCATCGGGGGTGCCTGGGGGGGGCTGTTGGCCTTCGAATGGCCGGCGCCGTTTACGGAATCCGGCGAAGTCTCCCAGACTCCACGGACGATTCGGCGGGAAGACTTCAGGCCAGCGCCGATGAAGCCGAAGGCTGACGGCCGAGAGTTTTTTTTCACACGGGCCATCTACAGCGGCGGTGGCGGCCGGCGCTTCGGCGGATCCTGGGCGACCGATTACCCGAAAGCCGACCAGCAGTTTCTGACCATCATCGACCGCCTCGTCGACCTGGATGCCTACGAGCGGGAGAACGCGGTGCGGCTCGATGATCCCGAGCTGCGCAAGTTCCCGTTCCTGTATGCGCTCGAGGTCGGCTACATGTACATGACCGAGCCGGAAGTGCGGGGGCTTCGTGACTATTTGCTGGCGGGCGGGTTCCTGATGATCGACGACTTTTGGGGGACCCAGCAGTGGGCTAATTTCGAAAGCGAGATCAAACGGGTGTTGCCCGAGTACCCGATCGTCGAGGTGCCGCTCGATCATCCGGTTTTCAACACGGTCTACAACATCGAGGAGATCGTCCAGGTCCCGAACGTCTCGCGAGCGCAAGGCGGACCGACCTGGCAGCGGGACGGGGTCATCCCGCATGTGCGCGGGATTTTCGACGAAAATGACCGGCTGATGGTCATTATCAATTGGAACACCGACATCGGCGACGCCTGGGAATGGGCCGAGAGCCCCTACTATCCACTCAGGTACTCGACGTATGCGATCGAGATCACGGTGAACGTGATCGTCTACGCGATGAGCCATTGATCCATCGAGGGGTATCGATTGTGAGCACCATGAACCGTCGGCGGTTTCTCGAGACGGGTGCGCTCGGCCTGGGCGCGGCCACGATCGGTTCTGGCGGCGCGCTCGCGCAAGGCGGCACCGGGTCCGTCCCGCTCGTCTCCACGTCGACGCGCGTCCGGATGACCGGCGACGGGTTGGGGCTGACGCCGGCGGATCAAGGGCAACTGCTGAGCCGTCTGGCCGAAGAGGGCCTGATTTCGCAGGACTCCTATTCGAACGGCGGCACGGTCGAAGCGCTGGAGGCACAGTGCGCGGCGGCGCTTGGCAAAGAGCGCGCCGTCTTCATGCCGACAGGAACCCTCGCCAATCACCTAGCGGTGCGCGAACTGGCGGCCGGGGCGGGTGGTCGCGCCATTCTGCAGGCAGAGAGCCATCTGTTCAATGATTCAGGCGACTGCGTGCAAACGCTCAGCGCCATGACCCTCATGCCGCTGGGGGCGGGGCGAGCCACCTTCACGCTCGAGGAGGTGGAAGAGGTCGTCAGTCGCACCCAGAGCGGGCGCGTGGCCACACCGGTCTCTGTCCTTTCTATCGAGACGCCGGTGCGTCGCCGCTTCGGCGAGACCTTCGATCAGGCCGAGCTGGATCGTGTCACGGCCTTCGCGGGTGGGGAGGGGATCCGACTCCACCTCGATGGCGCGCGGCTGTTCCTGCAGAGCGGGTATACCGGCATCGATGTCGCGGAGTACGCCCGACCGTTCGACACGGTGTATGTTTCGCTCTACAAGTACTTCAACGCGGTGTCCGGAGCCATCCTGGCCGGGCCGCGTGACCTGCTTGACGGCATGTATCACACGCGGCGCATGTTCGGGGCCGGTCTCCCCGGCGCCTGGCCATTTGCCGCCGTGGCGCTGTACTATCTGCCCGGATTCGTCGATCGGTTTCGTGATGCGGTCGGTGTCTCCGAGGCGTTCATCGAGCAGGTCACGCGCCACGACGCGTTCACGGCCGAGCGAATCACGGCCGGCACCAATCTCTTCCGGCTGCGGGTTGCGGGCACCGACCCCGGGGCGTTCCGTCGTCGGCTACGGGACCGTGGGGTCGACCTGGGTGCGATGCGGTCGGATGGCAGCGTCCTGGTCGGGGTGAATGAGACTTGGAACCGCGCGACCGCTGACGACCTGGCCGACCGGTTTCAAACCGCTCTGGGTTGATCAGGGCCGAGTTGGAACCTTGAGGGGCATGTCGAAATCGACCTTGGCGAGAATACGAAACGAGTAGTCGTGGTACGTGTCGATCCGATGTAACCGCGCGGCGAACTCGATTCCCATTTCGGTGGCCGGGTGATACGTGCGTGACAGACCGGTTTCGAAGTAGTGCCGCAGGCTCGTGAGCCGTCCGTCCTCGCGCACAGAGCCGTAGTTTTCGTCGCCCTCGCCCTTGATGAAGTCGCGCGCGCGCCACCCGATGACGTGGGCACGCCAGCCGGCCCTCTCGGCCGCATATCGTGTGAACAGTCCAAAACCGAACCCGGTGTCGCCAGTGTCGAGCGCCGCGCGGTTGGGGACATCCCGAGCCACCAGGCCGTGCACCTCGGCGGTCTGTGTGTCGAACGGCCCTGCGGGCAGCTCCACGATGAACCCAGGACCGCCGGCCCAGCTGTCGCCCACTGGTCCCGAGTCGAACAGCTGTCCCCCCGAATGCACCACGTGATATTGATAGCTGAACCAGACCGGCAGCGGTGTTCCCAGATGTAGCCGGCCCTTCAGCCCAGCGTCGAACGTCTCCCGGCTCATCTCGGTGTTCAGTTGTTGCCAGTTGATCCAGGTCTCCTGTTCGAATCGGGGCTTCTCGACGGTCAACTGCAATCCCGCTTCATCCGGGCGGCTGAACGCCAACGACTCGCGCTGCAGAGGTGGGAGCAAACCATGCGGACCCTGTCGGTCCGGGCCCAGCCCCACCTCCTGTGTGCCGCTCTCGATCGACCCGATCACAAACCGCGCGTAGTCGTTCTGCAGGTGCAGGGCGAGCACGGGACGCACCGTTTCGAAGTTGTCGTCGTCGCCGAACCGGTGGTCTCCAAAAATGCCCCCTCGCAGGGTGACAAATTCATTGAGTTCGACGTCCAGAAACAACCGGCTCTCGGTGCCAAGCAGTGTCTCGCCCTCGCGCCACGGGTTGAAGAACTCCGTGTTGTCTCCGTAGAACGTCATGTCCACGTTGAAGGTGATCCGCTCCTGCGCAGCGGCTGGGCTCGACAGCGAGAGCACCACAAGACCGCCCAGCACGACCGGATTACGAAATCGCATAGAAGGCCGGGATTATACCGTCCCGCCTTCGCCGAGGCTTCGGCGAAGGCGGGAGAACCTTTCCGAACGACCGCCCGTATACATGTGGCAGAGACAGACTGGCGGGCGCTGGGAAGCGGCGTCGCGCGATCGGATGGAGGAAAACCGATGAGAACCCGAAGTATCTGGTCCGCGTCGTTGCTGGCGGTTATGGTGATGTTCGTCGGCCTCGGGGCGACCACTGGAACCCAGGCCGCCCAACAGGGGACCGAGCCGTGGATCCACATCGAGGTCGACCGCGAGGGTGACGACCACATCAATTTGAACCTGCCGCTGGCGGCCATCGAGGCCGCCCTCGCCCTCGCTCCCGAGAGCATCGTCCGAGATGGTCAGTTGCAGCTCGGTCGGCAGCAGGTGCCGGTCGCCGCGATTCGCGGCATGTGGCAGGAGCTGCGCAACGTCGGGGACGCGGAGTTCGCGACCATCCAGCACGAGGGGAACGATGTCCGGATCGCTCGCGAGGGCGAGACGATACTCGTCCGCGTCAGCAACGAGGACGGCGATGGCGAAGACGTCCGCGTCGAGATTCCTGTGCCGGTTGTAGACGCGCTGTTGTCCGGCGATGGCGACATGCTCAATGTCAGAGCGGCGATCCAAGAGCTCAGCACGATGCGCGGCGAGATGGTCCGGGTCATCGAGGCGAACAACAACATCAGAGTCTGGATCGACGAAAGCCCGACCCAGTAGCGGGGTCGTCGGTTCGGCAATCGGAAGCACACATGACGGGGCCGACGGGTGACTGGCGGCTTCGTTCGTATGTACAGCCGCTCCGATGAACCGCGGCGCGACGATCAGCTACGATATAGGCGGGCAGAGACCGGTGACACTGACCGACGGCGCGGCGGACGAACGGGTCATGCGTGAGGCGATCGTCCAGGCGCAACTGGCGCGAGATCGCGGCGAAGTGCCGGTCGGCGCCGTGGTCGTGCTTGACGGCGCCATCGTCGGCCGCGGCTTCAATCAACCGATCAGCGGCAACGACCCGACGGCCCACGCCGAAATCGTGGCGCTGCGCGACGCCGCGACCACGGTAGGCAACTACCGGCTGACGGGCGCCGAGTTGTGTGTCACCGTCGAGCCGTGTTTGATGTGTGCCGGTGCCCTTGTGCACGCTCGCATCGGCCGACTCGTCTACGGCGCGGCCGAGCCAAAGGCCGGCGCGGTGCGGTCGGCGATGCAGGTGCTCGACGACCCCGCGCTGAACCACCGGGTCGAGGTCGTGGCCGGTGTGCTCGAGGAGGAGTGCCGTGAGCTGATGCAGGCGTTCTTTTCGGGGCGTCGGGCGTAGCGCGATGCGCTGCCTGCGCGGGCCCCGCCAGCCCGCGGATCAAGCGTCAGTGGCGCGAGACGAGTTATACGGAGAGGTACCGAAGTGGTCGTAACGGGGGCGCCTCGAAAGCGTCTTGTCGGGTAACCGGCACGTGGGTTCGAATCCCACCCTCTCCGCCATTTGTTGACCGTCCTGTACGATCCGGCGCAACGCTAGCTGGTCACGATGCGCTTCAATCACGATGCGTGCTCCGCGTGGCCGGATGTTCGCTCGCAAGTGTTACGCACTGGGTCGTAGCGGGCGTCCACGACCGTGGAAGGATCCCGGACGCGGCTTCGTCCGCGTGCTCGGGCGCGTGCAAACCGGTCTCAATCATTCGCCGTTACATTGGTCTCGGCCGTGGAGCTTCTCCCACGCCTGTTTCAGGTTTGCGCATGACGAGCCTCCAGGCGCTCCGCGCGTTTGACGTCTCGATCCGAGATCGTACCTCCGATCTCGACCGCCCTCTGCGTCGAGAGCGCTGACCAGCGGCCCACTCATGCTCGCGCTGCTCAGCGTGCGCTACGGACTCGTCAGCTTCGTCGCCAATTTCTTGCCGGCCGCAATGACCTTGGGGTATGGGGGCTTCTGGTTGGCGAAATCAACCTCGGACTGTCGACCGTCACTGACATGTGCCTCGGCCGTGGTCTAGAACCGAAATAGCCGGTTGAACTTGACCACTAACGCTCGATTTTCGAGGGCTGGAAAGCGAGGCGTCAAGGTGTCACGTTCGTCGGTGTACACGACGAACAACTCGCTCCCTGGCTGATATTCCCATCGAAAACGAACGTTGGTACCGAGCGAATCATTGCTGGAATTGAACTGCACTAGTGTGGACACGAACATCCGCGGCGTGAGGGTGTAGGTCACGCGTGTCGAGACCAGA
>CAUZAY010000034.1:0-21314 GCA_963577695.1 Vicinamibacteria bacterium | reverse complement strand
ACGTCACCGCTCCACAGATCGTGTTCGGCACCGAGGAGGGCGAGCTGATCTCGCTCAACGCGCAGACCGGCATCCCCAACGGCCGGTTCGGTAACGACGGGTATGTCGATCTGAAAACCGAGGGCGTGATGAACGGGTTCCCGAACATGCACTACGGGATCTCATCCGGGGTGGCCGTCTACAAGCACCTGGTGTTCACCGGTGTCCACAACGCCGATGAGACCGGCTCGAAAGGTCCGGCGGGCGACGTGCGCGCCTGGAATCTGCGAACGGGCGAGCTCGTGTGGACGTTTCACACCGTGCCCCACCCTGGCGAGGTCGGCAACGAGACCTGGCTCGACGACTCCTGGCGCAACACCAGCGGCGCCAACACCTGGACCTTCTTCACCGTCGACCAGGAGCGCGGCATCCTCTACATGCCGCTTGGCTCCGCGCTCAACGACTTCTATGGCACCGACCGACCGGGCGACAACCTCTTCTCGGATTCCGTCGTGGCGGTCGACGCCCTCACCGGGGAGCGGAAGTGGCATTTCCAGGCCGTCCATCACGACCTGTGGGACCTGGACATGCCGGTACCGCCGATCCTGTTCGACGTAGAGCGGGATGGCGAGTCGATTCCGGCCGTCGGTGTCATGACGAAGTATCCGGTGTTGTTTATCTTCAACCGGGTCACCGGCGAGCCGCTCTACGACATTGAGGAACGTCCCGTTCCGGCGGGGAACCTGCCCGGGGAGTACTACTCGCCGACGCAGCCGTTCCCCGTGAAGCCGCCGCCGTTTGGCCGGATCCGTTTCACGATGGACGACATCGCCACGGTGACGCCGGAGCACACGGCCGCGTGCCGCGAGCGCTTGATGGCCTACGACGGCGGGCGAAATCGTGGCCCGTTCACGCCGCCATCCGTCGAGGGCGCGCTGGTGTTTCCGTCGACCGGCGGTGGCACCGAATTCACCGGCGGGACCTTCGATCCGAACCTGGGGTACTACATCATCAACTACGCGGACACCGGACACATCAGCACCCTCGACGAGGTGGGGGACGACCCTGATCGTCGAGGCTATGTGGGGCCTCCGGAATCGCGTCGGCGCTACTGGCACGTCGTGGACCGGCTGACCGTCGATGGGTGGCCCTGTTGGCAACCGCCGTGGTCCAGCCTGGTCGCGGTGGACGTGAACACAGGCGAGATCGCCTGGAAGATCCCGTTCGGCACGGTCGAGGGTGCGCCGTCCGGGCTGCAGACCGGCGCCCCCAATTCTCAAAAGGGTGGGCCGACGTCTACCGCCGGGGGAGTGCTCTTCATCGGGGGGGCCACCGATCGACGATTCCGCGCTTACGAGACGAAGACCGGGCGCGAGCTGTGGAGTGTCGAGACCGAACAGTTGATCAGCGGCGCCAACCCGATCACCTACATGGGACAGGATGGCAAGCAGTATGTGGCCGTGGCGGCGGGCACCACGTTGCTGACGTACACGCTGCCGTGACGGGTCGCAGGCCCTTAGTCGGTTGGACGACGGGCCACGCGGGCGCGCCAGGCCGCGACCGCGGGACCGATGGCGCCCGGTTGCTATCTCGGCGGAATCGTCCACAGGTAGATCCGTCGACCGTCGACCCGTCGTACTTCGTCCGGTGTCCAGTCACCCATGTCGTAGGAAAGTGACACGACGCGGGTGCCGGGGCGGAGCTCGGTCAACAGGCGCGGGCGTAATCGCAGGTTGGGCTCGGGTTGCAGGTAGAGCATCACCACCGTCGCCTCGTCAAAGGCCGCCTGAAAGAGATCCGCGAGGACGAACGTCACGCGATCCGTGATGCCTTCCCGCGACGCGAGCGCGGTTGCGTCCGCGATCCGCTCCGGGTCGATGTCGATGCCAACCCCGCGCGCGCCCCGGTCCTTGGCCGCCGCCACCACGATCCGCCCGTCACCGCAGCCAAGGTCATACACGACGTCGTCGCTGGTCACCCTCGCGAGCTCGAGCATCGCATCGACGATGGCGGGCGGCGCGCTCGCGTAGGCCACATCCGGACTGCGTAACGGCACCTGGGCTGCTGACTGGGGGAACAGTGCCGCGGGTGTGGCGAGCATCAGCCCACAAGCGGCGGCAACGCCAAGTCGGCGCACGCGACCTGGTCGTGCAGGCCGCTGGGATGGTCGAGTCCGCATCAGGTGCTGATCTTGAGAGCCTCTTCCAGCTCGCGTCAAGTCTGACCACGCGGAGCTTGCGTCGTCGTCGGAAGCGTTGGCCTCACGCGCTCGATGCCCGACCGGGGCTCGATCCGGTCGATCGATTCGATCTGTTCGAGGGCGCGCTGCACTTCGTCGATCGTCTCGTCGAGTGTTGATGTGCCCGCCGTGAGGCCGACGGTGCGGGCGTCCCCGAACCACGCGGGGTCCAGGTCATCGGCGCTCTCTACCTGGATGGCCGGCATATGCCGGTCGTGGCAGAGTTGCAGGAGCCGACGGGTGTTGTTCGAGCGGCGGCCTCCGACGACGACGACGGCGTGCACCTGACGCACGAGTTCGAGCAGCGCGCGTTGCCGCAGCCTGGTGGGCTGGCAGACTGTATCGACCACCCGGATGTCGGCTCGTGGATTGTCATGCCGGATGCGGGCGCAGACGTCGTCGACGACCTCTGGCGGCATCGTGGTCTGGGACACGACCCCCAGCCGCCGATACCCGTAGCCCCTGACCTTGCTCGCCTTTGCGACGATGTCGTAGTGGTCGAGATCGCCGACGATTCCGCGCACTTCGACATGTCCGGGCGTGCCGATCAGCAGGACGTGCCGGCCCTCGGCCTGCAGCGCGAGCGCGGCGTCGTGCACCCGGCTGACCAACGGACAGGTCGTGTCGATCAGGCCCGTGTGCGCGACGGCCAATCGACGGCGCTCCACGTTGCTCACGCCGTGCGCCGTGATCAGAACCAACGGGGTCCGAGCGGGAGCACGGCGATGGTCCTCGGGTGATTGCTGGAACCCGGCCTCGAGCAGCTGCGTGATGACGCTCGGGTTGTGGACCAGTTCGCCGTGAATCGTGACCGTCGACGGGTCAGAACCCGAACGGGCCGCCTGCAACGCGTCCTTGACGCCGAAGCACATCCCCATCTCCTCGGCTCGGATGACTCTCATGATCGTGTCACCTCCTTCAGATGTTTGACTTTGCTATGCAAAGCATGGATGCAAAAAAAGGGGCCGGCGTCATGCCGGCGACCGTCGTTTCGACAGCGCCGGTGTGGTGGCCGGCAGTGCGTCGCGCTGCGCATCCGCGACGACCTGCTCCAGCACACTGATGTATTCGGCGAACCGCTGCTGGCCGTTGGCGGTCAGCCGACACATCGTTTGCGGTCGCGGCCCCGTAGCGCCCTTCCAGGTTTCGACCAGACCCGCTTCGTGCAGCACGGTCAGGTGCCGGCTCAGATTGCCGTCCGTCAGCGTGCACAGCTGCTTCAGGTCGTTGAAGAGTAACCCGTCGGGATTGGCCGCCAGCGAGGACAGAATGCCCAGTCGCGCCTTCTCGTGCATGACGCGATCGAGGCCCTCGTATGAGAACCGCCCCGTGCCAGCACTCGTCTTCGCGCGCGGTGTGTTGTCAGTCGTGGCTTTACGAGACATCGGTACGCTCCAGCGTCCAGTACAGAATAGCCGCGCCCAGTACCTGGCCGCCGCCAAAGCTGACGCCCATCTGCCAGGGTGAGAACGCGTTGTCGCCCTGACCCCACAAGAGACAGCCACAGCCACACAGCACGTAGTATGACCCGACCCAGAACACCTGCGGCGGTAGTAGCCGGTAGGAGGCGAACACACCGAGACCGAAGACCAGCGACCACAACCCGGGCAGCATCCAGGCGACCTGCGGCGCGCCGCGATAGATGCACAGCGTGAGCAGCGCTCCCGCCACCACACAGGGCAGAAACTGCTCAACTGCCAGCAGCGTCCGCTCGCGTGCCAATCCCGGTCCGGCGCCTCGGGCGCGCCACGACATCTCGGTCCCCGCCACGAGCGCACTGAGGGCGGCCACGCCGACCCACAGGCCCAGATAGCGCCCCAACTCGCTCGCGGGCGAGGCGACCCATCTGGGTTGCACTGCCGCGGCCAGCAGGCCGAGCCCGCCGGAAAGACCGACCGTCACCGATCGATACCCGCGAAACACCTCGCTTCGCGCCATCTGATGGCGGATGTCGGATATCTGGCGCAACGCCTCGTCGAGTTGCATTGCGGTAACTTTACAATACAAAGTATTCTTGTCACAAGAGGCGGTCAGGCCACCTCAGTTTCCGGCGGGCGCGCCGCCGCCTCGAAAGCTACGGGGTTACCCCATGCAGAGACTCCCGCGACGCTTGCTCTGGCTGACCGTCTACGCGGTGGCCATGGCCTATCTCGAATCGGCCGTCGTGGTGTATCTGCGCGCCATCTACTACCCAGAGGGGTTCGACTTTCCGCTCGTGCTCCTCGAGCCTGGCATGTCCGCGATCGAGATCGGTCGCGAAGCCGCCACGCTGGTCATGCTGCTCGGCGTCGCCATGGTGATGAGTGACGACCGCTGGGAGCGGTTTCTCTTTTTCTGTCTGGGTTTCGCGGTCTGGGACATCTTCTACTACGTCTGGTTGTGGGTGTTCCTGGACTGGCCGCCCTCGCTGCTGACCTGGGACATCCTGTTCCTCATCCCGGTGCCCTGGATCGGCCCCGTGCTGGCCCCGCTCATCATCAGCGTGGCGCTCATCATGGGGTCGCTTCTGCTGCTGCGACTCCGGCACCGAGGCATCCCGCTGCGGTTCCCGGCGTGGTCGTGGGGCCTGGCCGTCGCCGGCGGGGGCATCGTGCTCCTCTCGTTCATGCTCGACTTCCGCGCCGTCCTGGCGCAGGTGGAGCCGCCGCCGTTCCGCTGGTGGCTGTTCGCCATCGGCGTCATCTGCGGAGTCACCGGGCTGGCTGGTGGTGTGTCACAGTTCCCGAACGGCACGGCCACCAAGCCGACTTAGCCCGTCCGCCGATTGTCCCGGCGGTGTCGCACGCTCCGAGCGGACTCGAGCCCGAACCTCAACACCACCGACGGGCGCAGCCAGAGGTAAGATGACCCCGCTGTCGAGCCATACTCAACAAGGAATACGCTGATGCCGACGAGGCTGCCAACGTCTATCGTGCGCGCGCTACGACCATTGCGCCATCGCGGCGTGTGCGGCGTGGCCCTGGTCCTGGCGATCGTGCTGTTGACGACCGCCGCTCCGCTGTCCAGACCCAACGTCGCCGCCAACGGCATGGCGGCGTCACCCGAGCCCCTGGCGACAGACGTCGGCGTCGCTATCCTCAAAGCTGGCGGAAACGCCTTCGACGCCGCCGCCGCGATGCAGTTCGCGCTGTCGGTGACCTACCCGACCGCCGGCAACATCGGTGGAGGCGGGTTCATGGTCGGGTTGACGGCGGACGGGGAGACCTTTGCGCTCGACTTTCGCGAGGAAGCGCCGGCCGCGGCACGCAGCGACATGTTCGTGGACGCCGACGGGCAGATGCTCCAAGGCGTCAGTACCGACACCCATCGCGGGGTCGGGGTCCCGGGCAGCGTCGACGGCATGTTGGCGCTGCTCGACCGGCATGGCACGCTGGCGCGTGCCGACGTCCTGGCCCCGGCCATCGCGCTGGCGCGGGACGGGTTCACCGTCTCCTATGCCCTGGCGGGGAGCCTGAGGGGGAGCGAGCGCCTCCGGCGGTTCACGACGTCAGTGCAGGCGTTCGGGCTCGCCGACGGCCCGCGAATGGGCGACCGGCTGACCCAGCCCGAGCTGGCGGCGACGCTCGAGACGATCGCCCGCAAAGGGCGTGACGGGTTCTACCGGGGGCGGGTCGCGGATCTGATCGTCGCCGACATGCGATCCAACGGCGGACTCATCACCCATGACGACCTCGCTCACTATGCCGCCGAGTGGCGCGAACCGCTGGTGTTCGACCACGCGCAGTATCAGTTCATCACCCATCCGGTCCCGAGCTCGGGGGGCATAACGATCGCGCAGACCCTGGGGGTCCTCCACCTGCAGGCGCTCAAGCGCGCCGGGTACCACTCGGCCAAGGCGATCTCGATGGTGACCGAGGCACAGCGTCTGGCGTTCGCCGACCGCAATTTCTGGCTGGGTGACCCCGAGTTCTTCGACGTGCCGGTCGAACGGCTCCTCTCGCGGGACTACATGGAGCACCGCCGCCGCCTGCTGCCGCAAGATGGCCTGGCCGGCCACAGCAGTGGGGTGTCGCACGGTCCGGCCGAATCTGACGAAACCACGCACTTCACCGTCGCCGACCGGTGGGGCAACGTCGCCGCCATCACCACCACCCTGAACAGCGGCTACGGGCTGGGTGCGGTTGCCCCCGGAGCCGGGTTCCTGTGGAACAACCAGATGGACAATTTCTCGGCGCGTCCCGGCGTGCCGAACCAGTACGGGATGCTGGGCGCCGAAGCCAACTCGGTCCAACCTGGCAAGCGCCCGCTCTCCTCGATGACGCCGACCATCGTGCGCCGGTCTGACGAGTTCTACATGACGATGGGCAGCCCGGGGGGGCCAACCATCATCACCACGGTGCTGCAGATCTATCTGAATGTGACGGTGTGGGACATGGACCTGCAGCAAGCGATCGACGCCCCGCGGGTCCACCATCAGTGGCTGCCGGACCGCATCGACCACGAACCGTTCGCGCTGTCGGCGGAGACGAGGGCTGAGCTCGAACGGATGGGATACGAGCTACGCGAGCGCCGCAGCATCGGCATGGCCGCTGGTATCCAGCGGACCTCGGAGGGCTTCCTCGCCGGATACGCCGACCGCCGAGGCGCCGGAACGGCCCGGGGCTACTGAGGCTTGTCCACGACCGATCGGCAGCCCGTGGGCCGGTTCGCACGAGGATGACGGTCATCGGGGCCAGCCCCGGTCGGGTCATGCACGGTCCTCCGCTGGCGTGCATGGCGAAGGCCGCTCCGACATCGACAGGCTCGCCGGGTGGACCCATACGGCGGAGACTCTTGGTGTCGGGCTGTTGGTACATCTTTCGCCACATCTGGCGCGCCGACTGAGGACGAACCACCCGCACCGTCTCGTGGGTTGGTGGACCCGCGTCCGGCTATGACGATGACGTTCCGTGGCGCGGCGGGCGTGCTGGTGCTGGTGGCGGGGCTGTCGGTGACGGCGGAGGGGCAGACCCGAACGGCAGCGGAGATCTCCACGCTGCGGGCGGCCGCGGGTGTCCCTTATGGGACCTGGGAGCGTCGCTTCGATGCGGGCGTTTCCGCCTCACAGGGATGGGCACCGTCGAGAGCGCGCCTGGATACGACCGATTCTGGGATAGCCCCAAGAACTGTTGTCAGTCCCCGAGAAACTCCTTGACTGCAGTATCGACAAACAAGTCATCGTCCGGATTTTGTCCCGGAAAACCGGCAGCATGGCCCCACATCGAATGAATTACCCGTAGCTCGGCGTTCGGCATCTTGGCGACTTCTCGTTCGTTGTCTTCAATTCGAAAATACATGTCGGTGTCGCATGGCATCACGAGTGCTCTCGAATGAATTGCGCCCAGGGCTTTCTCCAAATCGCCGCCGAACGTCGGGTGGTCACTGACATCGGCTGCCATCCAGGTCGACAGTTGATGGTAGAAATCCATGGGCACCCAGTCTGCAAGCAACGCCTCTCCGCCGGTTATGAACGCCTCTGCACTTGAAGCACCAGCTAATTTGAATGTTTCTGCTCGATACCAGTCTTGTGAGAAAAGCATCGTCATCGCAAATCTCACCACGGCGCGAAGAAGGCTCGGAGGCCATTTCCGGCATTCGCCTGCGTCCCAGCCATCAGCGGACTCCATCACGGCCTGCATGGCAGACAAATACACCCAATTGTGGGTAGCGGTTTTTGCTGACCCGCAAATCGAACAAATGCGTGCGACCAAATCCGGATAGTGGGCACCCCAATGAAACGCCTGTTGGCCACTCATGGAGAAACCAATCGCAAGTTGAATCCGTGTGACCCCGAGATGTTCGACGAGCAATTGGTGCTGCGCCCGCACGTTGTCATAAGCGGTCACTAACGGAAACCGTGGTCCGTCTAAAGGCGGGTCACAGGTGCTCGGAGAGCTCGATAACCCATTGGTGAACATGTCCGGAATGACAATGAAGTAGCGCTGGGGGTCGAGGGCTCGGCCCGGACCGACGAACACTTCGTTCGCCGAGTGGCGCCCTGTGGCCCAAGTCGGATAAACAATCACATTGTCGCAAGCATCGTTCAGCTCACCGTGTACGGCATAAGAAAGCTTCGCGTCAGGCACCACGACGCCTGATTGAAGCAAGAAATCGCCGAGCTGATAACTTCTCTCCATGACATGGTCTCCCGGTCTCACAATTGTCTTCGGGCTGTCCTCTTAACAGTCAGTAGGGCATTGTCAAGTTGACGTTGAACAGGCAGGCTCCGCCACCTCCTGCGAGCCGTCCATCAGCGGCTCTTGCGAACACGGGCCTTCGGTGCCTGGCGAGAGGTGACCTGCGTCTGAAGCTGAAGAATGGGTCATCGCCTCATCGGGGGCGAAGCCTGCCTGTTCAACGTCAACTTGACAATGCCCGTCCACTAGCGGCTCGACCTCACCATCGCTCCGCCCGCGGAGACGACGGCGCCGTAGACGTTGCCTTCGGGATCGACCGCCACACCCTCGGGATTCGACCCCTCGGGGTACGCGTCCACCGTCCCGTCGATTAGATAGTCGACTGACCCGGTTCGCAGGTTGCCGACGCGGATGGCCGGTGTCCAGCCCGGGTTGCGCACCTCGTCGAACGCCGACTCCGAATCGGCCACGAAGATTGTGTCGTCATCGGTGATGTAGATGCCGCTGGGCCGGCTGTACTGTTTGAATTGCTCGACGAAGGTCCCGTCCAGGTTCAGCACTTGCAGCCGGTTGTTGCCCCGGTCACCGACCACCAACCGTCCGCGCGAATCGATGTCGAGCGCGTGCGGCGTCTTGAATTGACCCGGCTGGTCGCCCCACTCGCCGAACGACGCCAGAAGATTCCCCTCGCTGTCGAACTTGACGACGCGCGCCACCGTGTCTGCCGTGGCGTCAGTATTCTGGCCACTATGACCGTCGCCCACGAAGATGTCACCGTTCTCTGCCGTGACTACGTCGCACGGAGTATTGAGCAACGCATCGGTCCCGTCACCGGCAACTCCGGGCATGCCCAACGTCAGCAGGACTTCACCCTGGGGGCTGAGCTTGATCACGACATGCCCTTTGCCCGCCGAGGCGGGATTCTCGGGGTTGGGCCCCTGTCCGTCAGTCACCCACACGTTGCCGTCGCGGTCCACGTGCAGTCCGTGAGGGAACAGAAACAGACCACCGCCGATGGCGTGGGTCACGTTGCCGGCGGCGTCGAACTTGAGAATCGGGTGCAGGTCGGAGCCGGCGCACGAATTGCCGCCGCACCGGTCGATCGCCCAGAGGCTGCCGTCGGGGTCGATGTCAACACCGGCCGTCGACCCCCACTCCCGCTCATCGGGCAACGCCGCCCACCCGTCGGTGCTGCTGTAGGGATTGGGCAGGTCGTTGATCGGCACACTGCCATCGAGTACCGCGACCGCCTCGGCCGGCTCGTCGCTGGGTTCCTCGACCGCAGTCCCACCCCCACAGGCCACCCCGAACATCGGCAGCGCCGCCAGGCAGGATGCGACCAGCACGTCTCTCGCGTTTGTCGAATAGGACACCATGTTCTCCTCTCTGGACGAAGCTGAATAGACCCTGTCCGCCGGCAACCCGCCAGAAGGCATTGTCAAGTTACCGGTCGGAGCACGTTGGAGCGCGGCCTCACGAGACGGTCATGAGCAGCGCGGAGCAGATGGCGACCGACGGCCCAGAGATTCTGAACGACGCTGCGCACCGATGCAAACCGTTGCAGATTGGCAGCCGACTTCCACGGCCCGCACCGAGACGCCTGCTGCACCTGGATTTTTTCGAACAGCTCGTCCAGATGCCACGGGACCGACCCTCCCTGGTCGGTGTCAGTGGCTCGTGTTCGACCCCGTCTTCCCGGTGTAGGTGATTCCGGTGTCGTGCATCTCTTCCCAGGCCTGCTCGCCCCAGCGTGACGGCGATGTCGGGTCCGGATTGGACTTGTTCGCGGCCGAGTTGTCATACCAGGCCGACGCCTCGAGTCGGGCACCCTTCGGCACGGACAGCGGTTCGTCGAACTGGTAGTAGGTCTGCCAGTCGAAGTCGTATTCGGGCACCGACAGCACCGTCTGAGTCTGACCGTCCGGATAGATCAGGCGATACTCCCACCGCTTGCCGAGCAGGTGGGAGTGCGGGAAGAGCGCCGTCATCGCCACATCCTCGGTGAATTCGATGAGCGCATCGACCTGCGTGTTCGAAGCCCCGGCCGGAATCTCGAAGTAGGCGTTGAGGAACGTGCCCGCCCGGACCTCCCGCGTCGGCGGGCCGTCGGCGAACAGCAGCCCCACGCGAGACCGATCGTGGGCCGATTCCCCAACCGCCGTGTAGTGCAACTGGAACACCAGGCTGAGCGGATTTCTTCGCGATCCGCGTGAAACGGCGGGATCGTGGGAGTTGCGTGGAGGGATAGTGGAGAATTTTCCCCAGGTGAATGAGAAATCCCGCACCACCGGCGGTGCGCGTGCGGGGTACGGCCAAGCCTGCGCAGTAGGGTAGAATACGACCGGACGGGCTCGAGTCCGTTGGAGACCGATGAGGCAGAGGCTGGTGCGATGCGGCGCCTGGTCGGTGGGGCTGGCTTGTCTCGCCATGCCGGTCGCCGCCGCGGCCCAGCCGAATCCGCCCGCCCCCTCCGTACGCACCCTCATCGACCAGTATTGCGTCACCTGTCACAGTGAGCGGCTCCAGACCGGCGGGCTGTCGCTGGAGACCGTCGATGTCGTCGACGTGGCTTCCCATGCCGAGGTGTGGGAGAAGGTCGTCAAGAAGCTCCGGGCCGCGTCGATGCCCCCCCAGCCGCGGCCACGCCCCGACCGGGCGACCTACGACCGGTTGACCCGGTACTTCGAGACCGCGCTGGACCGCGCCGCGGTGGCCAACCCCGACCCAGGCCGCACAGCGACGCTTCGCCGGTTGAACCGCACCGAGTATCAGAACGCTATTCGCGACCTGCTGGCGCTGGAAATCGACGTCACAGCGGTGCTGCCGCGTGACGATGCCGCCTTCGGGTTCGACAACGTCAACACCGGGAGCCTGTCGCCGACGTTGATGGAGCGCTATCTGGCGGCCGCGCGCACGGTGAGCGAGCTGGCGGTCGCCAGCCGGAGCCCGGTGACCGGCAGCCGGGTCATCGTGATTCCGGTCGACCGGACGCAGGAGGATCACGTCGACGGGTTGCCGTTCGGGACACGCGGCGGGACGGTGGTGACCCACACGTTCCCGGTCGATGGCGAGTACGAGATCCAGGCCCGGCTGCAGCGAAACCGGAACGAGAACGTCGAGGGACTGCTCGAGCCGCACGAGGTGGAGATCACTCTCGATGGCGCGCGGCTCGACCTGTTCGACATGGTGCCGGACCGCAGCAATCTGGTATACCAGGCCAATGCGGCCTACTACAACGACGAGGGAATCGATAATCACCTGAACGTCCGCCTGCGGGTGGCCGCCGGGCCGCACCAGGTCGGGGCGACCTTCATCAAGAAGAACTCGGCGCTGCTCGAGACCACGCGCCAGCCGTATCAGGCGGCCTACAACAACGATCGCCATCCGCGACAGCAACCGGCGTTGCGCTCGATCTCGATCGTCGGGCCGTTCGATTCGACCGGGGGGGGCGAGACGCCCAGCCGCGCCCTGGTCTTCACTTGCCGGCCGACCTCGGCCGCCGTCGCGGAGGCGGAGACCTGCGCCACGGCGATCGTCGGCGGGCTGGCGCGGCGCGCCTATCGGCGCCCGGTCAGCGTCGGCGATCTCGACCAGCTCCTGTCGTTCTACCGCGAAGGCGCGGCCGAGGCGGGGTTCGAGGCCGGCGTCGAGAAGGCGCTGCGGGCGTTGCTGGCCAGCCCCGAGTTCCTGTTCCGGGTGGAGCGTGACCCGGACGGCGTCGCTACCGGGACCGCCTACCGGATCACCGATCTCGAGCTAGCGTCGCGGTTGTCGTTCTTCCTCTGGAGCAGCTTGCCGGACGACGAGCTGCTCGACGTGGCCGCAGCCGATCGGCTGCGCGAGCCGGCGGTCCTCGAGACGCAGGTGCGACGGATGCTGGCGGACCCGCGCGCCGAGACGCTCACCACACGGTTCGCTTCGCAGTGGTTGCATCTGCCGAACCTAGATGCGATGCAGCCCGACTCGCGGCTGTTCCCCGATTTCGACGACAACCTGCGGCAGGGCTTCCGGCGCGAGACCCAGTTGCTGTTCAAGAGCATCCTGGACGAAGGCCGCAGTGTCACCGACCTGCTCACCGCCGACTACACGTTCGTGAACGAGCGGGTCGCGAAGCATTACGGCGTGCCGGGCATCTACGGCGACCACTTCCGGCGGATCACTTGGCCCGAAGGGAGCCAGCGCGCGGGACTGCTCGGGCACGGGAGCATCCTGACCGTGACCTCCTACGCCACCCGCACGTCGCCGGTGCTGCGCGGCAAGTGGATTCTCGAGAACCTGCTCGGTGCGCCGCCCCCGCCGCCCCCTCCAAATGTCCCGCCGCTCGAGGAGTCTGCCTCCTCGACCGATGTGATGACGATGCGGGAGCGGATGGAGGCCCACCGGGCGAATCCGGTGTGCGCGGTGTGTCACAAAGTGATGGATCCGGCCGGCCTGTCGATGGAGAACTACGACGCCATCGGTCAGTGGCGGGACGCCGAGGGCGACAAGATGATCGACGCGTCGGGCAGCCTGCCGGGAGGCGCGCCGTTCGAAGGCGTGGCCGGGCTGCGCGAATCGCTGGTCGACCGGCCCGAGGTGTTTGTCGGCACGGTGACCGAGAAGCTCCTCGTCTACGCGCTCGGGCGGGGTCTGGACCACACCGACGCGCCGGCCGTGCGCGCCATCGTTCGGGCGACGGCCGCGCAGGACTACCGACTGTCCGAGCTCATCCTCGGCGTCGTGCGCAGCACTCCCTTTCAGATGAGGAGAACGCAGTCATGATCATCACCAAGATGGCGTTACCCCGGCGGACGTTCCTGCGTGGAGTGGGCGCGACGCTGGCGCTGCCGTTGCTCGATGCCATGGTGCCGGCGGCGTCCGCAATGGCGCGGACGGCGGCCACGGCCCCACGACGTCTCGGCTACGTCTACATCCCGATGGGGATGAACCCGGTGGCCTGGACCCCGGACGAGGTGGGACGACTGACCACGCTCTCGCCGTCGCTGTCGCCGCTGGCGTCTCATCTCGAGCATCTCACCGTCATCACCAACCTCCAGATCGAGGACGCCCACATCTCCGGCAACCACGCGTCGGCCAACTCGGCGTTCCTGACCTGTGTGCGGCCCAAGCGCACCGAGGGCAGCGACTTCTACAACGGCACGTCGGTGGACCAGATCGCCGCGGCGCAGATCGGCGGCGAGACCCCGCTGCCGTCACTCGAGATCGGCACCGACCTGATCGCCCAGGTTGGCAACTGCGACAACGGGTTGGCCTGTGTCTACATGAACAACCTATCCTGGTCGTCGCCAACCGCCCCGAACCCGACCGAGGCGGACCCGCGGATCGTGTTCGAGCGACTGTTCGGCAAGGGCGGGACTCCCGAGCAGCGGAAAGCGCAACTGCAAGAGGACCAGAGCATTCTCGACTGGGTGCTCGACGATCTGTCGCGGCTGCGGGGGCAGCTCGGGACCGGCGACCGGCGCACAATGGACGACTACTTGGACACCGTCCGCGAAGTGGAGCGACGCATCCAGCGCGCGGAGCAGTCGGTGACCCAGTCCGAGCTCGAGGAGCTGACCCGGCCCACCAGCGTGCCGGACGTCTGGGAAGAGCACGTCAAGTTGATGTACGACCTGCAGATCCTGGCGCTGCGGGCCGATTTGACCCGGGTTATCTCCTTCCAGATGGCGCGGGAGGCGAGCACGCGGACCTATCCACAGATCGGCATCCCTGAGCCGCACCATCCGATCTCGCACCATCTCGACAACCCCGAGAAGCTGGCCCAGCTGGCCAAGATCAACCAGTATCACGTGTCGCTTTTTGGATATCTGGTCGAGCAGTTGAAGGCGACGGCAGACGGCGACGGCACACTGCTGGACCACACGACGTATCTGCTGGGCAGCGGTCTGGGCAACCCCAACGTGCACGATCACCGCAACCTGCCGATTGTGGTGGCCAGCGGTGCCGGGTCGAGTATCGCGGGGGGGCGCCACATCAAGTACGACGAGCTGACCCCGATGGCCAACCTGCACCTGACCCTGCTGGACGACGTCGGCGTGCACCTGGACGACTTCGCCGACAGCACCGGCAGGATCGGTGAGGCGACCGAGCCGCTAACGCTCTGATGTTCGACAAGAGACAGGAGTCAGGAGACCGGAGCCAGGAGGAAGATGGAGGGCTTCGCCCGCTTCGGTCTGGCCCCAAGCCGAGAGGAAGCTGCATGCGACGCGTGGATATGTTGGCGGTGGCGCTGCTGCTAGTCGGGACTGCGTCGGTGGCGACTGCGGCCGAAGCGGTGGACGCCAGGTTGATTGCCGCGATCAAGGCGGGGGAGGTGTCCGCCGTGCGTGCCGCGCTGGCCGACGGCGCCGATGTGACCGCGGCCGAGACCGACGGCACGACGCCGCTGCACTGGGCGGTTCACGCCGACGCCCCCGTTGTCGTCGAGCTGCTGCTCGAGGCCGGGGCCAAGGCGACGGCGAGGAATCGTTATGGCGTGCCTCCGCTCGCGCTGGCGGCGGTCAACGGCAACGCCCCGATCGTCGAGCTGTTGCTGGAGGCCGGAGCCGACGCCAACGCCACGCTGGCAGCGGACGAGACGGTGCTGATGACGGCCGCGCGCACCGGGGAGCCCGATGTCGTCGCGGCGTTGCTCGACGGTGGCGCCGACCCGAACGCCGTGGAGACCTGGCGCGGGCAGACTGCGCTGATGTGGGCCGCCGGCGAGGGCCACGCGCAAGTGATTCCGGTGCTGCTCTCCCACGGCGCCGACATGACCGCCCGGTCGACCAAGGGGTGGACCGCCCTGCTTTTCGCGGTGCGTCAGGGACAGATTGGCGCGGTGCAGACCCTGCTCGAGGCCGGGGGCGATGTCGAGGAGACCCTGCCGGTCGCAGAGGAGACCCGCCGAGGCGGCACCAGCGCCGAGGCCGCGGCCACCGGACTCAACGCCGTCCTGCTGGCGGCCGCCAACGCTCACTACGAGCTGGCGGCACTGCTGGTCGACCGTGGCGCCGACGTGAACGTCGACTCGCGCGGTTGGACTGCGTTGCACCAGATGTCGTGGGTGCGAAAGGCCGGCATCGCCGGCAGCAACAACCCGGCGCCGCAAGGATCCGGGTCGATGACCGGCCTCGAGTTTGTGCGCAAGCTGGTGGCCGCCGGCGCCGACGTCAACGCTCGCGTCACCAGACGCCCGCCGGCCGGCATCACCTCGCTGAACTTCATCGGGGGCACCCCGTTCCTGCTTGCGGCCCGCACGGCAGACGCGCCGCTCATGCGGGTGCTGGCCGAACTGGGCGCCGACCCGCTGCTGCCCAACGAGGACAACACCACGCCGTTGATGGTAGCCGCGGGCGTCGGAACCCAGGCGCCCGGCGAGGATCCGGGGACCGAGCCGGAGGTGCTCGAAGCGGTGCAGGTCGCGCTCGAGCTGGGTAACGACATCGACGCGGTGGACGACAAGGGCCAGACCGCCATGCATGGTGCGGCCTACAAACATCTCCCGCAGGTTGTGAAGTTCCTGGCCGAGACTGGTGCCGACATCGACGTCTGGCACCAGCCGAACCACCGCGAGTGGACCCCGTTCGACGTCGTCCAGGTGCACCCAAAAATCAACCGTCAAGCCAGCCCGGAGACCGCCGCCGCCATCATGCAAGTGATGGAAGCCGCGGGCGTCGCGCCCCCGGCCGGTCCGTAGGCCTCACTGCCGCAGCTGAAAGACGGGCGGACCCAGCGGTATGGCCAAGCTCTCGGTGTTGGAGTTCAACATGCACTACACCTTTGAGCACTACGGCAACATCGCCGCCTACATGCGCCTCACCGGCCTGGTCCCGCCATCGTCGACGGCGGCCCGGGAGGCTCGGGGCGCAGCAGCATGACCTGTCCGACCCTGACCCGCGTCGTCGCACCGGCGATGATCCTGACGGGGGCCTGCCTCTGGGCCGGATGCTCGGCGCGGTCAGAGTCGGTGGCCCCGGTTGCCCCGCTCGCCGGGGTTTCCGCCCCCTGGGACCAGGGCTGGCCGACGGCGTTGTCAAGTTGACGCGGCGGGTGACAGAGTCGGCCGATGACAAGCCCGCCGCCCAGCTATCGCGGATACCGATTTCCGCGCGAAATCATCAGTCACGCCGTCTGGCTCTATCACCGATTCGGCCTGAGCTTCCGAGATGTCGAGGATCTCCTCGCCGAACGCGGCGTCAGCGTGACGTATGAGTCGATCCGCCAGTGGTGTCTGACGTTCGGGCTCGACTACGCACGGCGGTTACGGCGCCGCCGGGGCCGCATGGGCGACACCTGGCATCTGGACGAGGTATTCGTCAAGTTCCAGGGGCGGCAGCAGTACCTGTGGCGTGCCGTGGACGAGGACGGAGACGTGATCGACATCCTTGTACAGGCGCGGCGCAATCAGCGGGCCGCCGCCCGGTTCTTCCGCAAGTTGTTGAAATGACAAGGCTGTGTCCCTCGGCGACTGATCACCGACAAACTCCGCAGCTACCCCGCGGCCTGCCGCACCGTGATGCCGTCCGTGGTCCACCGGACGGACCGGTACGCGAACAACCGGGCCAAAGTCTCTCACCAACCAACCCGGCAGCGGGAACGCCAGATGCGGCGTTTCAAGTCCGCCGCGCACGCGCAACGGTTTCTCTCGGTGCACGGCCCCATCCAGAATCTCTTTCGTGTCGGCCGCCACCTCCTGCGGGCCGTCCATCATCGGCTCTTGCGAACACAGGCCTTTGGTGTCTGGCGAGAGGTGACCTGCGTCTGAAGCTGAAGAATGGGTCATCGCCTCATCGGGGGCGGAGCCTGCCTGTTCAACGTCAACTTGACAATGCCCTCTGGGGGCAGTATCCGTCCCTCCGATTCTCACTCCGGGCGTGCGCGAAAGTCCTTGATTGCCTGTATAAGGAGCGGTGTACACATAGCTCAACGCGCCGATCAGGAGTACCACTGTCGCCGCGATTACTGCGATGTTCAGCTTGTTGTTCATCCGACATCCTCCGAGTTGGTCTGGGCGCGGACGAGGTATCGGGACAAAGACAACGGTGAGCCACCTTCCTGCCTGCAGCTCATACCCGACATCATGCGGCCCTACCCGGTGGTCGTATCAGTTCTGATGAGAGAACTACTCGTCAGCGATGCCGTAGATGTGGCCCTGGGTGCGAATCACGAGCATGCCGTCAGAGATGGCGGGATTCGCCATCACGATTCCCCCCAGCTCGTTCGTGGCTAGCAACTCATACTCGGGGCCGGCCCTCACGACGTATGTGTCACCGTCCTCACTCGTGAAATAGAGCTTGCCATCCGCCACGACGGGCGAGGCCGAATAGGAACCGCCCACCCCCCCGATCCGGCGACGATAGACGATCTCGCCCGTCCGCGCGTCGTAGCAGGTCAGACGTCCGTTGTTGGCAGTGGTGTACAGATAGCCTTGATACACGATCGGGGTCGGGATGTAGGTCCCGCCCCGGTTCGCGCTCCAGGCCACCGCGTCGCTTGCGGTAGCTCCGTCGATCAGCGACAGGTCGCCCCGGTGCCCCGGGCGCACGGCATAGACCGGACGGACGGGCGGATACCCGGCCGTGAGATAGATGATGTCCTCGCTGACGACCGGGGTAGCAATCGCCAGCTCGGAGTTCGGTCCGAGCACCCAGAGCCGCTCTCCGGTGGCCGGGTCGTAGGCACGAATCGTCGTCCCGTTGGTGATCAGCTCGTTCCCGTCCGGGCCCGTGTAGACCGTCGGCGTCGCGAAGGTGGAGATCTCGTCCTCGCGGACCGCCCGCCAGACCTCGCGTCCAGACTCGACGTCCAGGGCGGCAACGAACGGCTCGTGCTGGGTATCCGCCTGAAGGATGACCAGTCCCTCGTGGATGATCGGCGAGCTCGAGTGGCCCCACTGGGCACCCGGATCGAAGAACCAGCCGCTGTCGAGCACGCCGATGTCGACTTCCCACAGCAGCGCGCCGGCCATGTCGTAGCACACCACCAGCCCGATGGCGCCGAAGACTGCGACGACGTGCTCCCCGTCGGTCACCGGGGTCGAGTTCGCCTGGCTGCCCTTCGTGTGGCGTTTGGTCCCGGGCTGCCCCTCGTGCACCAGACGCTCCCATCGGATCGTCCCGCTCAGCCGGTCGAGACTGTAGATGTGCCAGCTGTGAGGGGAGAGATCGTCGACTGACCGTGTCTCCCCGTACTGTCCGATTCTGAACGTGTTGTCCCCGGCACCGCTGACCGCCGTCGTCACGAACACCTGGTCGCCCCAGATGACCGGCGCGGAGTTGGCGAGGCCGGGAATCGGTGTCTTCCACGCGATGTGCTCGCCGGTCTCGGCGTTCCATGTCGTGGCTGCCCCCTGGCCGTCGGCCACGCCGGACGCGCTCGGACCGCGGAACCCCGGCCAGGGTCGTGGCGCAGTTCGGGGCGCGTCCGGCAGGGAGGAGCGACTGATGAGGTCCGCCTCGCCAACCGGCGCCGCCTCCCGACTCTCTGTCTCCTCGACTGGCCGATAGAGCCTGGTCTCTCCGTTCCGAGCCACCGCGACAAGGTTGACAATGCCGCCGCGCATGTCGATGGAGATCGTCATGCCGTCTGACTCGGCGACGAAGCTCGTCTCGGTCAGAGGCGTGAGCGACAGCACCGAACTCTCCGAGACCCGAGCGACCAGGGTCCCGTCTGTGACCCCTAGCTCTATGACGTGCCTAAGGAAGTCGTTCGTGTAGCTGCCGACGTACCGGGTGAGCAGTGTAGTGTCGACTTCGGGAACAGGGGGCGGGGCGGGCGTCACGCCTTCGAGCCGGTTCGCCATCGCCGTATCGTTCCGATTCAGTGCGGCGGCGAGCGCATCGGTGAGAGCGTCGGCGTGCACATTGCCAGTGGCGATCGCCGCGTCGAGCAGCGCACGATCTCCGCGCCGGGCGGCGACCACCAACGCGCGGTCACCGTCGGTCGCGCCGTGCTCCAGCAAATAGCTGGCAATCTCGAGTTGCTGGTTCGCCAGTGCCCGCCGCAATACGGTCATGCCGTAGAACGAGTCCGCGGCGTTGACGTCCGCCCCACGTTCTACCAGGGCTTGCACGATCGCGATGTGACCACCGGTCGCCGCGAAGAACAGAGGCGTCGTCCCATACTGGGTCGCGGCGTCGACCGCCACGCCCTCCTCCAGCAACGCCTCCACCCGGGCCAGGTCTCCAGTCCGCGCGGCCTCACGCAGCGCGTCCTCGGACGAGTCCCCCTGCCCGGCCGCCGCGGAAACCGCAAACAACATGACCGCGATGATCAGTCGAACCATGAATCGCCTCCTATGCGCCACCCCTTTGGGGATGCATTCCAGCTGGTGACAGCGACGGCTCAAACGACGAACGGGGGTCGGATCCCTTGGGGACGCCAACACTTGTACCACGTGCCCTGCGCGCAGAGGTTCGATGGTTCCGGTGCCTTGGAGGCGGGCGTGCTGGCGGCCGGCTTCAAGGCGGTGTCGTACACCTGTCCTCACGCACGCGGCGTGGCGCTCTCTCCCTCTGTCGCGGGAGGGCAGGACGAGTCGGATAACGGGTCTTACGTTAACGGGGGTGGTCTAATCCGTCCTATCGTCCCTCCGAAGCCTTGCTCGAATGCGTCGATAAACGCCCCTCGGTCGAACCCGGGAAGCAGCGCGAAGACCACAATCGGCACCAGCAGCGCGATGAAGACGTGCCATTTTGAGACGGTGATCAGGAGGAACAGGAGGGCAACAACGGCCACCAGGCCACTGATCGCGATGAGTGCGCTTTCGGTAATCATGGTGGTGTTTCAGAGCCTCCGGGGGGCGCCGTCCGCGGCGTTCGGCAACACGATGTTCTGGGCTGCGGAGATCCTAACTCAGTCGCGCGCGCCGCGCTCATCCCGTTTGGCGCGCGGCGTTGACTTCCTCACCTCCTATCAACCACACCTCAGAAGGCCAGCAAATGCTGGTCTCTTTGGCCGTCTGATGGCGGGAAAGCGAACGGCCGTGGCGGTCACGCGGGCGGTCAGCGGCGCTCTGCCTCGTATCGCTTGCGCAACTCCGGTGACAACGGATAGACGTCGCGGAATCGGTGCATCTGCGAGCGCAACAGCTCGCGTTCGTAGGCCTCGAGCGCGTCGCGAGCGCTGGCGGCGTCGAGCACCGATTGCGCGAGGTCACCGGGGAAGAACAGCGCCCCGCTGTCGTCCGCCACCACGACGTCGCCGGGCAGCACCGTCACCTGCCCGATTCTCACTGGCGCATTCCACTCCACCCCAAGCCAGCTCGTGGTGTGCACGTCGAAAAAGCGGGCTAGCACCGGGAAGCCGGCGAACATGTCGTCCTGCAGCTCGATCAGGTCGCGGCTGCCCCCGTCGATGATGACGCCCCGCACGCCCCGCAGCTTGATACCGAGCGCGCCCATCGCCCCGAACAGGTTGTGGCCATCGGCGCCGCCGAGCTCCGCCACCACGATGTCCCCGGGTCGCGCCTCCTCCGCCGCTCGTGCGTAGTACCGACGATCCCAGTCGCCCTCCGCCGCCAGTGTGTCGACGGCGGCGACCAGGTCAGGACGCGGTGGCAGAAAGCGCATGGTGAGCGCCCGCCCGGCGATCCGCTGCCCCGGCTGCGTGCTGGTGAAGCCGCGCACGTAGTTCACGCGATAGTCGCCCAGCGCCCCCCAGATCGACTCGAGCGGCAGACGGGCCAGCGCCTCGAGCTGGGCCTCGGTCACGCTCCCGCGGGCCGGCAGCGCATCCACCACGGGGGAGAACGTCGCCCGGTTGGACCGCAGCCCGGCCGGGGGCACTACCTCGGCCTCGGCGGCGGCCGGTTCGCCGGGCTGTGCGCCCGCCGTGGCCCCCCAGCCGAGCGCGCATAGGGTAATCAGTAGTCTTCGCATCGACATCTCCCAGCCGGTTACAGGACACTAGCGCCCGGCGGCGGCCTCCCTCTGCCGGGCGCCGACGAGGATTGTCTCCATCCCGTAGTTCCCCTCGTGGCAGGCGTATTCGAAGATCGG
>CAUZAY010000033.1:0-21726 GCA_963577695.1 Vicinamibacteria bacterium | reverse complement strand
ACGACTTCATGGCGGCTTTGCGAATCATCGGGCCCGATTCCATCGCGGTGTGCATCTCATCGCCGGTGCGGTCGAGGAAGCCGGTGTTGATAAAGAACACCCGATCCTTCGCGGCCCGGATGCACTCCTTGAGGTTGACCGTGGTGCGCCGCTCTTCATCCATGATGCCGATTTTCAGCGTGTAGCGCTCGAGTCCCAGCGCATCTTCCACCTGTCCAAGCAGCTGGTCGGTGAACGCGACCTCGTCGGGGCCGTGCATCTTCGGTTTCACGATGTAGACCGAGCCGGCCCGGCTGTTCTTGCGAATCTTCAGATCGTGCATGGCGATCATCGACGAGATCATCGCGTCGAGAATGCCCTCCGGCGCCTCATTACCGTCCTTGTCCAGAATCGCCGGGTTGGTCATCAGATGTCCGACGTTCCGGATCAACATCAGGCTGCGTCCCTGCAAGGAGACTGTTGACCCGTCCGGGGCGGTGTAGACCCGGTCCGGATTCAGGGCGCGGTCGACCATCTTGCCGCCCTTTTCGAAACTGTCGGTCAGGTCGCCTCTCAACAGGCCCAGCCAGTTGCGGTAGGCCACCACCTTGTCTTCCGCGTCGACTGTCGAGACCGAATCCTCAAGGTCCATGATGGTAGTCATGGCCGCTTCCACCACGACGTCTCTGACCCCCGCCGCATCGTCCCGACCAACCGGGTGATCGCGGTCGATGGTGATTTCAACGTGGAGACCGTTGTGCTTGAGGAGTACCGCCGACGGGGCGGCCGCGTCGCCCGCATGACCGGCGAAGATCGTCGGGGTGGCGAGCGCGGTGACGCTGCCGTCCCGCAACGTCACTGCCAACGCGCCGTCGACGACGGCATAGGACGTGGCATCGGCGTGGCTGCCGGCCGCGAGCGGCGCGGTGGAGTCGAGAAACGCGCGTGCAAAGGCGATGACGCGGTCGCCCCGCACCTTGTTGTAGGCTCCGACTCGTTCGGCGCCGTCCGCGTCAGAGATCGCGTCGGTGCCGTACAGCGCGTCATACAGGCTGCCCCAGCGGGCATTGGCGGCGTTCAGTGCATACCGCGCGTTGGTGACCGGCACCACCAGCTGCGGTCCGGCGATGGTCGAGATCTCGGGGTCGACATTTGCCGTGCTCACGGCGAGGTCGCCGCCTTCCGGCACGAGGTAGCCGATCTCCTGGAGCACCGCTTTGTAGTCGGGGAGGTCTATCGGCTGGTCTCGGTTCTCCTGATACCAATCGTCGATCTTGGCCTGCAGGTCGTCTCGGGTCGCCAGCAGTTCGCGATTTCGTGGCGCGAGGTCGTGGACCAGTCGGTCGAAACCTGACCAGAAGGCCTCCGGGGACACGCCGGTGCCCGGCAGTGCCTCATTGTTGATGAAATCGTAGAGCTCCTTATCAACCTGGAGCGTTCCCGCTTCGATCCGGTCCGTCATTGCATCTGCCTCTGGTGTCGATTCAGTGGTTGAGAAACGCGCAGGCGTGCGCCCCGCGCGAGGTCATCCTGCTCGTCGCACCGTGATTCTACCCTGTGCGGTTCGCCCGGATGTGGGACGTATCCGTATGATGGGCCGAGGCACGTGGTCCGCCGATGACGTAGCAAGCGACCCACCGTCTGGCGGTCGAATGCGCCGCAGGCCGGTTGGTCATCGGGGCAGCGGCTCTGCGCGATAGAGGTCGCGCGTGTTGCGGGCGACCGCGAACGTGAAGGCCAGACCCATCCCGGCGATGGCGACGATGCCGCCAACGTCGAACAGACGGTAGGGCGTGCCCCCGACCATGACCCACGGCTTGTAGAGCAGACAGACGGTGCCGACGGCCAGCAGTATTCTGAGCTCGGTCGGGCCGATCTTCAGGAACGACATACGGAAGATGCCGCAGGCGTGCGTGGCAAGATAGGTTTCCGCCGACAGCATCAGAAACCCGATCAGCAGCCCCAGCGCGACGAGCGGCGTCATGTAGCCGGATAGGGCGAGTCCGCCGAGGAGGAACAGCGCGCCGATGATGTCGATGACGTGGTCCACGTAATAGCCGTACATCGGCCGCTGTTGGTTGCGGACACGGGCGACCGTGCCGTCGAGGCTGTCGCCGAACCAATTGACGGCCAGCGCGACCACCACCGCCCACAGCGCCAGCGGCTGGTGGCCGGCGGCCCAGTAGGCCAGACCGGCGCCGAGCATCGCGGCGAGTCCGAGCCGCGTGAGATGGTCGGAGCCGACTGATCGCGGCAGACGTTGGGCCATCCAGATGAGGGCACGTTTCTCAGCCACAGCGAGTAGGCTGCCGTGTTCACGCACGTGCGCACTGACACTGTGTTCGGTCATGGGGTCTCCTCGTATTCCGATGCGCTCAGTTGGGAATGCGTCATCGAGCCGGCGAACGGCTCACGGGAAGGGCCTCGGCCGCCAGACAGACCTGGCCGCCGGTATTGCCAACCCAGCGTCTCGGTGCGACGCGACACTGTCCCACGGGCTGGTCGCCGACCGTTCGTCCCTCGGTGGAGTGAGCGCGAACGCCCGTGCCCGACCGCCGGCGTTGCCGTGACGGCCGGTCGCGCATAAGATGTATCGGATATCGGGTAGCCAAATCGTGTACCGTGCCCCATCTTGGGGATCGGCCATGACCTGATCCGCGCCGGTCTGAGTGAGTTCGAGGTGGATATGTCAGAACCAGAAATTATTGTCGGTATCGGAGGCGCAGCCGGCGACGGCACAGCGTCAGCAGGGAATACCCTGGTGTTGTCCATGGCCAGGCAGGGTATCGCCGGGTACAGCTACAACAGCTACCAGTCGGTCATCCGCGGCGGGCATTCCTGGCTGCGACTGCGTTTCTCGGCCAAGAAACCGCTCAACCAGGGTGACCAGGTCGATGTGGTGATCGCCCTCAATCAGGACTCGCTCGATCGGCATCTGCAGGAGCTGCAGCCGGGCAGCGTCTGTCTCTACAACGGCGCCAAGTTCCAGCCCAGCTACGACCCGCCGGCCGGGGTCCAACTGTGCGGGCTGCCGGTGCCCGACCTTGCGCCGGATTCGGTCAAGCTGCCGGTCATGCAGAACACGGTGGCCGTCGGGGCGGCGGTGCAGTTGATGGGGCTGGGGTTCGAGACGCTCGCGGCCGTGTTCGAGACCACGTTCGCCAAGAAACCGGCGGTCGTCCAGAAGAATGTCGAGGCGGCCCGGAACGGCTATGACTACGCGGCCAAGAACTTCCAGCCGCTCGCGACTCCACTCCACCCGACCGACCAGAAATGGGCGCAGAGCTCAGGCAACGACCTCCTCGCCATGGGTGCCGCCCTGGCCGGGTGCAAGTTCTATGTCGCCTACCCGATGAGCCCCGCCACCCACGTCCTGGAGTGGTTCGCGAACCACTCGAAGCGGCTCAGTATCTGTGTGCGGCAGGTCGAGGACGAGATCTCGGTCGTCAACATGTGTATCGGGGCCAACCACATGGGAGTGCGCGCGATGTGCGCCACCTCCGGTGGGGGGTTCGCGCTGATGACCGAAGCGATCGGCATGTCGGCCATGTACGAAACCCCGGCGGTCATCATCAACGTCATGCGGGCGGGACCCTCCACAGGTGTGCCCACCAAGACGGAGCAGGCCGATCTCAACCAGGCGTTCGGCGCCAGCCAGGGCGACTTCGAGCGCGTCGTGATCGCCCCGATCAGCATGGGGGACTGCTTTGTGACCCCGCCAGTGGCGTTCGACGTGGCGGACAAATATCAGCTTCCGGTCCTGATTCTGGCGGACCTGCTGCTCTGCGAAGGCAGCGAGACCATCGCGACCGAGATCCTGGACGTCGAGTTCCCGATCGACCGCGGCGAGCTGATCACGACCGCCGATGGGCCGGGGCAGGAGCCGTATCTGCGGTACAAAGACACGTCGTCGGGTATTTCGCCACGCGCGATTCCCGGTCTCCCGGGGCATCTGTATACCTCTGGTACTGACGAGCACGATGAAGACGGTGTGTTGTTGAGTGACGTCTTCACCGATCCCATCCGGCGCAAGAAGATGGTCGACAAGCGTCATCGCAAGATGTCGACGATTCTTCACGACCTGCCGGCTCCGATCTTGGAAGGGCCGGTCGACGCCGAGACCACCTTGCTCGGCTGGGGCTCGACGTGGGGGGTCATCAAGGAGGCCGCCGAGCGGCTCACGGCCGATGGCGTGTCGCTGAACCACCTTCAGGTCAAGACGATGATCCCGCTGCATTGCGACGACATCGCGGCCGTCGTGGAGAAGAGCAAGCGACTCATCATCATCGAGAACAACCATAGCGGTCAGTTCGCCCGCCATCTACGAGCGGAGACCGGAATCGTGGCGGACGGGCACATCCGGAAGTACGACGGCGAGCCGTTCGAGCCGAAGCACATCGTGTCCGCGGTCAACGACATCATCGGCGGTCAAGAGATCGTCAATGTCCTGTCAACCGAGCCCGGTTGGCGAACCGACCATCCTACCGGGACGAGTGGCCCATGGGACGGGTTGAAACAGGTTACAAGGCCCGGCGCGGTGCCGACCAAGGCGTGAGGATAAAACAATGACAGCTCCAGCAACCGTCGTAGCAGTCAAAGATTTCAAACCTGAGGTGCACCCGGACTGGTGTCCGGGCTGTGGCGACTTCGGCGTACTCACGTCGCTTTATCAGGCCTGCGCCCAACTGCAGATACAGCCCCACGAGTTGATGGTGGTGTCCGGTATCGGGTGTTCTTCCAACCTGCCCGGCTTCATCCGGTCGTATGGCGCCCACACCCTGCACGGGCGACTCCTGCCGTTCGCGACCGGCTGCAAGCTGGCGAACCAGAGCATGACCGTCATCGGGACCGGCGGCGACGGCGACGGGTATGGCATCGGTCTCAACCACTTCATCCAGGCGATGCGTCGCAACATCGACGTGACGTACATCGTGATGAACAACGAGATCTATGGCCTGACGACCGGCCAGGTCTCGCCGACCAGCGAGACCGGTATGAAGACGAAGACCAGCCCGTTCGGCAACCTGGAGGGGATGCTCAACCCGATGGCGTTGGCGCTGGCGGCCGGATGCGGGTTTGTCGCGCGCGGGTTCAGCGGTCAACCGAAGCATCTGGTGGAACTGTACAAGGCGGGCATCCAGCACAAGGGGTTCGCCCTGATCGACGTGTTCAGCCCGTGCGTGACCTTCAACAAGCTCAACACCTATCAGTATTTCCGCGACCGGATCTACAAGCTCGAAGACGAAGAGCACGACACGGGCAGCTTCCATGCCGCCATGGACAAGGCGTTGGAGTGGGACCCGAAGATCCCGATCGGGCTCTTCTACCAGAATCCTGATCCGCAGCCGTCGCTGGACACGCTCGACCCGGCCCTGACCACGGGCGTGCCGCTCGTGCACCAGAACTACACGGTCGACGCCGAGACCCGTGGGGAACTGATTCGAGAGTTCATGTAAGCGTGAGTGGGTGCCGGTCAGGTGGGCGGCGGCGGACAAGACGCCCCCGCGCCGTCCCGGGATGATCGCCGGTCCACGATGGCCCCAGTCCAGGCAGTCTGTCCGAAATCAGTCGTTGTAGTGGAGGATGGTGTTGAAGAGCATGTTGAACTCCCCGTGGTTCTGCCAGCGGTAGCAGGGGTTCGTGGCGAACAGCACCACCCGCCCTTCGCCGCGTGGCACCTCGACAATCGCCGGCTGGTTCTTAGTCTGTTCGACGCCCCGCGCGTGACCGCTGACAGCTTCGCCCGGAAAACGCATGAGCACCCAGTCGTCGCGTTTGCGGACCGGCACACGTAGCAACGGCCCGTTGGCATAGCGGACGGTAATGTCCGGGGTGTCGTAGCCGTAGAACATCGGATGCGCCGGTTTTAGAATCTCTGCCTTGACGATTGGTCCCGGCGCGTAGAAGCCTGATCCAGGACGGCGCGCGTCGATCTCGCTGGTGACCCCGAAGTCGGGCGGGAAGTAGCTGGCCGCCCCCAGGGTTACGAGCACGCCTCCCGCGTCGACAAACCGCTGTAGCTCCAACACTCCGTCGAGTCCCATGCCGCCGGTGATGTCGTCCGAGGACCCGTAGTCTCCGAGGAACTGATAGCGCGCCGTCTTCGTGTAGGCCAGCGGACCGTCGCTGGCGTCGACGTCGAACACCAGGCCCTTTCCCGAGCCGCCTTGGTTCGGGACGAGGATGACGTCGTACTCGGCGCGCAGATCGCCCGTCTTGACCCGTTCCTGAAAGATCAGATCGTACGGAATCTCGAACTGGTCGAAGGCGTGGCGGACCCAGCCGACACCCTGGGTGCTGTCCCAGGTGCTGAACATGGCGAGGCGCGGCAGGTCGACATCGTGGGTCGCCACGTCGGGTCGGGTGGTCAAGCCGGCGGCGGTCAGGCCGAGCGATTCGACCGCCAGCTCCAGTCGGTCGATATCGGCCTCTCGATCGGGTCGAGGGACGATCAGCGACCCCGGCGGAAACGCGATGCCATCGGCCTCGAACCCGACCTCGGCCGCCTCGACATCGAGCTCGCCGAGCCGATAGCGAAGCGTCGCCATGTTGGTGGACCCGTAGTGCGCGATGGCGTATCCGTAGGTCGCCTCTCCATCGGCGACGTGGCCGATATCGCGCGCGGCGCCAATCGGTTCCACCGGGACGTCCAGCACCGTGTCGTCGTCGATGGCGCGCACCTCGGCGTGCTGCATGAGCCCCAGCGTCCAGCCGGTATCGTCGTAGGTGCGCAGATCCCCGTCGGGGTAATCCTGTGTTTCGAGCATGATCTTGGCGAGTCGGCCGTAGGGCTGGTCTCGCTTGACCACATAAGAGCCGGCCGCGTACGTGCGACCGTCTGACCCAGATGGGGCCTCGTTGCCGGCCACGCCGCCGTCTTCGTCCGCCTCATCTTCGGGGTCGCCGTCGTCCGGAGCAACCGAGTCCGATTCCGGCGCGAAGGTGACGGCGCGGTCGGTACGACCCACTTCGATTCCCTGCAGCAACAGGAGATTCACGAGCCGCGTGACCCGGGTCATGTCCCGCTGACCCGCGGGTATCACCCAGCCGTGCGGAGTCTCTCGCTGGCCCTCCTCCACCGCGTTTCGGCTCTTGCGGTAGAAGTTCTCCAGGATGACGCGTGGATTGCTCGCGGCCAGTTGCAGCGCGCTCAGCGCCGCGGTCTGGCTGTAGTTGGTGTTGTTGCGCATTGACCACTCGACCTCCTCATAGGGAGGGGAGGGCCGATACCACTCGCGGCTCGTCCGCGCCTGAGCGGCGGTATTGTCCTCGGTCTTGAGGTGCCGCGTCATCGTCGTGGCGCCGCCGTTACCGAACGTCTCATAGAACCGCACCAGGCCGTTGTGGTTCGAGGCCATGAATCCGAGGTAACCCGGCGACCACATGTCGACGAAACCGTGCGTCCACGCGCCCGGCATCCCGTATTTGGTCAGTTGGGTCATCTCGAAGTTCGCAAACCACGGGAGCTCGCCATAGACAATCGGATCGAGACTGGGGTTCTGAGGCGGCTGGCCGCTAAACGTATAGAGAAACGGCACCGACTCATGCAGGTCGTGCATGACCGGTGGGTGCCACTCGAGATACCACGCGAGCAGCGACTGCATGCTCAGTTGCGAGTAGTTGATGTCGCGGTTGTTGTCGTGGAAGATGTATTTTCCCCAATAGGGTGGCCCGCCAATCCGGTCCCGATCATCGGTGATGTCGATCAGATGTCGGTAGTACCAGTCGACATAGCGGTCGCGCCCGTCCGGCTCGGCCGCCGGTGTCATCGTCACGATGACGTTGTTGCGAATCTGGTCGAACAGCGGCCCCGCTTCCACCGCCAGCCGGTAGGCTAGCTCCATCAACATCTCCGGCGGTCCGGTTTCGGCGCTGTGCAGCCCGGCCATGAAGTGGTAAATCGGTTTGGCCTGGTCGATGATCTGATCCGCGTCTGCATCGGACAGCCCGCGCGAGTCCGCCAGGCTGGAGAGATAGCCCCGATATCGCTCCAGGTCCCTGATGGTGTCGGCCGACGCGATAGCGACCACCACCATTTCGCGGCCTTCGTCCGTGCGTCCCGCCGACATGACGGTAACCCGCGGCGACGCGTCGGCGAGAGCCCGGTAGTACGACAGCAACTCCGCGTAGTAGGTCAGTTCGCGCGGCGCGCCGGCATGGTGGCCAAGGACATCCGCGGGCGACGGCACGGCGTCAGCTACGGGCAGATGGTCTACCAGCGGGCTCAGGAACTCGGGACGAGTGGTCCAGTCGCGTATACGGTCGGCAAAGTCCTGGTCCATCGGCTGCGTCGTTTGCGCGCTCACCAACGTGGGGTCGAGGTTTCCAACCGCCGCGACGACACTGAACGCCAGCGCAAGGGTGGGTAGAAGCCCATCTCCGCGTGAACCGGTTGCTGGCTGCATGGTGGGTAAATCCTCAAGAAGAGCGAGAGGGTGGAAACGTCCAGCGATTCTACACGAGCGCGGTCGGGCACTGGAGTTGCACGACCCGTGCTCGATTGCGGATGTGGCAGACTACCAACGAATGTGTCACAACTTGTCCGTAGGGGTGGCGCGAAATAGTCCAATATGCCGTGCCACCGAATGGGTACGAGACTTGCGTTATATGTCGACGTTGGTCGCCTGTATGGGACGGCTTGGAGCCGACAGTGCTGGGGAGCCAGGCGGCCGGCACCTTTGGGGGGCATCGCGTAGCGATGCCCTTCTTTTTCTGGTTGGAGGCATGTCAGTCGGCCCTCGATGGTCGTGCTGGGTGGCGGTTCGTCGCCGCACGTGTGACGAGCACGCGGGTTGACGGTGCCGGGCGTCTGGCGACGGAAGGGTGAGGGAAGACGACGCGAGCAGTGCAACGCATCGATTTGAACGGCGATGTCGGTGAGTCGTTTGGTGCCTATACCATTGGCGACGACACGGCGCTGCTGCGTCATGTGACGTCGGCGAATGTCGCCTGTGGATTTCACGGTGGCGACCCGTCCGTGATGCGCCAGACCGTGCGTCTGGCCGTGGCCGGGGGGGTGGCCCTTGGCGCTCACCCAAGCTTCCCGGACTTGCAGGGCTTCGGGCGCCGCGAGATCACGCTGTCGGCCCAAGAGGTCGAAGACCTCGTGGCGTATCAGATCGGTGCGTTGGCCGGCGTCGCGGCCGCCGAAGAGGCGCGACTGCATCACGTCAAGCCCCACGGTGCCCTCTACAACATGGCGGCTCGCGATCGAGAGGTTGCGGACGCCGTCGCCCGCGCGGTGGTCGCCGTCGACGCAACCTTGGTGCTGTACGGGTTGTCCGGGTCGTGCCTGGTCGAGGCGGGTGAAGCGGTTGGTCTGCGTACGGCCGCCGAGGTGTTCGCGGACCGGGCCTATGAAACCGACGGGTCGTTGGTGTCGCGTGACCAGCCGGGGGCCGTCATCAACAACCCGAAGAAGCTCGTTGAGCGAGCCGTGCGGCTCGTGCAGGAGGGTTCGGTCACCGCGCGCGGCGGCGACGTCGTGGCCCTGCGGCGAGACACGATCTGTCTGCACGGCGATACTCCAGGTGCTGGCCAACTGGCCGCGCAACTCCGGAGCGGACTGGAGGCCGCCGGCATCCGCGTGCTGCCGATCGGTATCGGCGACTAGTGTGGACCAGTGGCCCGTCCAGGTGAAGCATAGCGCCCCTCTCCACTGTGTCAGGCACATATAAGCGGTGAGGCGCTCCCACCACCGCGACAGGACGCATGGCGGGGTCAGTGCACGGTGTACGGCTCGGTCAGAGCGAACTCGGCGATCTCCGCGTCGAATCCGTTGCCGTCGGCTCTCACCATCTGGTACGTCCCGCGCATCGAGCCGAACGGGGTCCTCAACGGGCAGCCGGACGTGTACTCGAAAGACTCCCCGGGCGCGAGCGTCGGCTGGTGCCCTACCACCCCGCGCCCTTTGACCTCGTCCACCTGGTTCGAGCCATCCGTGATGATCCAGTGCCGGCTCACCAGTTGGACGGTCTCAGACCCTTCGTTGGAAATGCGCACCGAATAGCTGAAGTACCACCGTTGTTCCTGCGCCTTGGCATGCGAGAACTGTGATGTGACCAGGATGCGAATCCCGTTGGTGACCGCTTCCGACGTTTGGATACTGTTGTCCTGCATCAGGCGACTATAGTAGCGGAGATTCGGCGCCCCGCGAGAAGCGGCGCTGCTCGGTACGCGTCATGATCCCGATCGACACTCTTCTCGGCGGCTACCGCACCGGCTATTTTCCGATGGCGGTGGACGACGGACTGCGCTGGTTCTCGCCTGGCCGGCGCGGCGTGATTCCACTCGACACGTTCCGGGTGCACCGGCGTCTGGCTCGGCTCGTCCGCCAGGGGCAGTTCCGGTGCACGGTGAATCACGCGTTTCGAGACGTCCTCACCGCGTGCGCCTCCCGGGTCGACGCCTCGGGGAACTGGATCGACCGAGAGATTGTCGAGAGCTACTGCGCGCTGCATCGAGTCGGGCACGCGCATTCAGTGGAGGTCTGGGAGGAAGACCGTCTCGCCGGTGGGCTGTATGGGGTGAGCTTGCACGGCGCGTTCTTCGGCGAGTCGATGTTTCACCGCGTGCGCGACACGTCGAAAGTGGCCCTGGTGTTTCTGGTCGAGCGGCTGCGTGAGCGGGGGTTCGCGCTGCTCGATATCCAGTGGGTGACTCCGCACCTTCAGCAGTTCGGGGCAGTCGAGATGCCGCGAGCGCGGTATCTCGCCGCGCTCGAGGATGCCATGCACCTGACGTGCGTGTTCGGCGATCCTGGTTCGACCGGGCGTGCGATCACCGAGACAGATACATCGGACGGTCGGGGCTTTGCGCCAGGTTCCAGCTCAGCTGGTGCACCATCTGAACGACCCGCGCCATCTTCTCGTAGTTGACGGTGTCCGGACGATCTCGTTCGGTGTGGTAGTCGGGGTGCAGCCCCGTGTGGATGAAGAGCGCGGGAACGCCGCGATACAGAAAAGGCCATTGATCGCTGCGACGGAGGAGATTCGAGGCGTTGTCGTCGTAGCGAAACCTCAGCTTGAGTCCGGTCAGGCGGTTGGCGCGCTCGGCCGCGCGCTTGAGATCTGATGAGCGGCTATACCCCAGAATGTTGACCGCGTTCCGGTTCGATTCGGCGGTCTGAGCGGTGAGCCCCTGAAACCGCGCTCCGGCCCCGGCGGGCACCTCCTCGCTGCGGCCGATCATGTCCATGTTCAACACCGCCACGGTCTGCTCGAGCGGATGTATGGGGTCATCGGTATACGACCAGGCGCCGAGTAACCCTTGCTCTTCCGAATTCCAGGCCGCGAGCAGGATCGACCGTCTCGGCCGGATGCCCGCGAGGCCGGCCTCGTGATACGCCTCCGCGATCTCGATCAGTCCCGCGACGCCCGAGGCGTTGTCGTCGGCCCCGTTGAACACGCGCAATCCGTCCGCGCCCTCGTGGTCATAGTGCGCGGTCACGAGGACCCACTCGTCACGCAGGTCCGGGTCGGCCCCCTCAATGAGCCCGACGACGTTGCGGTTGGGCTGAAGCCGCCGGCGAACCGACGTGGTCAGTTCGACATGTTGCCCGGCGAGCGGCACTGCGTCGATTCCACCCGGTCGCTCGGCCTGCCTCGTCGCCAACTCGCGCATCGTCAAGCCGGCGTTGTCCACGATCCGTTCCGCCAGGTCCCCAGAGATCTGGGCCACCGGGATCCGGACTCGCTTGGTCCAGCCGGCCACTTGATAGCCGGAGGGGCGTCTCGGCCGGTCTGGCCAGACGCTGCGTAAGGGACGAGTCGTGCCGCGTCGGCCCGCATGATTGTGCAGATCTGGTGCGATCAACACGGCGGTCGCCCCCGCCGCCTGCGCGGCCAGCACCTTCCGCACCGGCCGCGAGTGCTCTGATGCCACCTCACCGTCGAACGGGCTGTCGGCATCGAACTCACCCGGTTCGTGGTTCAGGATCAGGGCGACCTTGCCGTCGAGTGCCGACGACGATTGGTAGTCGTCGTGCTCGAGCGCGGCCGCGCTGATACCGAACCCGACGAAGACGACCTCGCCACCGGCCGTCCCGCTGGCGCTGGTCTGGTCCGGGTAGTACGCGGAGCCAAACGTCACATCCGCGGCGGGTACCCCGGTTACTTCGAGCTGGTTGTCGTCGCCGAGGCCCGTCGTCATGAGGTCGAACGATTGGAAGTACGAGCCGTTTGTCCCGACGCCTGCGAGTCCCAGTCGGTCGAATCG
The DNA here is from genome assembly GCA_963577695.1 of Vicinamibacteria bacterium. Classification (GTDB taxonomy): domain Bacteria; phylum Acidobacteriota; class Vicinamibacteria; order Vicinamibacterales; family UBA8438; genus UBA8438. Next base: position 9,531 of record CAUZAY010000033.1, on the reverse strand, counting down.
GGAGGCGATGAACTCGGCGGCTTGCCGGTTGCCGGGGGTGCCGGTGAGCCGGCCCTGCATGTGGTCGCCGGCCAGAAATCCCACATCGGCCTGCAGATCGGCGGCGCGGATGGTGTCGCCGCCAGGGGCCGGGTCCGGGCCCTGCACCGCCACGACCACGACCACCGCGGTCGGGATGGCGACCCCGAGCGTCCACGCTGTGCGCATGGAGTTCATTCTATAGCCACGCCGCGGTAGGATCGCGCGACCGAGGGCGAGGCAACTATGAGCAAGTACGCGGAGAAGAACTGGGGACTCGGATTCATCGGGGTTGCGGCGATCGCGGCACTGGCGGGTGTCGGATGCGGCAACGGGGCCGCGACGGTGAGTGAGCCCGGCTTCGACGTCATGGAGCGCTCGATCGTGGAGCTCGGGGCGGCGCTCGATGCCGGCGAGGTGACTTCTCGTCAACTGGTGACCGGATATCTCGCGCGCATCGCGGCCTACGACAAGCGTGGTCCCGGATTGAACGCGATGGTGCTCCTCGGCGACGACCTGTTGATGGTGGCTGCCGCTCGCGATGCCGAACGTGCGCAGGGGCAGGTGCGGGGCCCACTGCACGGCGTGCCGGTCGTGGTCAAGGACAACTACGACACCGCGGACATGCCGACCAGCGCCGGGACCATCGGGCTGGCCACGTCGATTCCGCCGGACGACGCGTTCCAGGTCCGGCGCTTGCGAGAGGCGGGCGCCATCATTCTTGGGAAGACGAACATGCACGAGCTGGCGCGCGGCATCACCACCGTGAGCTCGATCGCGGGACAAACACGGAATCCGTATGATCCGTCGAGGAATCCAGGGGGATCGAGTGGCGGCACCGGCGCCGCCGTTGCCGCCAGCTACGCTGCCGTCGGTATGGGCAGCGACACCTGCGGGTCGATCCGTATCCCCTCGGCGCATCACGCGCTGGTGGGGCTTCGTGGCACCCGTGGCCTGGCCAGCGGGGACGGCATTATTCCGCTGTCCACCACGCAAGACATCGGCGGACCACTCGCGCGGTCGGTCGAAGACCTGGCGATCACGCTGGACGCGACGGTTGGACCCGATCCGGCCGACCAGACGACCCAGCGCGGTGTGGGACGTATCCCGGCCACCTTTACCGACGCCCTCGATGCCGGCGGGCTTCGGGGCGCTCGGGTCGCGCTGCTCGACGAGTTGCTCGGGGACACCGGCGCCGAACGTCCGGTGCGGTCCGTCATCGAGGCGGCCGCCGAGGAGATGACCGCCGCCGGGGCCGAGCTGGTGGAGATCGGCGAGACCGACTTCGGCTCCCTGCTGGACGGGGCGTCGCTGATCGGGCTCGAGTTCAAGTTTGACTTCGACCGCTATCTGGCCGGCACCCCGGGAGCGCCGGTGCGGTCGCTGGCCGAGCTCGTCGAGCGAGGGCTCTACCATCAGGTGCTTGGCTCGGGAGCCCTGCAGGCGTCGCTGGACGTGGAGTCGCTCGACACCGACGATTATCGGGCCCGCCGGACGAAACGTGACGACGTGCGTCTGGCCGTCGAGGCCCTGCTCGACGAACATGATCTGACGGCGCTCATCTATCCCACCATTCGTCAGACTGCTCGCCCAATCGGCCAGGGCCAACCTGGCAGCAACTGCGCCCTCAGCGCGATTTCTGGTTTGCCGGCCATCACCGTCCCGGCCGGGTACGCCACGGACGGCATGCCGGTGGGGCTGGAGATGATTGGCCGGGAGTTCGCCGAGGCAGACCTCATACGATTGGCCTATGCGTTCGAGCAGGCCACCGGTCATCGGCGCTCACCCGACAGTACGCCGAGTCTCGTGACCCCCCCGGCGCCAGAGCATGTCGACGTGGGACACGATAGCGACGATGGAGTGGGATTGCGGGCGCGGTTCGATCTCCACCGAGCCACACGCAGCGTGCGCTACACGGTCACGGTGCACGGTCTCCTGGATGACGACGTGTTGTTTTCCCACCTGCACCGGGCGAGCGCCGGCGCCGCCGGCCCGGTGACCCACCTGCTCGGTGGTCGAGCCCAGTCCCGGATGTCCGGTGTCGTGGCCCTCTCAGCGGCGGAATTACGGAGCCTTCGCGACGGCGATCTCTACGTGGATGTGCATACCACGTCGAACCTGGACGGGGTCCGCGCCGACATCACCTGGCCAGAGTTGGAGTAGAAAGCACTCGCGGTGCCGCCAACGTGCTTACGAACCGGAGTGCGACAGGTATACTCGCTTCCGAAGCCCGAAGCCCACCTACGGCGCCAACGTGAGCCCCGCCCCTGGTCCCACCGGCAGACCGAGGGTCATCCAGATCACCAGCAGAATTGACCAGCACATGAAGAACGTGACGGTGTAGGGAAGCATCGTGGCGACGACCGTGCCGATGCCGGACCGTTTGTCGTAGCGCTCGAAGAACGCGACGATCAGGGCGAAGTAGGACATCATCGGCGCGATGATGTTGGAGGTGCTATCACCGATGCGGTAGGCGGTTTGCGTCAGCTCAGGTGTGTAGCCGAGCAACATGAACATCGGCACGAAGACCGGCGCCATGATGGCCCACTTGGCCGAGGCGCTGCCCATGAAGAGGTTGATGAACGAGGACAGCAGTACGAAGCTGAGCATGAGCGGGATACCGCCTAGCCCCGAGCTGCGCAACGTTTCAGCCCCTTTCACCGCCATGATCAGACCCAGGTTGGTCCAGTTGAAGTAGGCGACGAACTGGGCGGCGAAGAAGACCAGCACCAGGTAGGTGCCGAGCGTGCTGATCGTCTTACCCATCCCGTTCATGACGTCGGCGTCGTTCCGAAACGCGCCGGTCGCCGCGCCGTATGCCACCCCGACCACGGTTCCGCCGAGGAAGATGAAGGCAACGATTCCCGAGAGAAATGGCGATCGCAGCAATCCGCCTGTCTCCGGGTTGCGGAGGAATCCGTCGGCCGGCACCGTTCCCCAGAGCAGGAACGCCACGAACACCGCCGCCGCCAGCAGGGCGTATCCAAGCCCCCGTCGTTCGATGCTCGAGAGCTCCTGCAGTACATCCGGCGCGTCGGTGTCTCCCTGTCCTTCGTAGGGACCCAATCGAGGAATGACGATGCGCTCGGTGACCCACGTGCCTGCGGTGGCGATGATAAAGGTGGATACCACCATGAAGTAGTAGTTGGCCGCGGGGTTCACGCGGTACCCGTCGTCGACGATACGGGCCGCCTCTTCGGACAGGCCAGCGAGCAGTGGGTCGACGGTGCCGAGCAGCAGGTTGGCACTGTACCCGCCGGACACGCCGGCGAAGGCGGCCGCGAGCCCCGCGATCGGATGCCGCCCGGCCCCCAGGAAAATGATGCCGCCCAACGGCACCAGCAGGACGTAGCCGATCTCGCTGGCGGTGTTCGACAAGACGCCCGCGAGCACGATCACGAAGGTGAGCAGGTGCTTCGGAGCCGACAGGACGAGCAGCCGCAGCCCGGCCCCGATAAAACCGCTGCTTTCCAATACGCCGATGCCGAGCATCGAAACCAGGACGGTCCCCAGCGGTGCGAAGCTGGTGAAGTTGGTCACCATCTCCGTCAAGATTCGATGGAGTCCGGCGACCGTGGCCAAGCTCACCGGCTGAATCAGTTCGCCGGTTCCAGGATGCACGACTTCGATCCCGGTCCGGGCCGCAATGGCCGAAACCAGTATGATGACGCCGGCCAGAATCGCGAACAACGTGCCGGGATGCGGGAGGGCATTGCCCCCACGTTCGACCGTGGTGAGAAAGACACTCAGAGCCCGACTCAGAAACGCAGTGCGACCGCTCATGGCGCGGAACTGGTCAACGTGGCCGGCAGGGGCGTTGGCAGCATCGTGCTATCCTACGTGGGCTGTCTGAGCTTTGCCAGTACAGCCTAAATCCCCAGACTGCCCCCTATCCGAAGATGCACGATCCGCAGCCCGAGCGCGGCTCACTGGCGAGCCAGCGGACCGTCGCCACGGCGGTCGGGGTCGGCGCCGCTCGTCGACACATCCTGCTCTGTTGCGACCAGACGAAGCCGAAGTGCTGCGACCACGCCCGTGGGCAGGTCGCCTGGGACTATCTCAAGCGACGCCTCCGCGAGTTGGGGCTGTCCGAGCAGGGCGGCGTGTTACGCACGAAAGCCAATTGTCTGCGCGTCTGCGAGGGCGGTCCGATAGCCGTCGTCTACCCGGAAGGTGCCTGGTATCGGGAGTGTGATCCGCCCGTCCTCGAGCGGATCATCCAGGAGCATCTGGTGAGTGGACGCGTGGTCGCGGCGTTCTGCATCCAAGAGCAGCCGCTGGTCGCCGGCCCCGGTCCGAGGGGCTGACCCACAGCGACAGATCTGTGGGAATGGTGTCGTTTCCGACACAGGTGTCGTGATTGGTGCCTTCTTGAGACAGAATGTCGGCCCGATACGCGGTCGTGCGGTCCAGTTTGAATTGTTGCAACACTTTTATTCGTAGCAATTTACGAAAGTCTATCTGGGCTCTGTCGGGACATGGCCCGATCATTGCTTCAGGTGGAGGTAGCGTCCGTCCAGATGGCCCCTGACACGGGCTAGGGCCTGACCGGAGCCGTCTGGATGACACTGAAGGGTTTTGCTCCCGGCCGTGGGCACCCGGTTGCCAATCGGTTGCACCGTCGGCTATATCCCGCTTACGACCCACCACAGCCCGGTTGTGGCCGACATTGTCGGCGACGCCGGGTCCTTCCTTGTACGGACCTACTCGAGTACCCGCCGACCGACATTGACAAGATTCGGCCGCGCTCGCTACTGTGGCGCTGACCGCCGTGGGACGTCGTGAAGGGTCGGTGAACCGTCACCGAACCGTTGCGGTGTGATGGAACCAGCAACGTCCCACTCCATACCGAGCGAGCCTATGAAATTTACCGGAGTCTTCGCGCCGATCCCCACGCCGTTTGCCGACGATGGCGCGCTCAACCTGGACGCCTGGCGCAGCAACCTCGATCGGTGGGTGGGGACCGGGCTCCATGGACTCGTGGTCCTCGGGTCGAACGGCGAAGCGCCGCTGATCGACGACGACGAATCGGAGCAGCTCATTGCCACGGCACGGCCGCGGATTCCCGCCGGTCGTTTGTTGATTGCCGGCACCGGACGCCAGTCAACCAAGTGCGCCATTGATGCATCCCAGCGGGCGGCGGATGCGGGCGCCGACGCCGTCCTCGTCCGGACGCCGTCCTATTTCAAAGGGCAGTTGACGACGTCGTCGTTCATCCGACACTACTCGGCCGTGGCCGACGCCTGCCCCGTGCCGGTGTTGCTGTACAACTTCTCGGGCTTGACCGGCGTGACGCTACCGGTCGCGGCAGTGGCCGCATTGTCGAGTCACGAGAACATCGCTGGCATCAAGGAGTCTGGTCCCGACATGAGCTATGTCGGCGAGCTGATCGGGGCGGCGGGCGACGGGTTCGGCGTGCTGGTCGGGTCGGCCCCGACATTCTTCAGTAGTCTCCTGCTGGGGGCCGACGGCGGGATCATGGCGTTGGCCTGTGTTGCGCCCGATGCGTGCCTGCGGATCTACGAACTGGTGCGGGCGGGGCGGCTCGACGAGGCCAGAGCGTTACAGCGGCAGGTGTCGCCGCTGGCCAAGCTCATCACGTCGGTGTACGGCATTCCCGGGTTGAAAGCGGCCCTGACCCACCTCGGCTATATCGGCGGCCCGGCCCGGCCCCCGCTCCAACCGATCGCGGACGATGCTGTCGCACAGATCGCTCATGAGGTGGATCTGCTGGCGGAGATCACGTGCGGCGTACCCGGCTGAGCCTGCCACAGGCGTCCATCATGCGCATGACCTATCGGTGCTTCGTTCTGACGCTCGCCGTGTTGGGGCTGGCCGGCTGCGCCCGGAATCCCGTCACCGGGGCGCGCGAGTTCGTCATGATGACGGAGGCCCAGGAGATCGCGCTGGGGCGTGAGTCCGACGAGCAGGTACGCAACCAGATGGGGCTGTACGACGACGAGGAGCTGCAGCAGTACGTCAGCGAGATCGGGCTCCAGATGGCCGCGCGCTCGCACCGTCCTGACCTGCCGTGGAGCTTCGCCGTGGTCGACTCGCCCGCGGTCAATGCGTTCGCTATTCCAGGCGGCTACATCTATCTGACGCGTGGCATCATGGCGTTCCTCGGTGATGAGGCCGACCTGGCCGGGGTGCTCGGCCATGAGATCGGGCACGTCACGGCCCGCCACAGCGTGCAGGCGTATACCCGCGCCAGCGGCGCTCAACTCGGCCTGGCCGTCGGTAGTATCTTTTCGCCGGCGGCACAAGCGGTTGGAGGGGTAGCCCAGTCCGGACTGGGCGTGTTGCTTCTCCGATACGGTCGCGACGCGGAATTGCAGGCCGATCGTCTCGGCGCCCAGTACGCCGGCGAGACCGGATGGGATCCCACCGGAGTGCGCGACATGCTCTCGACCTTGTCTCGGCTCAGCGACGGCGGGGACAGCCGTGGCGTTCCCGGGTGGCTTTCGACCCACCCGGCGGCATCGGATCGAGTAGAACGCGTGGGGCCGGTCATCGAGGAACTTGGCACCCGGTTGGATTTCGATGAACTTCGGGTCAACCGCGCGGGGTATCTCGACCGGCTCGACGGACTGATGTTTGGGGACAACCCAGACCTGGGCATCGTGCGGGGCCGAGACTTCCTCCACCCGGTGCTTCGTTTCGCGCTGCAGTTCCCAGAGGGCTGGGAGGTTGTCAACACGCCGACGCAGGTGGTCGCCAAGCAGCCCGGTGAAGAGGTCTACATGTTGCTGCAGTTGGTGACCGACCCGACCACCACCGACCTGGAGCAACTCGCCGGGGACACGATGCGGGAGGGCGGATATCGTCTCGATTCTGGCGGCGACACCAGAATTGGCGACCTGGACGCGTTCGTTGGCACGTTCACCGGAGAGCAGGCAGACTCGGGGGAACCGCGCGCGCGGGTGGCGTACATCGATTACGGCGGGACGATCTACGTCGTCGGTGGGCTGACCGGGGCCGACACCTACGACCAGGTGGAATCTGAATTCAATACCTCGATCAGGAGCTTTCGTCCCCTGAGCCCGGCCGAAGCAGAAGACATTCGACCCAATCGGCTTCGCTTCTATACCGTGCGTGACGGCGAGACGTGGCAGTCGATCGCGCAGAATGCCGGCGAAAGCATCATCCCGCCGAACACGCTGGCCATCATGAACGGTGTGCCGGTGAACGAGCAGCCTCGTCCCGGCGACCGCATCAAGATAGCCGTCGAAGGCTAGGTTTCCTGGCGAGGCGTCAGTCTGGCGGTGTTGCTTCGTCGGTCACATGCCGCGTGCATGCTCCCTCCTTGCGCCTGGCCACACGAACGCCTCGCCAGGAAACCGGTTCTGCGAGAGGTGTGGGTTTGGCGGTGGGACTTCGTGGGTCACAGCCCGGCTGGCTGCTCCCTCCTTGCGCCTTGCCAGCCCGTCACACGCGGGGCGTGACGCCTCGGGCAGGAAACGGGTCACGCCCAGTTGGCGGCCGTAGCAAGGGCCTTTAGGCCCGCAGAACGATCAGCGCCCCTGAAGGGGCTTGCTACGGATCCCACGGCCGCCGTTTCCTCAGGAGGCGAATGGCTTGCCAAGAAACCGCTCTGGTGTTTTTTCCGCACCCTGCTAACTAGGGGGCGTCGGACACGATTCGTCGGGCGCCGAGGAATCTTCTCGACCAGTAGCTCGAGCCAAGCCGTTCGACGCGGACCTGGCCTCGCTCTGAGGGCGCGTGGACGAACTCGTCACCGCCAATGGCCAGCGCCACATGTGAGGCGCCCGGCGCGACGGTCGTGAAGAACAGCAAGTCGCCCGCCGCGATGGCGTCCGGGTCGACCTGGTGGCCGACCTGATACTGGGCGGCCGCGAGACGCGGGAGTTCCACCCCGTGTTGGCGGAAGACATACGACGTGAATCCGCTGCAGTCGAAGCCGGTCGGTGAGGTGCCACCGTCCACGTATGGCGTTCCCCGCAGGTTGAGCGCCGTGGCGGTGATGGCGTAGGTATCGGCCGTTCCTCTCGCGATCGGCACGGTGCGTGCGGCCGCGGTGTCACGTCCAGGTCTTGGAAACGGTTCGGGGATTGCACCGCCGCGCGTCGCGCACGCACCGGCCAGGAGGGCGAGCGTCACGACCGGCAGGATTCGGATCATCTGAGTACTAGTATCGGCGGCGCGCGCTCGGGACACTAGAAGATTTCCATGAATGAGACATAAGCTCATTCAATTCAGCATGTTACGAGACTCCAGGGCTTGACACCATCGCCGGGCGTCGGGCAAGATGCCAATGGTGCCGTTCTGCGGAGCGGCCGCGCGGGGTTCGGGCCAAAGCCCCGTCTAAACTATGGAGTCTACGCTGCTACTGAACGCGACCTACGAGCCCCTCACGGTCGTCGACTGGCGAAAGGCGATGACCCTCTGGTGCCAGGGGAAGGTCGAAGTGATCTCGGTCTACCCGCGGGAAGTCCACTCGGTGTCGCTCACCGTGAAGTTGCCTTCCGTGATCCGGTTGTTGCGGTACATCACCATCAAGCGGCACTTCAATCTCGTTCCGTTTTCGAGGGCCAACATCTACGCGCGAGACAACCATCGATGTCAGTACTGCGGCCAAGTGTTGCCGGCCGACAGCCTGACGTTCGACCATGTGGTCCCGGTACGACATGGTGGTCGCAAAGAGTGGGAAAACATCGTGACCTCCTGTGTGCGCTGCAACCGTCGCAAAGGAGGACGTACGCCCGTCGAGGCGCGCATGACCATCCTGCGACCACCACGTCGACCGGTCCGCTCGGCGACCGTTCGGATCGCCATCGGCGTGCGTGAGGCGCCAGAAAGCTGGCGAGACTACCTCTTCTGGAACGTCGAGTTTGGCGAGTCGTGAGTCCTTCCCGACACCATCCGCGTGCGGTTCGCCCATGTGCGCAGCCACGCTGACCCGTCCGCGTATCACCTCCGTGCGTCCGCTGGCGGCCATCAGTGGCGGGCGGGTCACGGTGCGGGGCACCGGTATCGACGGCGAGCCGGGGCGTCTCCCGGAGGTGCGGTTTGGCGAGGTGGTGGCTCGGGTGGTGTACGTCGATCGCGATACGGTGGCCTGCCGTGTCCCGGCCGGTATCGACGGTGGCACTACCCCGATCCGGCTCTCCACGGCGCCGGGCGAGACAGCGTTTCTCGAGGTCGGCGCACCGGTGGCGACCGGGCTGCACCAGGTCGACAGTCCCGCATTCGGCGACGACGGTATTCTCTATTTGACCCACAGCGGCACGCGTGGCGCGTCGTCGCCGGTCTCCATCTTTCGGGTCGGCACCGATGGCTTCTGCGAGCCGTTCGTCACCGGCTTGACGAACCCGACGTCGCTGGCATTCCAACCGGGCGGCCGCTTGTTCGTGTCCAGCAGGTTTGACGGCACCGTGTCTGCCGTCGACGCGGACGGTCGAGTGGAAGAGGTGGCGACTGATCTGGGGGTGGCGTGTGGTCTGGCCTTCGATGCGGACGGCACCCTGCATGTCGGTGACCGCTCGGGGACGG
>CAUZAY010000032.1:0-22140 GCA_963577695.1 Vicinamibacteria bacterium | reverse complement strand
GGGCTGGCCGGGCTCGTCTACTGGTATGGCATCTATCCCCTGCATGCGTTGATCTTCAAGGGGATGCTCGGCGCCATCGCAAATCGTGCGTGTGCATCTTCATCGGATGCGGATGGCTCGCTGTCGGTTACCAATCGACGTCCCGAGCGCGATGCCGGTGTCCGTCACTAGGACTTCACCTCCGAGCGCGCCACGCGCCACCTGAAATAACGCTCTATCTCACCCTCTTCGCCCTCGACCGCCAGCGATACGTCGGAACAGCCCCTTGCACGTCTTCAATGTGAGGATGAGCCAGCAATCCGCGTCGATGCCGCTCGGAAGCTCGCTGCTGGTGTTTGCGTTGGAGGGATCGTGAAACGTGTCGGCCCATTGGTCCCGATGCTTCTGGCGGCCGTGGCGCTGACAGGGGCGGGCCAGTCGTCTGAGAATCCGTTCGCTGGCGACGTCGCGGCGATCGAGGAAGGCCGCGCGTTGATGGGGGCGGTGTGCGGCGGCTACTGTCACGCCACCGAGGGCGAGGCGACCGATGCCCCGGATCTGTTCGATTGCGAGTGGTGGCACGACGACACCGACACCGGTCTGTTCGGCGTGATCCGCGATGGGGTGCCGGACACCCGGATGCAGGGTTTCGGGGGCATTCTGGCCGACGACGGCATCTGGCGCCTGGTCACGGTCATTCGAGCTGATTCCCGGTGCGAGGAGGGGGATCGGGCGGCCCCGGATCCACGGTAGTCGGCCGGTTCTCTCGGGCGGCCGTCGAGGGCTCGGCCCTGTGCTATGCTGCCGGGACCGTCTTGGCTGCGTCGGGCGGGCCGGCCAGTAAAACCGGGCAGTTTTCTAGAGGACTCGCACGGCGCAACATCGGCAGTCGGAATACCGCGGCCTTCGAATGCACCGGAGTGTCCTACCGGTTTTTCAGACGGGCCTTGTCCTGGGAGCGGTTGCTTGCGGCCACGGTTCTTCGTCCGCGCGGGTGTGATCGCGACGGCACTCATTGGTGCCGGTTGGGGCGCGGCGTGGCCGATGGAACCCACCGAGATCGCGGTTCCAGCCCCCCGAGTTGCCGCCCCGCTGGCCGCCCAACGCCAACCCATTTTTCGGCGCGAAGACATCCGTCCGACGCTCAAGAATCCAAGCGCCAATGCGCGGGAGTTCTTCTTCACCCGCGCGATCTACAACGGTGGTGGTCGGCGCTGGGGCGCCTGGGCCACAGATTTTCCCAAGGCCGATCGCCAGTTCTTGACCATCCTCGACCGTCTGATCGACCTGGATGCCTACGAGATGGAAAACGCCATCCAGCTCGACGACCCGGCCGTGCGTCGGTTCCCGTTCCTCTACGCGCTGGAGGTCGGGAACATGTACATGACGGAGGCGGAAGTCAAAGGCCTCCGCGAGTATCTGCTGGCCGGCGGGTTCTTGATGATCGACGATTTCTGGGGCACCTACGAGTGGCAGAATTTCGAGGCCGAGATCAAGCGCGTGTTGCCTGAATACCAGATCGTGGATTTGCCCCTCAACCATCCGATATTCAACACCGTCTATAACATTGAGGAGATCGTTCAGGTTCCGTCCATCGGCAACGCGCAGGGGGGACCGACCTGGGAGCGTGACGGCTACGAAGCGCAGGTGAAGGGAATTTTCGACGAAACCGGCCGGTTGATGGTTGTCATCAACTGGAACACGGACATCGGTGATGCGTGGGAATGGGCAGAAAGCCCATACTATCCATTGAGGTATTCGACGTACGCGATTGAAATTACCGTAAACATCATCGTCTACGCGATGAGTCACTAGAAGAGGAGACGGGCCGAGGCGCCGGTGAGCGGGTCGATTGACCCATATGCTTGTCACGCCGCCGGCCCGATCGCGTCTGTAGCAATGTTCGAATCGCTGTTCAAGTTTTTGTTCAAGTACCGTCCGATCATCTTCGACGAGGGCTCCCTGGCCTTCCGGCCGACGACGGCGACGTTTGTGGCGGCCGTGGTCGTGGTCGCCATCGGCGTGGTGACGTTCCAGACCTATCAACGGGTGCGGGCGAACACGCGGCCACTCGATCGCGCCGTGCTGACGGGTGTGCGTCTCACTATTCTGGCCGTCCTGCTGCTCTGTCTCTTCCGACCGGTGCTCGTGCTGTCGCAGGTCGTCGCCCAGCAGAATTTCCTGGGTGTCTTGATCGACGACTCACGCAGCATGGCGATCGCCGACCGCGACGGTGAGTCCCGCGCCGACTTCGTGACCCAGCAGTTCGGTGGGGAAGAGAGCCCTCTGCTGACCGCCTTGGCGGACCGCTTCGCGCTGCGGCTCTTCAGCTTTTCGTCCGCCACCAATCGCATCACGTCTGTCGACGATCTGGCCTTTGACGGCACCCGGACCCACTTGGGGCAGGCGTTGACCCGCGCCCACGAGGAATTGGCTGGGGTGCCGCTGTCTGGAATGGTGGTGGTGAGCGACGGCGCCGACAATGCCGACGTGGAATTGTCGGACGCGCTCGTGCCTCTTGAGGCGGCCGGAGTACCGGTATTCACGGTCGGCCTCGGCCGCGAGGAGTACAGCCGCGACATCCAGTTGAGTCGGGTGGACACGCCACGCTCGGTGCTGAAGGGCGCCGCGTTGGTGGTCGACGTCCTGTTGACGCAGAACGGGTACGCGGGCGAGACCGTCAGCGTACAGGTGGAGGACGAAGGCCGGATCGTGGCCGACCAGGAAGTGACGCTGCCGGCCGACGGCGAGCCGGCCACGGTGCGGGTCCGGTTCACCGCGTCGGACGCCGGTGCGCGTCTGTTCAGTTTCCGGGTGGCGCCGCGCCCGGATGAAATGGTCACCCAGAACAACGAGCGGAACGCCCTGGTCGTCGTCGAGGATACGCGCGAGAAAATCCTCTACTTCGAAGGCGAGCCACGCTGGGAGCTCAAGTTCATTGGACGGGCGGTGGAGGACGACGAGAACCTGCAGGTCGCCAGGCTGCAGCGCACCGCCGAAAACAAGTTCATGCGGATCGGTGTCGAAGACGCCGAGGATCTGATCGGCGGATTCCCCCGGACCCGCGAAGAACTGTTCAAGTACCGCGCGATCATTCTGGGGAGCATCGAGGCGAACTACTTCACACCCGACCAGCTCCGCATGATTGCCGATTTCGTCAGCGAACGGGGTGGCAGCTTGCTGATGCTCGGGGGGCAGCGGTCGTACGCCGAGGGGGGGTATGCGGGCACCCCAGTGGCCGATGTGCTGCCGGTGCTACTGAATCCCACCGCCGGCGACGGCGAGGACGGTTTCTTCATCGAGACCGATGTGCGGCCGACTCGCGCCGGCGCCACCCACCCCGCCACCCAGATCGCCGAGACGGAGGAGGCTTCCGGCGCGCGGTGGCTCGAATTGCCCCCGATTACCCTGGTCAATCGGATCACGGACGTGAAGCCAGGTGCGACCAGACTCCTGGAAAGTGGCGACGGATCCTTCGTCGTGCTCGCCTTCCAGCGCTATGGAGCCGGCAAGGCACTGGCCTTCCCCATCCAGGATTCCTGGATGTGGCAGATGCACGCCGACATCGCGGTCGATGACCAGACCCACGAGACGCTGTGGCGTCGCTTGTTGCGCTGGATGGTTGACGGCGTGCCGGATCAGGTGGTCGCCGACTTGCCCACCGATCAGACCGAGCTCGACGAGCCGTTGTCTCTGCGGGCGGAGGTCGACGACGCCAACTACGAGGAAATCAACAACAGTCAGGTCTCGGCCTGGATCACGGATCCGGATGACGAGCTGTTCGAAGTCCCGATGGACTGGACCGCCGACCGGGACGGCGAGTACGCCTCCAGTTTCGTGCCGCGTAAGGAGGGGCTGTACGAAGTGCGAATGGAGGCCACGAGCGACGGTGAGTTGCTGGGGAGTGACACCGCGTATATTCGCGTGGCCCCGAGCGATTCAGAGTACTACGATTCCACGATGCAGGCGTCGTTGCTCGAACGGGTGGCCGAAGAGACCGGCGGCCGGTTCTACACCACCGACACGGTCGACTCCCTGGTCGACGACATCCAGACGGTCGGTGGCGGCGTCACCGTGGTCGAAGAGCGCGACCTGTGGGACATGCCGGTCTTTCTGTTTCTGTTTCTCGCGTTGGTCCTCGGCGAGTGGGGCTACCGCCGGTCGCGAGGGTTGGCATGATCCGGCTCCAGGATCGGACGCGCATGAGGGCGACCGTGGTGGCGGTCGCGGTCACGACGACCGCGTGGCTTGCCGCGCCGGTGGCCGCGCAACAGACCCACATTCTCGTGCTCACCGGGTTGAGCGGCGAGCCGGCGTACGCCGAGCAGTTTCACGAGTGGGCCACCACGCTCATTGACGCCGCGATCGAGCGCTACGAGGTGCCGCCGGAACAGGTCGCCTACCTGGCTGAGAAGGTGGAGCTTGATCCCGAGCGCATCGACGGACGGTCAACCAAGGAGAACGTCGAGCAGGCGTTTGCCGAGATCGCCGAGCGGGCCGAGCCGAATGACCATGTGCTGGTGCTGCTGATTGGACACGGGAGCCACAACAGCGGCGAGTCGCGCTTCAATCTGCCCGGTCGCGATTTGACCGCCGGGGACTACGCGGTCCTCCTCAGCACGTTGAGCACCCAGCGGGTCACGTTTGTCAACACGGCTACCTCGAGCGGCGGATTCATCGAGGCCTTGTCGGGCGAAGGGCGCACCGTGATGACGGCCACTCGCAGCAGCGGCCAGTGGAACGAGACCGTGTTCGGCGGGCATTTCGTGGCCGCGTTCGCTGAAGGTGAAGAGGACTCCGACCAGAACAAGGACGGGCGCGTCTCGATGCTCGAAGCGTTTGAATACGCGGTGGTGCAGGTGGCCCGCGTCTACGAGTCGGACGGACGCCTGCAGACCGAGCACGCTCTGCTCGATGACAACGGCGATGGCGAGGGGACCCGCGAGCCGGATCCATTGACCACCGACGGCGCCATGGCGCGCAGCTTGTTCATTACCACTGGCGACGGTTCCGGACTTGCCGGGTTGCCCGATGACCCCGCGATACGCGCCCTGTATGAAGAGCGGTTGTTGTTGCAGGAGCAGATCGAGGGGCTCCGGGCGACGCGGGGCGGGACCGATGCGGCAAGTTACGATGCGGAAATGGAAAAACTGCTCGTCGCCATGGCGTTGAAGGCCCGTGAGATCCGCACCGCGGAAGGGGATGCGGCCGAGCCGCGCTAGGACACTAGGGCGATGAGGACCATCACGCGACGGTTGACGACGGGGCTGGTGCTGGCCGTGTTGCTGGCGGGCGGCGCCGCGGCGGCGGTCGCCGAGCGTGCCGACACGGCCCCGGTGTCCGGTCCGGCCACCTTTGACGGCCGCTTCGTGTTCGCCCGAATCCGGTATGCCGACCGATACGCGGGTGGGGGGTTCTTCTATCGGCAGGACCTGCCCTGGGCCCACGACTATCCGCGCGCCGAGCAGAACTTGATGCGGATTCTCGACGAGGTCACACTCATCGATCCGTATCTGGGCGAGGATGGCGGCACCATTTTGATGCTCGACGATCCGAATCTGTTCAAGTATCCGTTCGCGTACATGTCGGAGCCGGGCTACTGGACGCCGTCGGAGGCGGAAGAGGAGGGCTTGCGGAACTATCTGCTCAAGGGCGGGTTCCTGATCTTCGACGACTTCCATGCCGACGACCACTGGTACAACCTGGAAACCCAGATGAAGAAGGTGTTGCCCGACCTTAACTGGATCGAACTCGATGTCAGTATGCCGGTCTATCACTCGTTCTTTGATATTGATTCTCTGGACTACCCGCCGCAATACCCGGAGACACCGATCTTCTTCGGACTGTTTGAGAACAATGATCCGAATGGCCGGTTGATCGTCGTGGCCAACCACAACAATGACATCGGCGAATCGTGGGAGTTTTCGATGACCGGGTGGGTGCCGATCGATATCTCGAATGAGTCGTTCAAATTTGGTGTGAATTACATCATGTACGCGATGACGCATTGAACGGAAACGGCGCGCATATGCGCGCCCGCTAAGCGGCGGAGCGGGGCGTTGGGCCCCCGCGAGCGCCGAGCCAGGGTGTGGGGCAGCGCCCCACGGAAGCAACGCGGCAAGGAGAGCGGAATCGTGGACGCATTCGCAGAACAACCGACCGACCTGGATAATCCAGACGACATTGCCCTGGCCGACCACATGAAGGCCGGACGCGAGCAGATTCTCGTCGAGCTCCGGAAGAAAATCATCGGCCAGCAGGAGGTCATCAACGAGACGTTGCTGACGCTGTTCGTCGGCGGCAACAGCCTGATCATCGGGGTGCCCGGGTTGGCCAAGACCTTGCTCATCCAGACGCTGGCACAGGTGCTCGACCTGAAGTTTTCCCGTATTCAGTTCACGCCGGACCTCATGCCGTCCGACATCACCGGCACCGACATCATCCAGGAGGACGCGGAGACTGGCGGACGCAAGATGATCTTCGCGCCGGGTCCCGTGTTTACCAACGTCCTGCTGGCCGACGAGATCAACCGGACGCCGCCGAAGACCCAGTCGGCGTTGCTTGAGGCGATGCAGGAACATCGGGTCACCGTCCAGGGGCGCACCTACACGCTTGAGGAGCCGTTCTTCGTGTTCGCCACCCAGAACCCGATCGAGCTCGAAGGCACCTACCCGTTGCCGGAGGCCCAGCTCGACCGGTTCATGTTTCACATCGTCATCGAGCATCCGCCGGAAGACGAAGAGCTCGAGGTCGTGCGGTCGACAACCGGCAACGCGGAGCCGGACTTCAAGCATGCCGTGACGGGAGCCGACCTGGTCGGATTCCAGAGGCTGGTGCGGCGTGTGCCGGTGTCCGACGCGGTCATGCGTTACGCCCTGAGCATCGTACGGACGAGTCGATTGAAGGGGGACGGCGCCCCAGACTTCAGTAAGTGGGTTGCTTACGGGGCCAGTGTCCGCGCGGCCCAATATCTGATTCTGGGTGGGAAAGCACGCGCGCTGACAGAGGGGCGCTACCACGTCAGCTTCGACGATATTCGCGCGCTGGCGCACTCGGTCCTGCGTCACCGTGTGCTGCTCAACTTCCACGCCGAGTCCGAAGGCATCACCGCCGACCAGATCGTCGACCAGCTGCTCGAGGCCGTGCCGGTCCCGACCTCCCAGATGTAAAGGTGTAAGGAGCCCGAGCCGTCACCATGTCCACGGCCGCGACCGTTTCGCCCGGCGCACGCTTCATCGACCCGAAGGTCTTGGTGCGTATCGGCAGCCTCGAGCTGGCGGCGCGCTTCGTGGTCGAGGGGTTCATCAACGGGCTGCACAAGGCTCCGTACCTCGGCATCTCGGTCGATTTCGCCGAGCACCGCGGGTATATGCCGGGGGATGACATCCGGCGTATCGATTGGCGGCTGTTCGCGCGGACGGACCGCTTTTACGTCAAGCAGTTCGAAGCGGACACCAACACCAACTTCTCGGTGCTGTTCGATGTGTCGAAGTCGATGAGCTTTGGCAGCCGGGGTGTCACCAAGCTGGACTATGGCCGTTACCTCGCGGCCTGCTTGAGCTATCTCAGCAGCCGGCAGCGCGATCGGATCGGCATCGTGACGTTTGACGACGACATCGTCGAACGCGTGCCCCCCTCGGCCAAGCATTTCGACGTGACCTTGCACACGCTCGACAAAATCGTCGCCGGGCGCCCGGGCGACCTCGGGCCGCCGCTCTTCAAGGCGACAGAGTTCTTCAAGCGCCGCAGCATCCTGGTCGTCATCTCCGATTTCTACGAGGAGCCGGAAAAGGTCCTTGACGCGATCAAGCCGCTCCGCTTCGCCGGCAACGACGTGATCGTCTTTCACATCCTCGACCCCGCCGAGGTGGATTTTCCCTACGACGACTCGAGCAGCTTCGAGGATATGGAAACCGGCCGGAAGATGGCGGTGGTGCCGGACAAGCTGCGGGACGAGTATCGTGCGCTGGTGCAGGACCACATCCGGTCGTTGGGTCAGCTGTTCAGCCGGAACCGTATTGACTACGCCTTCTTGAACACCAAGGTGCCGCTCGACCATGCGTTGTTCAAGTATCTGGCCATGCGACACAAGATGACGAAAGTGCGTTGATGTCATTTCTGGCTCCACTGTTCTTCGCCGCGATCGCGGCCCTCGGCGTGCCGGTGCTGATTCACATGATTCAGCGCCAACGGACCGAGGTGGTCGAGTTTCCGTCGCTGATGTTCGTCCGCAGGATCCCGTTTCACTCTCTCCGCCGCCAGCGCGTCCGTCACTGGCTGTTGTTGCTGATGCGATGCGCGGCCTTGGTGTTGCTCATCGCCGCGTTCGCCCGTCCCTTCCTCCGTTCGACCGCGCTGGCCGCGGTGACCGGGGGCTCGCGCGAGGTCGTGGTGCTGGTCGACCGTTCCTACAGCATGGGCTACGGCGGTCGCTGGGAGGAGGCGCGAGACATCGCCCGCGGGGTGGTGCGTGATCTGGCGGCGGACGACGAGGCCACGGTCGTCTTCTTTGACAGTGGAGCCGAATCGAGTACACGGTCGACCACGGATCGCGCCAGCTTGCTGGCGGCGATCGATGACGTCGAGTTGGGCACCGGGACCACGCGATACGGTCCTGCCCTGCAACTGGCCCAGGGGATTCTCGAAGACTCGGACCAACCCCTGCTCGAGGTCGTGCTCATCAGCGATTTTCAACGCGTGGGGGTCGATAGTGCCGGCAGCATTCTCTTGCCGCCCGGCACCGTACTGACACCGGTATCGGTGGCCGACGACGACCCGACCCCGAATGTGAGCGTGGCCGGCGCTTCGGTGCAGCGCGATCTGTTTGCGGACCGCGAACGAGCCACGGTCACGGCGCGCTTGGCTAACCGTGGGAACGAGCCGGTCGAAGACCTGCTCGTGTCGCTCGAGTTGAACGGCCGCGAACTGGAGTCGTTGCGAGTCTCGATAGAGGCGAACGGCCCGGCCACGGTGACCTTCGACCCGTTCACGCTTGAGGACTCGGCGATGCCGATCTCTGTGCGGGCCGCCGCGGACCGGTTGCCGCAGGACGACGTGTACCACTTCACGGTCGCGCCTGGCGACATCGTGCCGGTGTTGATTGTCGGCAAACCGGGCAATGCGGGCTCAGAGGCCAATCTGTATCTGCGACAGGCTCTGGCGATCGGGACGAGTCCCGCGTTCGCCGTCACAGAGCGAGCGATCAGCCAGGTCACGGCGGCTGATGTGACGGCGGCCGGGGTCGTGGTCTTGAACGATGTCGGGCTCCCCGACGGGCCGATCGGTGCCGCCATCACCCGGTTCGTCGAGGCCGGCGGTGGCTTGTGGATTGCGTTGGGTGAAGGCGTGCGCTGGCCCGGCGACAACCTCGATCTGTTGCCCGGACCGATTGACGGGCCGGCCGATCGTGACGGTCGCGGCGGTTCGCTGGGATTCGTCGATTACAGCCATCCGGTGTTCGCTGCGTTCAGCACCCCACGCAGTGGTGACCTCACGGGGCCGCGTTTCTTCCGCTACCGGCCTCTGAGCGTCGGTCCTGACACATTGGTCCTCGCCCGGTTCGACAACGGTGATGCCGCGATGGCGGAGCATCGGTTCGGCGAGGGTCGGGTGTTGGTCTGGACCTCGACCCTCGACACCTTCTGGAACGATTTCGCCCGCAACGGGATATATCTGCCGTTCGTGCACAGAGCAGTGGAGTATTTGGCCGACTACACCGCGCCAACCTCAGCCCTAACCGCCGGGCAGGTGCTCGACCTGTCAGCGTATCCCGGTGCGGCGGAGCTCGACTTGTCGAGTCCCAACCTCGTGGTGCGCGATCCGTCCGAAGACCGTGTCGATCCAGGGAGCGACGGTCGGCCCGGGTTTATTGGTCTACAGGAGCAGGGTTTCTACGAAATTCGAGACACCGACGCGGGAGACACCGATCCGGTGCTGGTGGCCGTCAACGTCGACCTCAGCGAATCGAATCTGGATCAGGTCGATCCACAGGAACTCGTGGCAATTGTGACCGGTCGTGCGGCGGGCGATCGGACCATCGGGGAAGAGCGCGAGATACGACCGGAAGACCTCGAACGTCGTCAGACCCTGTGGTGGTATCTCCTGATCGGGGCGCTCGGGTTTCTTGCCACCGAAACGGTGATGTCCAACCGGTTGTCACGAGCGGAGCTGGACCTCGACTAGTGTGTCGCATCGAGCGTGCCGCGCCTGTGCGGCGAGGTGGCGGAATGCTCGGGGAATGGGCGCGTCGGTGAGATAAGATGGGGCAAACCCCCAAAGTGAGGCCAAGCATGTTCAGCGATTCCTGGTCGTCATCATTCTCCGGCGGTCGGCACGATCTGGTCGACGTCATCCGCCGCGTGCGTAACCGCTGGCGGTTACGGATCGCGATGCGGGGCGTCGCGATTCTGGCGGCGGCCGGCCTGGGGGCGTTCCTCGTCTCCTCCTACGGACTCGAGGTCTTCAAGTTCTCGGGGGGCTCAGTCATCGCCTTCCGGGTGCTCACCTATCTCACGCTGGCGGGACTGACGTACTGGTATCTGATTCGGCCGCTCGCGCGCCCGATACCCGACGAGCAGGTCGCGCTGTATCTCGAAGAGCACGACCCGTCGCTCCAGGCGGCGGTGCTGAGCGCGCTCGAAGAGACAAAGCGCGGGGAACAGTCCGACAGTGAGAACTATTCGTCGGCGCTCGTCGAGAAGCTCATCCAGTCCGCGGTCGAGCGGTGTCGTGGGCTGGATATGGGGTCGGCCGTCGAGCGGGACAAGATTCGCCAGTCATCGAGCTATCTGGTCGGTGTCGCCGTCGTGGCGCTGCTGATGTTCATCTTTGGGCCGTCCTACCTGCGGCACGGGGCCACGGCGCTGATGACGCCGACCGGGAGCGTGCAGGCTGCCAGCCCGTACAGCATCGAAGTCTTGCCGGGCGACGCGACCATCGCGCGCGGCTCCGACCTCGCCGTCACGGCCCAGTTGGTGGGGTTCGAGACCAACGACGTGAACCTGTTCATGCGGACCAGTTCCAGCGACGCGTACGAGCGTGTCCCGCTGATCCCGGTCGAAGCGTTGGAGGGTGAGGAGCCGGTGGTCGGCCAGTTCGAGACGCTCTTGTTCGATGTGCGAGACGAGACCAACTACTTCATCGAAGCCGACAGCGTGCAGTCCGGGAACTTTACGCTCGAGGTCATCGACCTGCCGTATGCCGAGCACCTCGAACTGGAGTATCACTTCCCCGCCTACACTGGTCTCGAGCCGCGGATCATCCAGGACGGCGGCGACATCGCGGTGCTGCGTGGTACCGAAGTGCGCGTGCGGGTGTTTCCGACCATGAGCACGCCGGCCGGCCGGCTGGTGTTCGACGAGACCAACGCGGCCACGTTGACCCCGCGCGCCGATGGGGTGCTCATGGCCAGTTTTGTCGTCGATGAGGATGGTTTCTACCAGGTCGAGCTGGAAGGACCCAGTGGCGAAGCGGTGGATGCCTCGCCACGCTACACCATCGATGTGCTGACCGACCAGCCGCCCTCCGTCATGTTTGTGAAGCCGGGGCGCGACACGACGGCCAACGCCATTGAAGAGGTGTTTCTTGAGGCCCGGGCGGACGACGACTTTGGGGTCCGGTCGTTGAGCCTGACCTACTCGATCAACGGCGGGCCGGAAGAGACGGTCAGCCTGTTCAGTTCGGAAGAAGGCGGTCTCAAAGAGGTCTCGGCCGGTCACACCTTGTTCCTCGAGGAGTTCGAACTGGAACCGGGCGATTTCGTGTCCTACTACGGCACGGCCGGCGACAATCAGTCGGCCGCGACCCGTGAGGTCATGAGCGACCTGTATTTCGTTCAGATTCGCGCGTTTCGTCGCGACTTCCGGGCGGAGCAGTCACAAGGCGGTGGCGGCGGTGGTGGCGGTGGCGGCGGCGGTGACGCCCGCGGGCTCTCGGAAGCTCAGCGGCGGGTCATTTCGGCCACCTTCAACGTGGTGCGTGATCGGGACACGTTCACCGAGGACGAGTACCGCGAAAACCTCGTCTTTCTGACGCTCTCGCAGGGTCGGTTGCGCGAACAGGTCGATACGCTGCTGCGTCGGATGAACAGTCGCGTCATGCCGGCCGATCCGGCGTTCCGCTCCATTCTGGAAATCCTGCCGCGGGCCGCGGAGGAGATGGCCACGGCGGAGACCGCGCTACAGGAGCAAGACGTCGACACCGCGCTTCCGGCCGAGCAACGCGCCCTCCAGCATCTGCAGCGGGCGGAAGAGGCCTACGACGAGGTGCGGGTCCAACAGCAGCAGAGTGGTGGCGGAGGTGGTGGCGGCGGACAGAATTCCGCCGAAGACCTGGCCGACCTGTTCGAGCTGGAGCTGGACAAACTGCAAAACCAGTACGAGACGGTACAGCGAGGCGAGCAGCAGTCGTCAGATAACCAGATCGACGAATTGATGGAGCGTCTGAAGGAGCTGGCCCGTCGCCAGGAACAAGAGGCGGAGCGGCAGCGTCGCCGGTCGCGTGGCGGACAGACCGCGCGGGCCGGTGGGGGCGCATCGCAGCGCGCGCTGGCCGAAGAAGCCGAGGAGGCGGCGCGCCGGCTCGAGCGTCTGGCGCGCGAGCAACAGTCGCCGCAGATGATGCAGGCGGCCAGGCAGCTGCAGGAAGCGGCCGACGCCATGCGGGAAGCGGCCGCGAATGCCGACAACCAGGGCTTCGCCGAGGCGGGGGCAGCGCTGGATCGGCTGCGAGAGGTGCAGCGTCAACTGGAGGGCGAGCAGAGCAGCCGGTTGGCCCGTGACATCCAAGAGGCACAGGAACGGGCGGCCGAGCTGGCGGCGGAAGAGTCTGATATCGCCGAACAGGTCGGCAATCTGGCCAACCTGTCGGATGAAGACCGGCAGGACCGCGCTCGCCGGCTGTCGGAGCGGAAGGATGAAATGTTCGGGCAGGTGGCTGACCTCGAGCGCGATCTCGATTCCACCTCGGCCGAATTCCGTCGCGACGAGCAGAGTGCCTCGCGCGCGTTACAAGAGGCGGCGAACGGTATTCGCGAGAGCAAGCTCAAAGAGAAGATCCGGTATTCACGTGGCCTGGTTCGGGCCCGCTCGCCAGAGTACGCACAACAGTTCGAACAGGAGATCGGCGGCGACATCGAGGATCTCGAACAGCGGCTGGCCGAGGCGGCTGACGCGGTGGGCAACTCGGAGGGCACCGGGCTGGATCAGGCGCTCGACAAGACCCGGGACCTGATGCGGGGCCTCGAGTCGCTCGAACAGCGGATTCAGCAGGGTAGCCAGCAAGCGTCGAACCAGGAGGGTCAGTCTGGTCAGCAAGGCCAGGAGGGCCAAGAAGGGCAGCAGGGGCAAGGCCAGCAAGGTCAGGGTCAAGAGGGGCAGGGCCAACAGGGCCAAGGACAGGGTCAGCAAGGCCAGCAGGGCGGCGCCGCTGGTGGGCGCGGCGGCAACTTCGCTGGGTCGCCGTTCGGCGGTGGCGGTGCCGGCAATCGACGACCGGGCGAGGTCTTTGATCCGCGGGACGTGCGGCAGTGGCAACGCGAGTTCCGCGAGCGTGGCTCCGAGGCTCAGGAACTGCAGCGCCTCCTGAATGCCGAGAACTTCGGTGAGGTCGGCGATCTGGGTGAGATCATCCAGGCGATGCGGCAACTCGACGATCCCCGTGCCTACCGGGACGCGGAAGAAATTGCGCGGCTCCAGTCATTCGTGATCGAAGGGTTGAAGCGGTTCGAGTACCGGCTCCGTCGCGAGGTTGACGGTGACAGCGACGATCTGTATCTGGCCGGAGGCGAAGAGGTGCCTGATGAGTTCCGTGACCTCATCGACGAGTACTTCAAGTCGCTGGCGGACCAGCAATAGGGACCCGCTCAGGCAGAGATTGGCATCGGCATGAGAGACGCGGCGGGGTTCCCGCCGCGTTTTCTTTACCTGGACGGGGCTGCGGGGCGCGCATTATCGCGCGCCGTCCTGGTCAGCGCGGGGCGTGAGGCCTCGGGGAGGAAACGGGTCACGCCCAGCTGGCGGCCGTAGCAAGGGCCTTCAGGCCCGCTGAACGATCAGCGCCCCTGAAGGGGTTTGCTACGATCCCACGTTCGACGTTGCCTCAGGAGCGGGACGGACGACAGACGTGACTTCGACGACACCGTTACTCGAGACCATCGAACAGGACCCGAACCGCCCGGCGCAGGCGTCGGTCATCTGGCTCCACGGGTTAGGGGCTGACGGGCACGACTTTGCCTCCTTGCCACCGCAGCTTGGGGTCTCGCCTGACATCGCGATTCGCTACGTGTTTCCGCACGCGCCGATCATGCCGGTCACGGTGAACATGGGCACGCGCATGCGCGCCTGGTATGACATCGTCACCATGGACGCGCGCGGACAGGATGACGCCGGTATTCGGCGGTCGGCGGCGTCGATCGAGGCGCTGGTCGCGCGTGAGGTCGAGCGCGGGATCTCGTCCTCCCAGATCGTGCTGGCCGGGTTCTCCCAGGGCTCAGCCATGGCGCTGTTCACTGGGTTGCGTCATGCGGCTCCGCTCGCTGGCATTGTGGCGCTGTCCGGGTATCTGCCGCTCCACGAGACGCTGCCGACGGAAGCGAGCTCCGGGAACCACCAGATTCCGATCTTCCAGGCGCACGGAAAACACGACAACCTCGTGCCGTATGGTCTCGGGCGCAGCACGGCAGACATTCTTGGTGCGGCCGGCTATCGTGTCGACTGGCACGAATACGAGATGGCGCATCAGGTGTGTCTGGAAGAAGTGCAAGAGATTGGCCGTTTTCTGACCAGGGTCCTGACGCCCGCTGATGGGGAGCCACGGCCCGAATCTGCGATGGTGGCAGAGACGAAAGAGTAACCGCCCGTGGCGAAAGTCCCGCTACTCGGTCGAGCGCTGGTCACGGTGACCGCCCTTGCGCTCAGTGCATGCGGGACGGGGGACCCAGGAGTAGACGTGCCGTTGCCGCCGGATACCCGAACCGAGTCTCTGGTCGAGACCCTACACGGCGTCGAGGTCGCCGACTCCTACCGCTGGCTCGAAGACCAGGACGCGCCGGAGACCCGGGCCTGGATCGACAAACAGAACGCCTACACGGATCGGGTGCTCGCGCCGCTGCCTGGCCGGGAGGCGCTCCAGTCAGTCGCCGCGCGTGTACTGCAGGTAGACGCCATCGGGCTCCCCAACGCGCACGGCGGGCGCTACTTCTACAGTAAGCGCCGGGCCGACCAAGACCTGTCGGTGGTCTACGTGCGCGATGGGCTCGAGGCCGAAGACCGGGTGCTGATCGACCCGCATCCGATGAGCCCCGGTCACACTGTGAGCGTCAGCCTCCTCGACATCTCGCACGATGGTCGGCTCGTGGTCTATGCGGTGCGTGCGGGCGGTGTCGACGAGGTCTCGATACGTCTTCGCGATGTGGATACCGGCGAGGACCTCGACGACGACTTTCCGGCCGCACGCTACGGACAGGTCAATCTGACGCCCGATAAGACCGGGTTCTACTACGAGCGCTACGGAGATGTCACGCCTCGGGTCATGTACCACGCCATCGGTACGGATCCGGGCACTGATGTGCAGCTCTTCGGCGACGGCTACGGTCTGCAGCACATTCCGGTCACGCTGCTCTCGGACGACGGCCGATGGCTGCTGGTCCACATCATCGAAGGGTCGTCCGGCCCCACCGAGATTCACATCAAGGACCTGGCTGCGGATGCTCCGTTTGTCACCGTGATTCAGGACGGCGTGACCGAGTCCTGGGCGGAGTTCGCCGGCGACCAGCTCGTCATTACGACCGATCTCGACGCCTCGAACAAACGCGTCATGGTCGCTGACCCGGCCAACCCCAGGGTCGATCAGTGGAGGGAGATCATCGCCGAACGTCGTGACGTCGTCATCCAGGATGCCAGGGGGTTGGGCGGTCGCGTTGTGGTGTCGTTCATGCAAGACGTTCAACCCCGTGCGGCGATCCACGAGCTGTCCGGCGCGCATGTCCGTGACATTGCGTTCGACGCGATTGGCACGGTCGGCGGCGGCGCTGGCCGCTGGACCAGCGATGAAGCGTTTTTTACGTTCCAGTCCTATCACCGGCCCACGACCATCTACCGTTACGACCTGGCCACCGGAGACCAGACCGTCTGGGCGCAGGTGGAGGTGCCGATCGATACTGACCGCTACACCGTCACCCAGACCTGGTTCGAGTCGAAAGACGGCACGCGGGTGCCGATGTTCATCACGCATCGCGACGACGCCGTGCTCGACGGCACCAACCCGACCCTGCTGACCGGGTATGGCGGGTTCAACCTGAGCATGACGCCCGCCTTTTCGTCACTCGCGGCCGTCTGGCTGGAACACGACGGGGTGTTCGCCGAAGCAAACATGCGGGGTGGCGGCGAATTCGGCGAGGCGTGGCACCGCAACGGTATGCTCGATCGCAAGCAGAACGTCTTTGACGATTTCATCGGTGCGGCCGAGCATCTGATTGCCGAGGGCTACACCAGTCCCGAGCATCTCGCGATCAGGGGAGGTAGCAACGGTGGACTCCTGGTGGGCACGGTGTCGAATCAGCGGCCCGACCTGTTCGGCGCCGTCGTCTGCACTTACCCCTTGCTGGACATGGTCCGCTATCACCAGTTCCTCGTCGCCAGCTTTTGGGTGCCCGAGTACGGTTCCAGCGACGACCCCGACCAGTTCGCCTACATCTACGACTATTCGCCGTACCACAACATCGACGCCACCGCCGACTACCCGGCAACCCTATACATCACCGGTGACGGAGACACCCGGGTCGACCCGTTGCACGGCCGAAAGATGGCCGCGCTGATGCAGGCCATCCACGGCCAGTCCACGCCTATGCTCCTCCGCTACCATACCGACGCCGGACACTCCGGTGGACAGCCGGTCTCCCAACAGATCGAACAGATGGTCGACACCGTCAGTTTCCTGCTGTGGCAAGTGAGCCGTTGACTCCGGCGCGGGCCGCGCGCAGTCGAACGACACCCCTGTCACCCACGCATGTCTTCACCTACGGCACGCTCTTGGAGCCGGCGGTGATGGAGGCGGTGACGGGTCGGCGGTTCGTGTCCCAGCCGGCGGTGCTGCGTGGCTATGCCCGATTCCGGGTCCGAGGCGCGGTGTACCCCGGCATCATCGCGACCCCGGGCGCCCTCACCGAGGGCGCCGTCTACTGCGACGTCGATGCCGTGTCACTGGCTCGACTGGACATGTTCGAAGGCGCGCTGTACGACCGCCTCGGGCTCAACGTTGACGTCGAAGCGGGCCCCAGTGCTCGCGGTTCGGTGCGGGCCGAGGTCTACGTCATCCCTCCATCCCAACGTCAACGTCTGTCGTCTGACGCCTGGGACCCGGAGGAGTTTCGGCGCCGGCACCTCGGCACCTATCTAGCTGGTGTCCGTGACCGTGACCACACGCGAAGGCGGTCCGTTATCCGACCCGTCATGCGCCCTGCACTTCCCCGCGCAAACGTTGTGGATCGCACCCGAAGGGTCTCGGTCGCGCGGTGAGCGACGAGTTGATCAGGGTGCCCCAATTCTGATGGCGGACCCCTTGTTGAGCGGGAGAGACCGTCCGGCCGTCACCTCAGAGGCAGCAATCGGCCGCCCCGGCCGCGGTCGTCGTCGTATCTGTAAGCAGGTCAAACGGTTGGCTGAACTCTGCCGTGATCGCTCATTCCGGCAAAGCGAACACGAACAGATTGTTGCCCGAGCTGGGTCGTAGCTCCGGCGTCAACCCCATGAAGTGCGAGGCCGTCCCGCCGCTGCCGGTCCCGACCGCCACATACTGCCGCCCGTCGACCGCGAAGCTGATCGGGAAGCCGCTGACCGGCGAGCCGAGATTGATCTCCCATAACACGTCGCCCGTCTCCTGGTCGAACGCACGGAAGCGTCCGTTGACGTCGCCACCGAACAGCAGCCCACCGCCGGTCGCCACCAGCGACATCGTGGCCGCGCGTTGCTCGTAGAGCCACTCAGTTTTGCCGGTCTCGGCCGAGATCGCCCGCACGGTGCCGACGTTCTCGGTGCCTGGCGCGATCTGATGCCGGTAGGCGATGGCGTAGATGTCCGCGCGGCTCTCGTTGGGATCGTTCGGTCGGGTCCTGTCGAACTCGGTGGTCGCCATCATGCGTGCGCATGTGTTGCGCAACGGCATATACATGGTGTTCGTCAACGGGCTGTAGGCCCCCGCTTCCCAGTCTTTCCCGCCGTTCCATGTCGGACAGGTGAAGACCTCCTGTCCTTGCTGGGTGAAGACCACCTCGGGGTTGGTCGAGACCGCTCCAGTCGCGCCATCGATAGCACTGATCACATTCTGTGTGACTGTCGGCGTCGCCCACAGGAACTCGCCCGTCTCGCGGTCGAGGGTGTAGACCACACCGGTCTTGCCCGGGATGCCGGTCAGGACCTTACGCTCTTCACCCGGCTGCAGCCTCGGATTGATCCAGCTGACCTCAGACGGGTCCGGCGCCACCGCCGTATCGACCAGGATCCGCTCGAAGGGATGGTCGAGATCCCAGTGGTCGTTCAGGTGCTGGTAGTGCCAGCGGATCTCGCCGGTGTCCACATCCAGCGCCAGCGTGGAGTTGTGATACAGGTGCGTGTTCTCCACGCCCCCGAGCAGGAACTTCGGCGCCGGCGACGTCACCGACGTGCCCTGATAGATGAGTCGCAGTTCAGGGTCGTAGCTGGCCGGCATCCAGCTGCCGACATGGATCCGCTGCTCATAGGGCACGCCGCCCCACGTCTCATCGCCGGGCTCGCCCGGGAGCGCCACCGTGCTGCGACGCCAGACTTCTTCACCGGTGCGGGCGTCATGCGCAATCACGACACAGGTCTCCGGCCCACCCTTGGGTCGGCAACTCCGGCCGGAGATCATCTTGCCGTCGGCGATGATCGGCCCGGCGCTGTGGCCGGCCGGGTTCACTTGGTAGTCGAAAATCTCAATTTCCCACACCACCTCTCCGGTCGTGGCATCGAGTCCGATGGCGAAGTCGTCGTCGGTCGTGTTGAGGATGAGCCGGTCATAAATCGCTACATTCCGGTTGGTGCGGGCGTTGCCGCCGACCATGTCGTAGACGTCGTCTGGGAGGTCTCGCCGGTAGGACCACTGCAGGTCCCCGGTCACCGCATCGATCGCCTCGATGACGTCGTCCGACTGCGGCATGTAGAGCACCCCGTCGTAGACCAGCGGTGTCCCCTCCTGCCGTCCCGTCGCCAGTGCCCTGGTCCAGACCATCCGCAGGTCGCCCACGTTCTGACGGTCGATCTGGTCCAGCGGGCTGTATCCCCAGCCATCGGTGGTCCGCCGCCAGGTCAGCCAGTCCTCATCGTCGGGGTTCTCCAGCATCGCGTCGGTGACCGGGACGAAGTCGCCCGCCGGTTGCGCGAGCGCCGGCCATGGACTCGACGCGATCAGGACCGCAAGAGCCAGGAGAACCATGAGATGAGCCAAGCTATCGAATCGCATCTGTTTTACTCCGCTGGAACGGGTGCCATCGGAACTACTGAGTCTGTGGATTATAGCGGCAGCTTCCCCCCTCGCAGGGTGGCCCCGGGGGCAGGACGAGTCGATGACCGCCAGTACTAAGACCTTGCGCCGTGACGGAAGCGCGCTAGAATTCGCTGGAATCCGTACGCGACAGGTTCCAAGGAGAGTGTGATGTTCGAACGAACCACCGCCGTGCTACTGGTCACCGTCGCGGTCGCGGCCCCCGGAGTGACGCAGGCGCAGACGGCGCCACGCACCGAATGGGGTTCACCCGACCTGCGCGGCGTCTGGAACAACTCGACCCTGACGCCGTTTCAGCGGCCAGAAGCGCTCCGAGCACAGGAATTCCTGACCGAGGAAGAAGCGGCCGCGATCGCCCAGCGGAGGGCGGACCAGGACGCTGAACTGGCAGCCCGAAGCGCGTTGCGAACCTCGGCTGACGCGAACGGCAGCGTCGACCGCGGCGTGGACGGCGCTCCCGGGTCCTACAACAACTTCTGGATGGAGCGGGGCACCTCGGTGGTACCCGACCGACGCACCTCCATCATCACCAATCCGCCGAATGGGCGGCTGCCCGATGTCGCGGCCGACATGCGAGCGTGGATGGAATCGGACGACGCGCGCCACCTCGCCGACGTCCGAGGTGGACGTCTGCCGCTGGCGCACTACGACCAGTTGGATCTCGGCGACCGGTGTATCTGGTATCGCGGCGTGCCCTCCTTTCCAACCGCGTACAACAACAACTACCAGATCTTCCAGACCGCAGACGTCGTCGCGATCGTGCAGGAGCACATCCACGATGTGCGCTTCATCCCCCTGGATGGTCGACCCAGCATTCCCGACTCGGTCCGCCAGTACGGTGGCGATGCGCGCGGCCACTGGGAAGGCGACACGCTCGTCGTCGAGACCACGCACTTTAACGAGCACGCCTTCATCCGCAACTTCGCCCCCACCCTGAGCCAGGCGTTGAACGTGGTGGAGCGGTTCACCCGTGTCGACGAGCAGACCCTAGGTTACGAGTTCACCGTTACCGACCCCAACACCTGGACCCGCCCCTGGGGCGGGTCGCTCCCCATGACCAGCAGCAGCGGGCCGATGTTCGAGTACGCCTGCCACGAGGGAAACTACGGCATGACCAACATGCTGGCCGGATCGCGGATGGAAGAAGCGGGCAAGTAGGCCGGCCGCTACAATTGCGCGTTTGACAAGTTGGTGCCCGGCGTCACCGGGGCCACTCCTTCATACGCACAAGGAGGCAGTCTTCGACCGGCTGAAGGTGTTTCTCGGGGGGGCTCGGCGGACGGCTCGCGAGGAGATCGCCCAGGCGGCGCACGAGCGCGAACCGAGGGCAACGGTCGGGCCGGTCGTCATTGTGACGTCGTTCCGGCTAGGGAACCGCAACGTCAGGATCCGTCTCGCGAACACCCTTCGATATTCGAGCGTGGTACGTATCGAAAGGCGTCGGCTCAGCCCGATGTCGAGACCTCCACCCAACTGGGCCGCCGGCGCCGGAATCGTCACGCTGATGTCGGATGCGAACGGGTCGATCGGCGCGGGTGACGTCTCATAGGTGTGACTCCTCTCCCGAATCCGGCCGGCGGAGGCCAGTGCAAAGACGGCGAAACGCTCCGCCAGTTCATGCGACACACTGGCGCCCGCGAGCACGGTGCGAATCGACCGGGTGCTGCGAGTCGGACGATAGGCCGGATTGGATGCCCGCAGTTAACGGAAGATTCATTATCCGACCCGTCATGCGCCCTGCACCTCCCCGCGACAGGCGGATTTGCCCACCCATTGGCGGCGTATTTCGGTCCCGATGCAACTCTTCCGGCTGACAATGCCGCGACCGTCGGCTGCGGTCAAGTTCGGCTGCGTAGCGGAGGCGCACCTCTACCTTGCTGACGTCACAGGCGAAGGAGTCAGGCGGGATCGGCGGCGACGAAGAGGTCGGCGACCTCGGGCGGGGCCGCGCGTGCCGGCCGAGTCCCGGGAACCCCGGTGGGGAGCCCCAGGTGTCGCAAGATGCGGGCAACCACGGCTGGGTTGTCGACCACCGCAATCAACCGAAGTCGCCCGCCACAGCGGGGACAGGCGAGGACATCCAGAGCCAGGCTACGGTGCATCAGGTCCGCCCAGAGATAGTTCCCGCCGGCGCGCGGGTCACGTGGCGCCACCGGCTCCTCGGCGGCCGTGGCGGAGTCCCCGGTCGGCCGCGTCCCGTACTGCACCACGGGCTGCTAGACGCCGTGATACAGAATCAGGTTGACCTTCGGCCGTGGCATCAACGCGGCAAGGCGCTCCAGGAGTTCTACCGGGTCCAAGATCAGATGTGTGGTCCCGTGCGACCAGGGGCGTCGCAGCGCAAGTCTGACCTGGCCGTGTTCGGTCCATTGGAGGCGGTCCTGTGCCACAGGCGGCCGCAAGGTGTAGCGGGCGATCCGCTCCAGCCGGTCTCGCTGGTCGGCGGGCACGCAGACGCCGGCATGCAGGTCGAAGCCTCGGTGCCGGGCCTGGTATGGCCCGAGGGCGGTCGGTGTCGCCGCGGTGGCCACGGGCTGACCCTGGCGAAGCCCGCCCCGAGGGCGCCGCACTGGAGAAACTTGTGAAACTCCTGCTCCACGAAGCCGGGCAGGCCCTCTCCGTCGCGGAGATCCGCCGCCGTCGATG
>CAUZAY010000031.1:0-22271 GCA_963577695.1 Vicinamibacteria bacterium | reverse complement strand
GACCGGCGGCATGCTGCTGCTCGGCCAGCCATGGCAAATTGCCGGGTTGCTGGGCGCCATCGCCATTGCCACGGCTCCGGCATCGACGCTCATGGTCATCAGGGAGGTCGACAGCGAGGGCCCGCTTACTGATACCTTGCTCGGCATCATCGCGGTCAATAACCTCTTTTGCATCACGGCCTACAGTCTGGTGGCGGCACTCATCGACCTGACGACCGGGTTGGGAGGAGCGTTTCTCCCGACCCTGTACCGGTCGGTGTTTCCCCTTGTGTGGCAACTGTTCGGTTCCGCTGCGCTCGGGTTTCTGGTCGGACTCATGCTGGCTGGATGGTCACGTCATGTGCGCGAGACGGGAGAGATGCTCATTCTGCTGGCCGGTTCCATCTTGTTCTGTGTCGGCCTGTCTCGCGCGCTCGATCTCTCACCCCTCGTCGCCAGCCTCGCGGTCGGGGCCACGATGGTCAACCTCACGACCGAGAGTCGCCGCTTGTTTGCGGCGCTCGCAGACTCGGACCCTCCGTTCTATGCGATCTTCTTCGTCATTGCGGGCGCCGACCTGGACGTGGCGCTGGTCCAGACGATGGGGTCGGCCGGCCTGCTCTACATCGGGGCCCGTGCGCTCGGGAAACTGGTGGGGGCGCGGTTTGGCGCGCAGTGGTTGGGCATGGACCCCGTCGTGTGCCGATATCTCGGTCTGGCCCTGATGGCGCAGGCTGGTCTGGCCGTCGGGTTGACCCTGGCGATAGACGACCGCTATGTGGCGTTTGCGCCGCCGGTCTCAACCATCGTATTGGCGTCCGTGGTGGTCTACGAAATGGTGGGGCCGATCGCGGCGCGGTTTGCCCTGGTGCAAAGTGGAGAGTCCGCGGCGAGTCGCGGGCGCGCACAAGCGACGCCCCGTCGGCAGAGCGTTGGCGCCGGCGGATTGGAGACGTGATGTGACCGTGACCGGCAAGAACGCGCTGCGGCGGATGGCCGACTTCGATCTCACGGACACTCAGCGCCAGGTGCGGGCGGCGGTGCGCGAGTTTGCCGAGCGTGAGATCTTGCCGACCGTTGAGCAACATGAACGTGAGGGGCGATATCCCAGGGAGATCATCGCGAAGCTGGCGCCGCTCGGCTTTCTGGCTCCGATGATTCCGGAGTCCTACGGTGGCTCGTTCATCGACGTCGTGACCTACGGCATCGTGTGCGAGGAACTGGCGCGCGTTGATTGGGTGGTCGCCTCCGCCGTATCAGTGGCCAACTCCCTCGTTGGGAGCTCGATTCTTCGGTTTGGCACGGCCGAGCAGCGCCAGCGGTGGCTTCCCCCTCTCGCGAGCGGGGACATCCTGGCCTCAGCTTGCCTGACGGAGCCTGGCGGCGGCACGGATCTGGCCGCGATGAAGACTCGGGCGACACAGGTCGACGGGGGATGGCGCCTGAGCGGGAGCAAGGTCTTCATCTCGCACGCGGCCGAGGCTGGGGTGTTTCTCGTCGCGGCTACCGTCGACCCGTCCCAAGCGCACCGGGGGGTCACTATGTTTGTGCTGGACCCGTCGGTCGCCGGCATCACCAGTCGCCCGCTCGCGATGCGAACGTTGCAGCGCGACAACGTGGCCGAAGTGCACTTCGATGACGTCGTCGTGCCCGACGAGGCGGTGTTGGGCGAGGTGGGGCGCGGCTTTCCGATCCTGGGCGCCGCGCTCGACACCGGTCGGTTCTCCGTGGCCGCCCGGTGCGTCGGTCAGGCCCAGCGCGCCGTCGACCTGACCCTCCCCTACGCCGCCGAGCGCCGCGCGTTCGGACAGGCCATCGGGGAATTCCAGATGGTGCAGCAGAAGATCGCAGACATGATCTGTCGGACCGAAGCGGCCCGCGCGCTCGTCTATCGTCTGGGACGGATGAAGGACGCCGGCGTCGAGCGGTGCTCGATGGAAGCCTCCATGGCCAAGTTGATGGCCAGCGAGGCGGCCACGCAGAACGCGCTCGAGGCGATTCAGATACATGGCGGGTACGGCTTTTCGTCCGAGTACGAAGTGGGTCGATTGTTGCTCGAAGCGAAGACACTCGAGGTCGGCGAGGGGACCAGCGAGCTGCATCGAAAGCTGATTGCCGAATTCAGTCTCGAACTACGGTAGTGGTCGGTGGCGACAGGCTCTACGAAGCACCGAGGGGGCGTCGAAATATCGTGGTGTCACGGATGGACGTTGACTGGGAGTCGGCCGAATTGATCACCGACGCGTCGAGACGACGCCCCTGCACTCGTGAGTCGTGCGGCGTCGCGTCTATGACGGGCCACGCCGGCACGGAATAAGGGCCCGTCACGAAATAACAGCGTCATTCTGGCCGCCGATGCAGCCCGCGCGACTGTGTTGCTCGTCGCTTGCATACTCCCGGTATGCGCACTCCTCGCGCTTGGTCGGGCGCGTGCCTCGACACCCAGAAATGCCGCTGTTATTTCGTGACGAGCCCTAACGGTGCGACTTCCGAGAGAGACGACTACTCCACCGACACCGTGCGCAGAAAGGCTGCGAAGCCGTTGTCCCAGCGCGCCACGCTCCGGGCCGGACCGGTCAACTTGAAAAAATACGGGCCCGCGGGGGTTTCCACCACCGCCGCCAGCAAGCGGAAATCGGTCTTGTTGAGCAGACTGGCCGAGCCAGGTCTGACCGCGGCCACGTAGGTGCCGGGGACATCAAGCACCGTGACGGCAAGGCCGTCGGCGTCGAACCCGGTGGTCGACGCGACTTCAAACGACGAGCGCCCATCCGGCTGCTTCATCTGGCCGACCCACCGCTCCAGGTTGGCCTCGACGCTCCCGCCGGCACCGCCAAAGTAGAACACCACCAACTCAACGTCCTCCGCATCGCCGGCGACCCGCGGAAGCCGGAACTCGGTGACCCGCATCGGTGATGTCGACGGCTGCTCGTCCCAGTCGTCCGGCGCCTCGTAGCGCAACGTTTGCGCACTCGTCGCGGCGGCACACAGGAGCAGCGCGGTCACGGCGAGAGCGGTTCGAATCATGCCGCGTCCATCGTACCACGCGGCCGTCGGCCACCCGCCGGGGCGAGTGGGCCACGACACGAGAGGTACCGGTTGATGGCAGTATGATGACGTGGCGGTCTACACACCGTCTGCGGTCTTGTTAGTAGGCAATGAATGCTGGATTTTACGAAATACACATTGGACAACGGACTGGACGTGATCGTGCACGAGGATCATCGGTGCCCGATCGCTGCGGTCAATCTCTGGTATCACGTCGGATCGAAGAACGAGCGGGCCGGACGCACCGGATTGGCCCATCTGTTCGAGCACCTCATGTTCGAAGGGTCGGCCCACCATGACAGCGGCTACTTCGCGCCGTTGCAAAAGGCGGGGGCCTCGCTCAACGGGTCCACCAACTGCGATCGCACGAACTATTGGGAGGTCGTCCCGACCAACGCGCTGGAACTGGCGCTGTGGTTGGAGTCGGATCGTTTGGGGTACCTCCTGCCGGCGCTGACGGCCGCCAAGTTCGAGAACCAACGCGAGGTCGTGCTGAACGAGCGACGCCAGTCCTATGAAAACCGTCCGTACGGCTTGGCACTGATGGCGTTGATGTCCGCGCTGTTTCCGCCCGACCACCCCTACCACTGGACTACCATCGGGCACGCCGAGGACATCCGGGCCGCGACACTTGAGGACGCGCACGCGTTCTTCCAGACCTACTATCACCCGGGCAATGCGTCGCTCACCGTGGCCGGTGATGTGGACACGGAGCCGGTGCTCGAGTTGGTGCGTCGCCACTTCGAGGAGATCCCCGCCGGCTCTCCAGTCCCCGCCGTGGCCACCGGCGATGAGCCGCAGCGGGGCCCCACGCCCGCCGTAGTAGACACGCGCCTCCTGCTCGAGGATCGGGTGGAGTTGCCGCGTCTCTATCTCGCCTGGCGCTCCCCGCGCCTGTTCTCAGACGGCGATGCCGACATGGACTTGTTGGCTGAGCTACTGGCCGGGGGGAAGACCTCCCGTTTGTATCGAACATTGGTCTACGAGCGGCGTCTTGCCACCGACGTCAGTGCGGCGCAGGGCTCGCGCGAGATCGACGGCTGGTTCTGTCTGATCGCGACCGCGGCTCCGGAGAGCGAATTGACGGAGCTCGAGCAGGTGATCGGCGACGAGCTGGTGGCCTTGGCCGATGCCGGTCCGAGTGAGGAGGAACTGCAAAGAGGGCTGACGCAGGTCGAGGTCCAGTTTGTGTATCGTCTGCAGACCGTCGGTGGGTTCAACGGGCGGTCGGACCAATTGAACGCGTACAACGTGTATGCCGGTGATCCCGGATTCATGGCCAGGGACCGGGCGCGGTATCGCAGTGCGACCGCCGAGCGAGTGCGCGGCGCGGTCCGGCGGTTGCAGGAGCCGGGTCGTATCGCTCTGAGCGTCGTGCCGGACGGCGCGGTCCAACGGGCGCTACCCGGTTCGCGTCCGGCGGTCGTCTCATGACCGGCCGTGTGGACCGTTCGCACATGCCGGAGCCCGGTCGGGTGCCGCCGACGCGGTTCCCGGTCGTGCGTACCAGTCGGTTGTCCAACGGGTTGGCGTTGAAGACCGTCGAGCATCCTGGACCGCCGGTGGTCACCTTTCGGTTGACGATGCCGGTCGGGTCCGCCTCCGATCCAGAGGATGCCCACGGCTTGGCGGCGTTGACCGCCGACCTGCTGGACGAGGGCAGTACCGAACGTACTGCGCTCGAATTGCACGCGGCGCTCGACGGTATCGGCGCCCGGCTCGGGACCGAGGTGGGGGCAGACTCCACGACGGTCACGCTTACCACGGTGGCGCGGCACGCGTTGCAGGGAGCAGGTCTGCTGGCCGAAATCGTCGCCACGCCTCGGTTCGATACGTCTGACGTTGGCCGGGTGCGAGACCTCCGGCGGAGCCGCGTACGGCAGTTGCGAGCCGTGTCGAGTGCCGTGGCGGACCGGGTATTTCTGGGCACGCTGTTTCCTGGCCATCCCTACGGCCATCTCGGAATTGGGACCGACACGTCCCTGGCGAGCCTCACGCCAGCTCAGGTGACCGCGTTTCATCGTGATGCCTATCAGCTGGAGTCGGCCACCCTGATTGGCGTCGGGGCGCTGACACACGGGGAGATTGGCGACGTCGCGGAGCGGACGTTCGGCGCCCTGCCCGTGCGGTCGCCGGCATCAGGGGCGGTGGTCGCACCAGCCGTTCTCGAAGCGGCCGGATCGCCGTCGGCACGTCTGGTGCTCGTCGATCGTCCGGCCGCCGTGCAGAGCGAGCTGCGTGTCGGCCACGTGGCCGTGGCTCGCGCTACGCCCGACTACCATGCGCTGCAAGTATTGAACGTGGTGCTGGGCGGGCAGTTCGTCAGTCGGCTCAACCAGCGCTTGCGTGAGGAGAAGGGGTACACCTATGGTGTTCGGACGGGGTTCGATTGCGGCCGGGCGCCGGGCCCGTTCGCGATGCAGGGCAGTGTGCAGACTGACGCGACCGTCGAGTGCGTCCAGGAAGTCCTGTCGCAGATGGCGGCGATCGGGGGCGATCGTCCCGTAACGCCGACGGAGCTGGAGATGGCGCGCGCCGCGCTGACGCGCGGGTTTGCCCGCGGGTTCGAGACGGCAAGTCAGGTGGCACGCGGCGTCGCGTCACTGGTACTCCACGAGTTGCCGGCGAACTACTACGACACCTTTGTTCGCGAGGTCGAGGCAGTCGATGCCGATGCCGTCACCGCCGCGGCGACGGCTCACCTTCGGGCCGGTGACGCGGTCGCGGTGATCGTGGGACCGGCCGACCAGCTTGCATCCGACCTCACGGCGCTGGGCCTTGGCGAGCCGGTGCGTGTCGACCCGTGATACCGGTGTCGTGCACCAGTGAATCACTGACGCACGACATTGGCAGGTTGCTGAGTGCGCTGACAGGTGGTTTCCGGGCGAGGCGTTCGTCTGGCCAGGCGCAACGAGGGAGCAGCCAGGCGGGCTGTGACCGACGCAGCAACGCCGCCAGGCGGACGCCTCGCTCGGAAACCTAGGCGTTGAGAGATGAAAGCCGTGCGGTTTCACGAACACGGTGGGCTCGACGTCCTGCGGCAGGAAGACGTTCCGGAGCCCGGGCCGGGCGACGTGGTGCGCGCCTCGGCCGGCGGCGTCGGCGAGGGCCAGCGGGTGCTGGTGCAGCCGGGGCTGAGCTGCGGACGGTGCGCCGCCTGTCTCGGCGGTCAGGACAACCTCTGTCGGAGCTATGGGCTGGTCGGCTATCAGTCGGAGGGCGGGTATGCCGAATTGGTGACGGTGCCGGTGGAGAACATCGTGCCGATTCCGGATCATATCGGCTTTCGCGAAGCGGCCGCCTTCCCGTTCACGTTCCTGAGCGCGTGGCACATGCTCGTCACGAAAGCGGCCCTGCGACTTGGCGAAACGGTCCTGATTCTGGCTGCCGGCAGCGGTCTCGGGCAGGCGGCGATCCAGGTGGCCCTGGCGCAGGGCGCACGGGTGATCGTGACGGCCGGGTCGGACGAGAAGCTGGCCCGCGCGCGTGAGTTGGGAGCGCACGAGGGCATCGATCATTACCGAGACGACATCGCGAAGGAAGTCCGGCGGTTCACCGACCGCGGCGGCGTCGACGTGGTGTTCGAGCACGTCGGGCAGGCGACCTGGGAGCCGTCGATGAAGAGTCTCAAGCGAGGCGGACGGTTGGTGACCTGTGGTGCGACAACCGGGCCGAGCGTCTCGATGGATATCCGCCATCTGTTCTCCCGGCAGATCTCGCTGATCGGCTCCTACATGGGGTCCAAGGGAGAACTGCTTCGGGCCGCCGAACTGTTCTTCGACGGTCGATTCACCCCGGTCGTCGATAGCAGCTTCCCGCTCGCGGCTGCGGTGGACGCCCAGCGCCGGCTCGAAGACAAATCTCAGTTCGGCAAGGTCGTCCTCGACGTCTGATCCCACGGTTTCGAAAACTTGTGGGGCGCCGCATCCGTCCTATGTAAGGACGACCGGCAGAGAGTAATCGGTGATGAGCCTCGTACGGATTGGCATGAGCGTCGCCGGCGTGGTCGGCCTGCTGGCCGCGGCGCTGGCGGGCGCCACGATCTGGCTCCTGCTGACCGATCCGGTGACGGTGGCCGACGCGGTGAGCGAGCAAGACGTCACGCCGTTCATCCGCCAGCTCGCCGACGTGCTCTACCAGGCGATTCGGCAGCTCGCCCGATACCTTTGATTGAACGGGGCTTCGCCCCGCGCCCCCCGCGCCCCCCCGGGGGACCCCGAAGGACCCATGTCTTGGTCCGGGTCCTCAGCCCCACTCCGCGGCCGTGGCGCA
Organism: Vicinamibacteria bacterium; assembly: GCA_963577695.1. GTDB lineage: Bacteria > Acidobacteriota > Vicinamibacteria > Vicinamibacterales > UBA8438 > UBA8438. The sequence goes on along the minus strand of CAUZAY010000031.1, from coordinate 14,972 downwards.
GGCCTTCAGGCCTGCGATCGCACGGCTCAAGCCGTGCGCCACCACCGGATCCAGTGCTTTCCGGAGTGGCCATTCCGCGGTCGCCGCGCGCGACAAGCGAACAGCGGTCAGGCGCTCGCGTCCGGATAGAGATGCTCGCCGCAGTAATTGCAGCAGACGGCGTCGGCATCATGGCCCTCGGCGCTGCAGGCGGGACAGGCCTGCGTCGACACCGGTTGATGGCCGGCGGCCTGCACCAGATCCGCCGACACAATACCGGTCGGGACCGCGATGATGGCGTAGCCGAGCACCATTAGCCCAGCGGCCGAGATCTGGCCGAGCACCGTAGTCGGTGCGATGTCTCCGTAACCAACCGTGGTCATGGTGACCACTGCCCATTACATCCCCCGCGGAATGCTGGTGAACCCGTTGGCCTCCCCCTCGATGAGATACAGCAACGCGCCCATGACGACCGCGATCGACATCACGAGCGTCAAGAAGACAGTGATCTTGGCCCGGCTAGCCTGCATTGCGGTCTTGAGTACCCGGGCCTCGCTCAGGTAGTACCCAAGCTTGAACACGCGAAACACTCGCAACAACCGCAGGATTCGAATGACTAGTAGCGACTGGGTGCCCGCGACGACCAGGCTGAGGTAGGTGGGGATGATAGCGAGCAGGTCAATCACGCCGAAGAAGCTCAGAGCGTAACCCTATGGTTTGCGGACGCTGGCCAGGCGGACCAGATACTCGACGGTGAAGAGGATGGTGAACGTCCACTCCAGCCGCGTGAGCCACGCTCTGGAGCGGGCATGGATCGTCTCGACGCTGTCGAGCATCACGACAATCACGCTGCCGAGAACCGAGAGGATCAACAGGACGTCGAACGCCTTACCGGCTGGTGTGTCGGCCTCGAAAACGATTTCATGTAGCCGGTCCCGCACGGAGGGACCAGACGGGTTGAGGTGGTGGTTGGCCATAGCTCTATGATCCCATCAACGGACGCGCTCGGATGACCCCGGTTGTGCTAGTGTCGTGTCCCCAGGACACGAGGAGGAGTCAGATGCGCCGTCGAAGTCTCGCGGTGGCGGTGGCGTTGGCCATCGCGGTGATCTGTCTGTCGCCGGGCACGGGCGTTGGCCAGACCCCGGTCGCCGGTGATGCCACGTTCCGTACGCCGTGGGGTGACCCGGACCTGCAGGGCATCTGGTCCTACGCCACGATTACTCCGTTGCAGCGACCTGGCGACCTGGTCGGACGGGAGTTCTTGACCGCAGAGGAGGTGGCTGAGCAGAACCGAGACGAAGCCGTCCGGGCCTCGTCCGAACGCCGCGGCGAACTCACGGCCGAACGTGACCTCGCGCTCGCCTACAACCAGGTCTGGTGGGACCGGGGTACCTCGACCGGACGCACCGCGCTCATTGTTGACCCGACGGACGGCCGACTGCCGTCGCTGACCCCCGAGGCCGAGCAGCGCCAGGCGGAGGGACAGGCGTATCGCCGCGAGCACGCCTATGACTCGTGGGCCGACCGTCCCCTGCAGGAGCGCTGTATGACCTACCAGCGGGTGCCGCCGGTACCGTCTGGATACAGCAACACGTATCAGATCGTCCAGTCGCCCGGATACGTCGCGATTCTCAACGAGATGATCCACGACGTGCGTGTGGTCCCCCTGGATGAGCGCTCGCCCCTGGACCAGCGCATCCGACAGTGGAATGGCGACTCGCGTGGCTACTGGGACCACGACACGCTAGTGGTGGAGACCACCAATTACCGCGACACGACCACCTGGAGATTCCCGGGGAGTCGGGCCCTGCGCGCCGTCGAGCGGTTTACCCGCGTCGACACCGACAATATCGACTACCGATTCACCATCCACGACGATACGACCTATACGCGACCGTGGACCGTCGAGCTCCCGCTGACTAGCCCTCCGGGATATGTCATCTACGAGTACGCGTGTCACGAAGGCAATATCTCGATTGCCCACGTGCTCGCCGGTGCGCGCGCCCAGGAGCTGGCCGCTCCGTGATGGCGCGTTGATCACAAACATGTGGGTGGTGTTCGGCGCATGTGGCGCGTGCAGAATACGCACGTCCAAGCGAGGTGGCGCGATGCAGAAACGGCACATAGGGTTAGACGTCGTGGCCCAGTGGACCACGCTGGCGGTCCTGCTCGCGTCATGCTTCATGGTTACGGGCCTGGCCAGGGCTCAATCAATCCCTCGCGGCGGCGCACGGGCTGAGGTCGCACTTGCTGGCCAGGTGACTTCGACGGTGGAAGGTGCCATGGAGGGGGTCGTCGTCACCGCGAAGCGAGACGCGTCGACCATCGCCTTGAGCGTGATCAGCGATGCGGAGGGCCGGTATCGCTTTCCCGCGGACAGACTCGAGGCGGGTCGCCATGCGCTCAGCATCCGCGCGATCGGCTATGACCTGGACGGTCCCCGCGCCGTGGAGGTAGGGGCGTCAGGAACGACAACCCTCGATCTGACCCTCCGCCCGACTCTGGATGTCGAAACGCAGCTAACGAACGCCGAATGGCTCGAGAGCATTCCCGGGACAGAGACACAGAAGAGGATGTTCGAGTCCTGCGTGCGCTGCCACACGCTCGAACGCGTACTACGGTCGCGCCACGATGCCGAGGCGTGGCTGCCCGTCCTGGAGCGGATGGGCGGGTATGTGACGTCGGCGTTTCCGGGTAATCCGCAGCGGCTTCCCGCGGGCCGGGTCACGCCGTTTGCCGAGCGGAGCGAGTCGCGGCAGGTGGCGAGGCGTCGGCAGGCGGCCTACCTGGCCAGCGTCAATTTGAGTTCCGGCCCGCGCACGCACGCCTTGCAGGCCTTCTCCCGGCCGACGAGCCGCGCCACCCGGGTCGTCATCACGGAGTACGACCTTCCAGACCAGTCGAGAGCGCCGCACGACGCGGAAGTCGGTCCAGACGGCATGGTCTGGTACCCCGACTTTGGCCAGCAGTACTTGGGACGGCTCGATCCACACACCGGCGAGGTCACCGAATACCAGGTGCCCGAGGCGAGACCCGGCAACCCGACCGGCATCCTGGCGTTACGGTTGGACCGGGATGGCAACCCCTGGGGCGGCAACATGTTCCAGGGGTCCATTTTCAAGTTTGACCGCCAGACGGAGACGTTCCAGGTGTGGAAGGTGCCTGACGAGTTGGAGGAGCCGAAAGGGGCGCACGGGACCCGGATCCTCCAAGTGAATCACGCGGCGCCCGAGAGTTCCCACGTCGATGGCAAGGTGTGGCTGCAGAACAGGTCGATCGCCGGCGTGCACCGTCTCGATCTGGCGACCGGCGAACTCGAGACGTTCGAGCCGTTTCTTGATTCGCCCCGTCCGTCACACAACCTCTACGGGATCAGCCCGGACTCGCGGAACAACCTATGGTTCATGGACTTCACGAATGAGCACATCGGCCGGATCGATGCGCGGACGGGGGATATCACGTTGCACGAGACACCCACTCGTGGGTCTCGTCCACGTCGGGGCACCGTCGACGCGCACGATCGCGTGTGGTACGCCGGTTTCGGCGCGAGCGTGATCGGGATGTTCGACCCCACGACCGAAGAGTTCCAGGAGTGGTTTCCGCCCACGCCCCGCACGAAACCGTACGACGTGACTGTTGACAGGAACGGCGACGCCTGGACCGGATCGATGTTCACCGATCGGGTGGTTCGGCTCATCCCTGACACGGGCGAGTTCATCGAGTATCTCCTGCCTCGGCTGGGGGTGAACATTCGACGGGTGTTCGTGGACGATTCGACGACCCCGGTGACCCTCTGGATCGGCAGCAACCACGGAGCCTCGATCATCGCGCTTCAGGCTCTAGACTGAACTCGGGCGACGAGCGATTTCATGCGAACTGTTTCAGTTGCCGTGCTGCTGTGTCTGGTGTCGGCACCGGTCGTGGCTCAGGGCCACGCCGAAGAGTCCCTCAACACCCGTCTGGTCGGGACAGACGACCTGCAAGCCAGGTCGGCCTATCAGCCGCTCCTGGTCACGCAAGACGGGCGCCGTATCCTGTATGTGGGTCATCACGCCGGCGAGGCGCGTAACCCGCTGACCGGCGCGATCGAGGTCAACGGGACCTCCATCGTCGACGTGACCGACCCGGGCCGGCCCGTCTATCTGCATCACATCCCCGCCACCGGGGGCGCGCAGGGCGCCCAGATGGTGCAGGTGTGCTCAGGCGCCGACCTGCCGGGTGCGGCGGCCGAAGACGCCTACCTCCTGCGGGCCAACGGGAACCAGAGCCACGAAGTCTGGGCGGTGTCCGACCCGTCGAACCCGACGTTCGTCACCACTGTGGCCCGTATGGGCCGGACGCCCGATGGCCAGCAGAACACCCACAAGACCTGGTGGGAATGCGACACCGGTCTGGCCTACCTGATCGGCACGGTCGACGGCTGGCGAGCCCCGCGCATCGTCCAGGCCTTCGACCTGGCCAATCCGGCCGCGCCGCGACGAGTCCGCGATTTCAGCCTCGACGGCGTGCAGCCGGACAGTACCGGGCCGATACCTGGTGGTTCCGGTGTCCACGAGGTCGTGCGGGCTGGGAACCGGCTCTATCTCAGCTACGGGACGTCGCGATACGGCGTCCTGCAGATCGTCGATCGCGAGCGGTTTCTGACTGGCGATCCCCGCGCGGCGGCCCCGCTCGCGCCGAGTCCGGCCGGTCTCCGATTCCCGCAGGTCGGCCGTCTCGACCTGCCCACCTTCTGGGGCGGCCACACGGCGTATCCGCTCCTCGGCGTAGAGATTACCGACTATGCGCAGAACCGGGACCAGCGAGTTCGCGACGTCCTGGTGCTGGTGTCGGAGTCGGTCGCGAATCAGTGTCAGGAGCCGCGCCACGTCGTGTCCTTCGTCGACATCACGGATGAAGCGCATCCGTGGCCGGTCTCGACGTTCCAGGTGTCGGAGGCCGACGGTGGATTTTGCGGACGGGGCGGGCGCTTCGGCCCCCACGGGACGCAGTGGTACATGGGGCCACCGTTCTACAACCGGATCCAGGTGTTCTCCTGGTTCAATGCCGGTATGCGCGTGGTCGACGTGCGGAATCCGTTCGATCCGGTTGAAGTGGGGTATTACATTCCGGCGACGACGCCGAACACCGACCAACGCTGCGTCATGATCGACGGCGTCGAAAGCTGCAAGACGGCGATTCAAACCAACAACGTCGAGGTGGATGATCGGGGGCTGGTCTATCTGGTCGACCGCGCCAACACCGGGCTACATATCGTCGAGCTGACCGGTGCGGCCGCCGCTATTCTCGACCGATGAGGCGACCGGACGCAGGCGCCCGGCGGATCTGGCCCGCCGGGCCGTCCGTCTCGTGGCGCGGATACGTCCCGCTGACCGCGGTCCCCGGCGACAAGGGCGACCGCGGTCTGTCGATTCGACGCGAGCGAGGCTATTGGTCCGGCCGCCGTTCGTAGCGTTTGAGATCGCGTGGGCCCACTTCGGCCCCGTAGATGTTGCCCGCCGCGTCCACCGCGACGCCTTCCGAGAAGCTGGTGCCACGCAGCGGTCCGTCGTTCGCGTCGGCCGGGTCGGGGATGAAATACATCACCTCACCCGTGCGCGCGCTCCCGATCCGAATGCCGCGTTTCCACTCCCCGTGATTGCGGGAGTCGGACGATTCCGAGTCGGTGGCATAGAGCATGTCGTCGGCGTCGATAAAGATCCCGCTGTTCCGGCTGAACTGATACCAGGTGTCGAGCAGGGTGCCTTCCTGGTCGTAGATCAGGATGCGGTTGTTGGAGCGGTCGGCCACGAACAATCGGCCCTGGGAGTCAAACGCTAGCGCATGCGGCACGCCCATCTGGTCGGGGCCGGTGCCGGTCTCACCCCAGTCCTTGATGAAGTTGCCGTTGGCGTCGAATTTCACGACGCGCTGGCGCGATCGCGTGCCGCCGTGCCCGTCGCCGACGTAGATCGACCCGTCGGGTCCGACGACGACATCGGACGGTTGGTTGAAGTGGGTCGCGTCGTTGCCCGCCTCGCCAGCGGTACCCAGGCTCAGCAACACGTCGCCGTCCGGGCTGAATTTGTGGACCTGGTGGCCTTTGCCATTGCCGCCACGCGCATCGGTCACCCAGACGTTGCCCTCCGTGTCGACATGGATGCCGTGCGGCCAGTTCATCTTGCCCGCGCCGAAGCTCTTGACGAGCTGTCCCGAGCTGTCGAACTTGAGGACGGTGTCGAGAGTCGAGCCTTCACAGGCGTTCTGGCCACACCGCTCGGCCACCCAGATGTGCACGCCGTCTGGGTCGATATCGACCGCACTGGTCGAGCCCCAGTGGCGGGCGCCTGGCATCTTGGCCCATCCGCTGACCGCCTGGTAGGGATTCGGCAGGTCGTTGCCGGTGTCTTGCGCGATCGCCGTCGAGGGCAGGCCGGCCAGTGGGACCAGAACGGCTGCCACGATGAATACTTGTCGAATGGAATAGAACACGGATGTCCTCCTGAGCCATATCAGAGAATGGACACGAGTCCGGCTCGTGCCGCGAAGCGGTCGTGCGAAGGGCGCCCGAAACCCACGGCCAGTGTTGGCCGACGGACGCCTGCACCCCGCACCGCATTCTGCCCCGTTCGGGCCCCGATTGCCAGCGCAGCGGGACGAGACGCGTATACTCTGGCCGTCGTCGAGACACTCGGACAGCCGACCTTCTTTCACGTAGACGCGGGGCCATGATGCATTCCGTTCAGCCGGGCCAACGGCTTCGTCACTATCAGGTGCTCAACCCCCCCCCGACCGGCCCAAGTGAGGCCCGCCGATGTCACAGGTGACGTCGGAGAAACTGCACGAGCGTGTAGCCGTCGAGCCATTTGAACGGCGTCTTGCCGATGGTGTAGTGGCCGCAGGGCATCACGGTGACCTGGTGTGGAATCTCGTGCGTCCTGAAGTCGCGAACCAGTTGGCGCGAGAGCCTGACCGGGAAGGACAGGTCGTAGCGGGCATAGACGAGGAGTGTCGGCGTCTTCCGCATGCGTTCGACGAAGGGCTGTGGGCTGATTGGTAGCCAGCATCGTCGTAGCTGGTCGAGCTCGATCGAGCCGTCGAGTCCATCTCGTACATGCTTCGTCGAGATCCCCTCCCACACGACATCGGCGAAGTAGGGCGAGATGTGGTTGAGCGCCGCCGCCTTGACCAGCGGCTCATGCGCGGCCGTGAGCATCGCGAGACAGGACCCGAGGCTCGTGCCCAGAATCCCGATTCGTTCGTAGCCTGTCGCGGCCAGCCAGGCGATGGCCCGGCGCGCATCGAGCACGGCCTGTCGGTTGGCGTGTAGCGTGCGACCGATGTTCGGGCTCACGATGTAGTCGGCACGCTCCAGTTCGGGCGGCATCCGGTCGTCGTGGTACGGCAGGCTCAGCCGCAGCGCGCTGATGCCGACTCGGGCGAGCAATTGGCACAGGCCGACATGGGCCTCAGGGTCCGAATTCCACTGTGGCAGCACCAGGGTGGCCCGACGCCGGTTTGGTTTCTGTTCGGCTGGGAAGTAGCGCAGGCGAACCGTGTTGTTTTCGGGATGCGGCGTCGTCTCCGCGCTCGGAAATGTCAGTGCGTCGCCCTGCAAGCTGTAGTCCTGACACGGGGCCGCCGTGAACCAGTCGGGATCCGACATCGCGCGGTCCGCGAACCGTTCGAATCGGCGCCCGGAGGTCTCGTCGGGGCCAGGTTCAGCGTCGATCCAGTCCAGTCCCCACTCGAACGGACGCACGAGTCTGTTCGTATCGACCGCCACCAGGCGGCGTTCCCAGGCGTGGAAGAATTGGCTGATCATGAAGCACGGGGAGTGGGACGACAGCGACGATGAGCGCTGGTTGGTCAGTAGGCGGTCATTCAGCGCCAGAAGCCGTGTCGGACTCGGGTGCCGACCCTGCAGTGTAGTATGACGAGAAGGAGTGTTTTCATGAGCGTCACACATGTTGGGGTCCAAGAGGCGCATCGGTTGCAGACCGACGACGGGTATACCTACGTCGACGTGCGGTCGGTGCCAGAGTATGAAAGAGGGCATCCGGACGGCGCCCACAACGTGCCGTTGCTGCATTTCGACCAGCAGACGGGGCAGATGACGCCGAATCCGGACTTTCTCGCGGTGATGCAGGCCAACTATCCCAGTGATGCCAAGCTGTTGGTCGGATGCCAGGTGGGCGGGCGCTCGGGCAAGGCGGCGCTGGTGCTGGCCGAGTCAGGCTACGCGCCGGTGAATGTGAAGGGAGGGTTCGGTGGCCGCATGGACCCCGCCACCGGGCAGGTCATCGACGAAGGCTGGTCTCAAGCCGGATTGCCCGTGGCGACCGGTGCTTCGGAAGACGGCAGCTACGACGTGTTGCAGAAAAAAAGAGACTAACAGCCCCGCGCGAAAACCTGAGAGGGTGCTGACAACGATCCGGGGCGGTTTCCTGGGATCGCCAGGAAACCTAAGCGAGCGACTGCTCGACGGCTTGGGCGACATCCAGGAGCTGGGCTGTGTGAGATCGGCGACCGACCAACTGCAACCCAACTGGTAACCCGCTCGCGGTCGCTCCACACGGAATCGACACGGCTGGGTGGCCGGTCGCGTTGAAGAGTTGCGTCAGTCGTAGCGTCACGTTCCGGACCGAGACCGGCCGGCCGTCGATCTCGACGGTGTCGGTCCCCAGCCGTGGCGCGGGAATCGCAAGAGACGGCAGCACTAGGGCGTCGTGGTCCCCGAGTGCGTCGTCGACCGCCTGCGTCAGAACCGCTCGGCCCCGCTGTGCGCGGACGTAGTCTTCGGCTAACACATACCGCCCCATTTCCAGCCGCAGCCGCACGCCTTGCGTGTACGCCGCTCCCTGGCGATCCAATGACGACGCGTGCACTGCCGCCGCTTCGGGCAACAGGAGATGCAGACAGACCGTGGCCGTGTCACGCGCATGGCGTATGGGGGACGTGCTGACGGTCCAGGCGTCGTCGAGCAACCGTTCCAGCGCCCGTTCGAACGTTGCCCGTACGCCGTCGTCGAGCTGGTCGAGAAAGTACGGTCGGGGGCAGCCCAGTCGGCGCGTCAGCGGCGTGGTCCCCCCAGAGCCGGCGCTGAGGCTGACCCCACCCATCGCGGTGAACATGAGTCGAGCGTCGGCCACACAACGAGTCAGGGGACCGACATGATCGAGACTCGGCCCCAACGGCACGATGCCGTCGCAGGGCAGCTCGCCGAACGTCGGTTTCAGGCCGACCAATCCGCAGGCGGCGGCCGGAATTCGGATGGAGCCTCCGGTGTCTGTGCCGACCGACGCCGTGACCATCCTCGCCGCTACGGACACCGCCGACCCACTGCTCGAACCGCCGGGTGACCGGTCGGCATCGAGAGGGTGTCGAGTCGGGCCGAACGCCGAGTCTGCGCCGGTGGTCCCGAACGCGAACTCGTGGAGGTTGCACTTCCCGATGAGGATGGCGCCCGCGTCTCTCAGGCGAGCCACGACCGGAGCGTCGGCGCCGGCCGGCGACCGGTCGGTGACCTGAGACGCCGCCGTCGTTGGCACGCCGGCCACGTCGATTAGGTCTTTGATCGAAATCGGGATGCCGTGGAGCGGGCCACGATACCGCCCGGCCGCAATCTCAGTGTCGGCGTGCGCGGCCGCCAGCCGGGCGCTGTCGTGCATGACGAGCGTGAAGGCGTTCAGCCCGGCGTCAAGAGTCTCGATACGGTGGAGCGCGGTCTCGACGACGTCTCGAACCGACACCTCGCCGGATTCGATGGCGGCCGCCATCCGGTGCAGGGGCGTTTCAGGTGGCAGGGGTGTCATCAGGCTGGTCGGCGTCGTGCGCCGGTCGGCTTGCCGCGCTGAGATTCCACTCCGCCGCGCGGAGTCGGCGGGTGGCCCTGGCCAGTGCCTCCAGCAGTGGCTCGAGGGCTGGAAGCTGCCGCCGTTGAGCGTCCGCTTTCGCGGCGTCGAGCCAGTCGTCACCTGTCATCAGATCCTCCTCCGCACCGACACCGCCAGACCGTCACGAACCGGCAGGAAGCTGGTGACGAGGCGCTCGTCAGCCGCCAGCCGCCGGTTGTACTCCGCGATCGCCGCCGTGTCGTCGGGCGCCTGTCGTGGCGGTGTCACCAGCCCAGGCACCACCTCGCCGTTCCAGAGGACGTTGTCGGTGACCAGGACGCCGCCCGGACGGAGCAGAGACACCAACCGATCGAGGAGCGGCCCGTATTGCCGTTTGTCGCCGTCGTTGAAGATCAGATCGAACGGGCCCGCCACCTTGTACACCATCCGAGCCGCGTCACCCACGATCACATCGACCCGATCGGCGAGTCCCGACTCCTCGAAATTGCGCCGTGCCACGGCCGCTCGTTCCGGGTCGATTTCCAAGGTGAGAATCTGGCCGTCGGGGGGAAGCGATCGCGCCAGCCAGAGGGCCGAATACCCGTTGGCGGTCCCGATCTCCAGCACCCGGCGGGTCCCGGTCGCCACGACGAGGGCTTCCAGAAACTGACCCACCGCGGGGTTGATAATCGGGAGCGAGAGCACCTCCCCTTCGGCGGCCACCCGCGCGAGTGCCGGATCACCCACGTCGAGCGACGCGAGATAGCCTTCAATCTCCGGAGCCACAATCTGCATCTGACCGAAGTATATCGGCGTGTTGGTGGTCAGGGCGCGCGACAATGCGCGCCCCGCGGCGGCGGAGTGGGGCATTCAGGGGCCCCGCGTAGCCGTCGCGTGGGGTCCGGGGCGCAGCCCCGTCTAAGTACTAGATCATAGCCTCGTCATCAACCAGCTCGTTGCGGTCGAACCGACCAGGGTCGAGGGTGCTGACATCGACCGTGTCGGAGCGACCGGTTCGGATCAGTTCTGACATCACCTTGCCAACCGCCGGGGCGATCATGAGTCCGTGTCCGCTGAATCCGTTGGCGAGAAAGAACCCGGGTGCGTCCGGATGTTCACCAAGAATCGGATTGTGGTCCGGGGTCATGGCGTACAGACCGGCCCAGCCGTCAACCAGCACCAGATCGGCGGAGTCGAGTTCCGGGACGCGCCGGACCAGTGGCGGTCGGAAATCCGACTCCCATCGTGAGAAATCGCACTCGAAGTTCTCGCCCGGTGGCTCATCGAGTCGTGTGCAGGCGACGACGAGTCGATCGGGGTCCGATTCGGTGGCCGGGTCATCGTGACGCCAGTGGACGCCGGTTGGGTCGATCAGGACAGGGAACCGATACGGCCACCGTATCGGCAATGCGCATCGGAACAGGTGCTGGCGCACTGGCTGCACCGGGAGCTCGAGACCGGCCATGGCTCCCAGGCGGGCCGCGAACGGGCCGGCCGCGTTGACCACCCCGTCGCCGCTCAGCCGCGTGCCGTCCGCCAGCTCGACTCCCACGATGCGGTCCGACCGGCGGAGGAGATCGGTCACCTCCGCCTGGACGAACTCCGCGCCGAGAGCCATGGCCGCGGCCCGAAAACCGCTGAGCACTTCGCGCGGCTCCAGGTACCCGTCATCCGCGCCAAAGACCCCGAAGCGGATGTCGTCCAACCGAACCCCCGGCAGGCGGTCGGCCAGCGTATCGAGGTCCAGACGTTCCACCTGGGCTCCCAGCGCCCGCTGTCGTTCGACCCGGGCCTCGAAGCGTTCGGACGACGCCTCATCCACGAGAAACAGATATCCGCGCGAGCGGAAATTGACACGGGGCCGATGCCCCGGCACACGCATCGCGTCATCAAACTCGGAGTAGAACCGTCGGCCATACCGAGCCAGCTGGATGTTGACGGCCGAGCTGAACTGCTGGCGCACACCGCCCATCGCCAGCGACGACGAGGCGCGCGCGTAGGTGGGATCCCGCTCGACGACCAGGAGCGGGCCGTCGTGTCCATCGCGGCGCAGATGGTAGGCGATGCTCGAACCGACAACGCCTCCACCGACGATGATGATGATGGTGCCGCTTGTCGTCATGGGAGTCACCGGGCCGGTGCGCCGCGCCACTTGGGCGCTCGTGGTTGATTCCGTGAAAGAACGTATTACTCGGATCGCAGCGGTCAAGCCGTCCTGGCCGATACGTTACGTCTTGACCTCAGGGCTCAAGCCGAACTTGCCACAGAGCTGCTCGGAAGCCTCGACGGTCCTGCAGACCTCGATGCTGAAGACGCCTGCGCCGCGATAAGATCGTGATTGTCACCCAACAATAGGACCAATACATTGCCGGCCGGGTAACGGATACAACGACGGGGTGTGGTGCGCCGGGGGGATTGCTCCCCGTTCACCATGCGCGGAGCCGTCGTGTCGCGGAACCCGATCAACTCTCGGCGGCCAGCGGCAGGCGGAATACCGCGGCTTCCCGCGCGTTGCGCACGGCGAGATACGGACCATACAGAGCGAAATTGTTCCACGTGGTGCCTTCGATCGCCTGAAAGCGCCCCAGCACGTTGTCTGGTCGTTCCGGACTCGCCTCCACCAGCAGCACCTCGCCGTCCTGCATCGTCACCTGGCTGAACTTCGTCTGCAACACGCGGGCATTCTGCCAGCCGGCTCGACACTGAATCGACCGCGGCCGGACGGGGTCAGCTCCATCAACATTGCCCCTCCGCCATAGCCGCTCGATACCCACACCCGGTTCGGCGGTACTCCGACCGCCTGTGACGCGTGAGGAAAACCCAGGCCCGAGGGCCACGGGAACTCCCACAGTACTGTCCCACGCGTCGGGTCGTGTCCCGTCACGACGTCGGCGTTGACCGTGAGCACCTGCTCCACCCCCGCGAGCGTGGCAACCGCCGGAGAGTTCATTGAGATGGCGTGGTTCCCACCGTCCCACACGGGCGCACCAGTCTTCTTATCGAACGCCGCGAGCGAGACGAACCCGCGCGCCTCGCTCCCTCCCGCCGGCACGATCACGAGCGTACCGAGGATGAGTGGCGAGTGGGACCGGCCGTACTGCAGCACATCCAGATCATCGCCGAGTGAGCCCGCGTATCGCCCAATCAGGTCCTGCTGCCAGACGGGCGTGCCGTTGCTGCCGTCGAGGGTAACCAGGATCCCGTTGTTGGTCAGGGCATAGACGATGCCCTCGTCCACCGTGGGCGTCGCGCGTGGACCGACCCCCGCCATCACGGTGTCGTACCGGTTGGCGACCGCCCAGCTCCAGACCAGTGCGCCGGTGTCGAGGTCGTAGCACGTGACCGTCTCCCGGTCTCCCCGCTGCTCCCTCGTCACCGCGTAGCCATTCACCACGGAGAACTCGACCACCCTTCGCCGATCGGCTGCCGCCAGACCAGCTCCGGCGGTATCGTCTCCCAGTCGCGGCCGAGACTGACGGCCGACACGAGACGTTGCGCTCGGGGCCCAGGAACTGCGGAAAGCCCCAGCGGGTGGTGGTCATCAGGTCGGCCCCAGCCGCTGCCGCGCTCGGTGACGCGGACAGCGTGTCTCCCTCCGCGGCGAATCGGAACACCCAGATCGGGGCAAAATCGCCGGTCACGCTGTCGAGGCGAAAGAACGTGCCCCACAGAAGCGGAACCGCTACCATCACCGCAACCAGCCCGTACTTGATGCGCCGCGGCGCCCAGCCATACTGAAGGAACCAGCCCAGCGCGGTGAGTCCTGCTAGCACCCACAGCGAGGGCACCATGATGTTGTCGAGCGAGGGAGAGGTGACGTAGAGCCACGCGCTGAGCGACAGCGAGACGATGATGACGACCCAGACGCCGCGAGGAAAGTAGTAGCGATGTTGCTTTATGCACGCCCCCCATCTGCCGCCGTCACGGTGACGTCAGCCGATCATGCCGCGATGACCACGTCGTGCCGAGAATGTCCGTTCGAAGGCCCGAGGTCAAGGTCCAGCCGATAGCAACAGGCGGCCAACCTTTGTTCCCCGAGCTTGGTTCCGCGCATAATACAGCCCTGTCACCCCTACCCCTGGACCGCCGCTAGTTCGTCAGGACAGCAGGTGTCGCGCGCGCGGTCCTCGCTGGGTCGATATCGCGGTAGAACACGGGGTCAATTTGCTGGCGGCCGAATCGTCGGTTTCGAGGAGGTTGGGACATGAAGGAACGACTGCTCGAGTCGCTCGGCGTGGTCATGATGCTCGCCACCCTCGTGGCGCTGCTCCAGTTCACGACCGTCCCGGTCGGGGGCCAGGCCGAGGGCACGACCGCGTGGGGACATCCGAACTTGGAGGGCATCTGGCTCGACGTCTACGCGACGCCCTTTGAACGGGCGCCAGAGTTGGGTGATCGAGAGTTTGCGACCCCTGAGGAGCGGGCCACACGGGATCAGGCCGGCAGGGGAAACGCCGGGCGTGACCGGCGCGGTCCGGCCGGGAGTCCGCAAGACGTATCTGGCGCATACAACGCCGTCTACACCTCGGTGAAGCCGGCGGGTCCGCGCACCTCGCTCGTCGTCGGTCCCCCGAATGGGAGAATTCCCGCCCTGACGCCAGCGGCCAGGCGCGAGGACGAGGTCCGGCGCGAGTGGCGGGTCATGCTCATGAGGAACACCCCGACCTGTGCCCAAGACGCACCCGGCTGTGAGGGTGGGCAATATGGACCACTCTCGCCGCGGCGGTTCGATGTCGCGCCCTTCTACAACACGTTACGCATGAACCGCCACGACGGCCCCGAGGATCAGAGCTTGGGTGATCGGTGCATGCTTGGCGCCACACCAGATTTCAACGGCTTCCGGCGTATCGTGCAGGGCGGGGACTCGATCGCCATCGGCTATGACACCGGACAGGGCCAGGGGTTCCAGCGCATCGTCTCACTGGGCGGGAACCACCCGCCGAGTCCGATCCGTCTCCGCCACGGCGACTCACGAGGTCAGTGGGAGGGCGACACCCTGGTCGTCGATACGACGAATTTCTCCCCCATGTTCCCGTTTCGTGGCTCGGGTGCGAATCTCCATCTCATCGAACGCTACAGGCGCGTGGACGCGGACACGCTCGAGTACGAGGTAACACTCGAGGATCCGACCGTGTGGGTGGCGGCGTGGACTGTCCGGCAGCAACTAAAGCGACA
>CAUZAY010000030.1:0-22281 GCA_963577695.1 Vicinamibacteria bacterium | reverse complement strand
AGACCCCCGTAAATCGCCTTCTTGCGGTACTTCGGGATGAACACGACCAGATACTGACAGCGCCATCTCGTATGATTGAGCCTTCGGTAGTGCGTCATGAGGACTCCCTTTCGTGATGCTTGACCGGCTCACGAGGGGGAGTTCCTCATACGACTCCCGGAAACGTCAAACTCCGCTGGCCGCCCCGGCAAAGCCGGGGGGTCTCCCACGCTGACTAGGCGTGACACCGTTGACGTTCGACGAGTCACTCGCGCGCCTGGGCTGCTAGTCTCGCCAGGTCCCATCGCTCCGTCGAGTCACCTCGAGGAAGGCGTCCGCGGCGGACACCCAGGACCGACCAAGGTGTCTGAACATGCCGCGCAACGGCGACCGGTCGAGTCGTCGCAGGCACTCGACCAGGATCGACCCCTTGCCACCTCGAAGCCGCCGCCCCAGCGTGGCGGCCGCTGCCTGTTCGGCCGAAGACAGCGTGTTCGGCAGCTGGTCGACGATCTCAAGGGCATAGTCGTCGCACTGGTAGAACGACGCCAGCACAGCCAACCGCAGTTGCTGCTGCGTCGTCGGAAGGCGGTCGTGGTCGCGAAGATAGAGGGCCTGCCCCCACAGTAGCTGCCCCCGAGTCGGCTGGTGGGGCGCCAACGTCGCGCGACGACCACGATACCGAGTCAGATCAAACAGACTGAAACCATATCCACGCAGGTGCGCGTCGACGTCCCCGAACAGTGGCTGATCGGTGTACATGGGTGCGAATTCGACCTCCACCTGCAGCGCCAGCACACTGTCTCGCAGCAGCGCCGCCGCCCCGCCCAGAATCTCGAGCTCACTGCCCTGCGTATCCAGCTCCAGCACATCGACCCTGGTCACCCCCTGTGAGCCGAGATACTCGTCCAGGGTCACCGTCTCGATGGCCCGCTCGTCAACCACCTCGAACAGCGGAGCCAATCCGAGAAAACGGCTAACGAAGGCGTCGTTCGGCCGCAGCAGGGACGCACATGACGGGCTCCGCGTCACATGGAATCGACGGGTCTCTTGCGCCCCGCCCAGGGCTACCGGGAAGTAACGGCGGCGCTTCTTGCCACTCGCGGCCAACCGGGCGCATTCCTCGGCATCAGGTTCGAACCCGAAGTACTCGGACCGCGTGAACGTCCGCAGCAAGCGATTGCCGCGAACACCACGCGCGCCGCAGTCCACGTAGACCAGTGGCCCTCCTACCAGCTCCTCTGTCATGGTCGAACTCCTGTCACGGCCGCAACCGCTCGTGCCCCGTCACGCGCTCGTCCCGACGAGCGACGCGGTCTTTGCCTCGATTCCCCGTAGGGCGCCAAAAAACGGCCGAAGCCGGCCGAATCCCCACGCCGGGTCAGTGCTGGCGATCTCGGCCGAGTAGCTTCTGGTGATGCCTCATGCGCTGCAGTTCCTGC
Source organism: Vicinamibacteria bacterium (assembly GCA_963577695.1). GTDB lineage: Bacteria > Acidobacteriota > Vicinamibacteria > Vicinamibacterales > UBA8438 > UBA8438. The sequence goes on along the minus strand of CAUZAY010000030.1, from coordinate 20,860 downwards.
TGCTCACCGTCGCTGGCTGGGTGAATCGCCACCACGAAGATCTGATCGACTACCTCCGGGAAGAGAATCGCGTCCTCCGAGAGCAACGTGGTGGACGACCCCTTCGCCTGACCGATGCCCAGCGCCGTCGACTCGCGGTGCGCGGCAGGAAACTCGGCCGGCGCGCATTGACGCAGGTGGCCGGCATCGTCACCCGCGACACGATCCTCCGCTGGTACCGGAGGCTGATCGCCCAGAAGTAAGACGGCAGTAAGAGCAGGTGTCGAGGCCGGCCGACGACGCCTCGACAGATCGCCGATCTCGTGGTGCGAATGGCTGTCGAGAATCCGCGCTGGGGCTACACACGGATCCGGGCGCGCTCGCTAACCTCGGCCACGAGGTCGCGCGGAACACCGTGAAGCGGATCCTGCGCGGCCATGGGATCGAACCGGCGTCCGAGCGGAGCCGCTGCACGCCTTGGAAGACGTTCTTGCAAGCGCACTGGCTCGGCCTCGCGGCCGCCGACTTCTTCACAGTAGAGGTGCTCACGCTCGCCGGTCTCAAGCGAGACCTCGCCTTTTTCGTGATCGAACTGCAGACGCGCCGCGTGCACATCGCTGGCATCCACCTCCAGCCCGGCGGCGTGTGGGTGGAGCAAATGGCCCGCAATCTGACAGACCCCGCGGATGGATTCCTGCGGGCGGCACGCCATCTGATTCACGACCGCGGTCCGCTGTACACCCGTGGCTTTGCCGAGATCCTGAGGGGCGGCGGGGTCCAGCCCATCCGGCTGCCACCGAAGAGTCTCAATCTCAACGCGTACGCCGAACGGTTCGTCCGGTCAATCAAAGAGGAGTGCCTCCATCGCGTCGTGCCGCTCGGCGAACGCCACTTGCGCCTGCTCGCGCGCGAATACGTCGAGCACTATCACCGCGAGCGGAACCATCAGGGCCTCGACAACCGGCTCCTCCAGCGAGCACCCCCGCCGGGGTGCGCCGATACCGACGTGCAGCGGCGTGAGCGCTTCAGGGCGTCGAGCGGGCTTCTAATGTCGTCTATCGTCGGACCGGCTCCGTGTCGTCTACGCTAGGCGGTTGCCCAGCCGCTGGGGTCACGACAAGCGCAAGAACGACCACGGTGATAACTACCAGAGTCCAGGACGGTCACACGTCGTTTTCGGCCCGTAAGGGCAACCTCTTCGCCTCTGCCCGGCGTTCAGGCCTCCCGGGGCATCCACTGCACGAAATCCGTAGCGTCTTTGTAGATCCAAGGCGACCTGTTGATGTGCGCCAGCGCCGTTCACGGCTCCACGGCAGGAAAACACACATTCCCCGTGCCAACCTGTTTCGCGGCCAAACAGTCCCAATATACGGCCGTGAGTGGTTCTTCAACCGCCGACGCCGGTCGCGAGTAGGGCCATGCCCCAGGCGGCGAAGACGCCCCCCGAGAGCCGGCTCACGAGCCGGCCCCGAGGCAGGATCTTTTCGAGCAGCACAAAGACCGTGAGTACTGCGATCCACGGGAGATTCATGATCCCCAACACGAAGAGAAGGGCCATCAGGAGCCAGCAGCACCCGAGGCAATACAGGCCGTGGTGCAGACCCATCATGAGCGTACCCGGTCGTCCGTCGATCCAATGGGCGGTGAGAAAGACCAGCGGCGACCGGCAGTGGCTCAAGCAGACGTCCTTGAGCGGCGTCCATTGAAAGGCGCCAGCGAGGAGCAGCACAACCCCGCCGATCAGCGGTGTCGTGCGCCCCATCATCGAGGACAGCAGACCGGCGACGTGCAGGCCCCAGTTGGCCACGGTCGCCATGGCCGAGAAGCCGACCCAGACGAGCAGGTAGCCGATGACGAACAACGCCGTGGGCACGAACGGTCGCCCCTCGCGCTCCCGCTTCCGCATCACTCGCGCAAACAGCAGCACCATCGGGGTTGCCGAGGGCAGCATCATCGCCACCATCATCACGGTCCACATACCGAACATGAAGACGAGGTCATCCAGGCTCCAGGATTGGGTGCTGGGCATGGCCACGGTGGCGGCCATGGTATCCATGCTCATCGAGCCCATGCCGGCGGCAAGTCGCGCCGTGTAGGCCCAGGCGAGCGCGGCGAGGACGGCGATCGCCGAGACCAGCACGGCTCGGTCACGCCGGACGAGTTCGCTGTAGGACAGGCCGGGGGTCACCGGGAGACCACGGAGGTTCCTAGGCGTCCACGGCCCAGGCGATTTGCCCGACGGCGCCGGACTTGCCCTCGAAGGCCATTGGCATGTCGGGGTCGTTCCAACTGGTGCCCTTGCTGGGCGCGAGCTCGGCGGACTTGTTCGTGAACTGGAAGGCCAGGATGAAGGCGGCGTTCTGCATCGTCACCCGTTCGCCCTGCTCGTTGACCAGACGCTCAGAGACGATCTCGCCGACTCCGTTGACGGTGGTACGCACTGTCCCGTTCTGCTCTGCGACGTCTATACGTACTCGCCGGGTTGGCAGCCAGGTGGAGGTAAGAGACGCCAGCGCCTCCATGGGACCGCCCTGCTTTGCCTGGAAGATCGTCTCCAGCGCCTGCTGCTGCGCCTCCGATGTGCGGTCGTCCACGTAGACCCGCGACGTTGCCTCGGCGTCAAAAAGCGTCGGCCCGGGAAAGTGCATGCCGACCACAATGTTGCAGCCGCCGAGATCAATGTCGTCGGCGTTCCCCTCGCGGATGCGGATCACCAGCGCAGTGCCACACCAGCCCTGGTCCATGACCATCAGCTCCTGCACACCGTACCAGCAAGGGCAGAGCATGTTGCAGCTACAGGTTTCGGTCAGGTCACCGTTGACGTTCCAGGCCATGGCTGGGGTCTCCTTGGTTCGAAGTCTGGGGATGATACCTCAGATCGGTGCATCGACATCACCACATGAATGCGCTGCACTTCAGGGTTCGCCGGCTGCCTCGAATAGCGAACTCAGGGGCGTCGAACGTGCCGAAGCGGCGCGGTCAGACCACCGTCGGGCGACCGATTCTCGGTGTGACTGCTTTTGTGCCCATCGGGTCCGCAGAACTATGGAGAAACCTGCGTAAACACGCACCCTATCGTCGACCTTGGTTCCACCCCCAAGACGGTATGTAAGTCATGTTTTTCCAACTGTTTACCTGTCGTTCTGATCACGCTGCCGCGATGTGCGACGTTCACGGACGCTAAATAGCGTCGTCGCCAATCTCGCTCGTACGGATGCGGATGGCCTGGTTGACATCGCTCACAAAGATCTTGCCGTCGCCAATGGCCCCCGTTCTGGCCGATCCCTTGATGCCTTCGATCACCCCTTCCGCCTGGTCGTCGGTCACCACGATGTCCAGTTTGATCTTCGGAATGAAATCGACGGTGTATTCAGCCCCCCGGTAGAGCTCGGTATGTCCCTTCTGGCGGCCGAAGCCTTTGACTTCGGTGACGGTCATGCCGGTGACGCCCAAACGAGAGAGCGTGTCGCGCACCTCGTCCAGGGTGTGGGGTTTGATCACGGCCGTAACGAGCTTCATGGGACGCTCCTTGGTTGTGCGGGGCGCGTCGAGAGTCCACACATGGACCGCGCCGCCGACAAACAGCATCGAGTGCGGTCACTAGATACTGCGCCTGTCGTCGGCGATTAAGGTCTTGGTGCGGGGAGGCGGTTGGTCGTGTCCTCAGGAGGAGATAGAGCCGCGAGCGATAAGCTCGCGGGCGATCAGTGTTCGGGTGTCAAGCAGCCCGACGGGAGTCGGCAGCCAGGCGGTCATCCGGGCCAGCGCCTCAGCACGCGGTTCGGGGTCCAGCAGCGATGCCAGCACCTCGGTCGATTCCTGCCGGACACGATCGGCGGCCTTGTAGAACACCAGGGTCGCCAGCGCCGATTCGAGTCGCAAGTCCGCCGTGGGTTGGGCCGCGGTCAATTTCGAGACGCGAAGGACCGTGCTCTCAGCCAGGTAGGTCTCGATGGCAATGTCGGCGAGACTGCCGAGGTACTGTTGGTGCTCCGGAGCAAGAAGCTGGTCTGCGTCTACGTGTTCCCACACGGCGCCGAGCACGAAGAGAAACAGATGTTTGAGGCGACCGACGCGGGTGTGCAAGGAGGCCAGGTCTGAACCGGTCGGCTCGGCGGACGGCGCAGCAAGGCTGGTGATCGCCTCACGCAGGGCGAGGCGCCCGCGGTCGGCGCGCTTGAGTATCGTCTTGGCGATGCTCAACCGGCAGATTTCGCTGGTGCCTTCGTAGATCCGTGTGATGCGTGAGTCGCGATACCACCGCGCCGCCGGATACTCCTCGCTGTACCCGTTCCCGCCGTACACCTGGAGGGCGTCGTCGGCGAGCCCGTGGTAGGTCTCAGACCCGATCACTTTGGCCATCGCGCATTCGGTCGAGAATTCCGCCAGCGTCTCGAGCTTGCGGTCGAGCGACCCGCCCCCCTCGGCGCCTTCGGCTTCAGCCGCGGTGTACACGAGCCCGGCCGTCCGGTAGGCGACCGATTCTGCCCCGTAGGCCCGGGCCGCCATGTCGGCGAGCTTCCGCTGAATGAGCCCGAATTCCGCGATGGGACGCCCGAACTGTCGTCGCTCGTTGGCGTATTGGGTCGCGGCGGCAAGAATTTTTTTGGACGTACCGGCGCAATTGGCCGCCATTTTCATCCGGCCGAGATTGAGGGTACACATCGCCACCTTGTGGCCCTTGCCGACCTCTCCGAGCAGGTTGTCGACCGGAATCGCCACGTCGTCGAGTTGCAGCGCACAGACCGACGAGCCCTGCAGTCCCAGCAGCTTCTCATGGTCTCCGACGCTCAGACCCGGGGTCTGTCGTTCCAGGAGGAACGCCGAAAATGCCGTGCCGTCGACCTTCGCGAACAGAATGAAGAGGTCGGCCCAGCCGGCGTTGGTGATCCACTGCTTCGCGCCATTCACGATGTAGTGCGTCCCGTCAGCATTCAGAACGGCCGTGGTCGTGATGTTCATCGCGTCCGAGCCGGAACCAGGTTCGGTGAGCGCGAACGCGGCCATCAGGTCACCGTTCATGCAGCGGGTCAAGTAGCGGTCAATCTGGTCCGGCGTGCCGAAATTGATCAACGGCAGCGTGCCGATTCCCTGATGTGCGAACACGGTGGAGGACAGTCCGCCCAGGTAGGAACGACATTCGCTCATGCCGGCGATGGCGAGCACGCTGAGCCCGAGGCCACCAAGCGCCTCCGGCACTTCCGCCATGAACAGACCCAAGTCGGCCGCTTTCTTGAACAGCGGGCGGATGACGTCGATGTTTCGTTGGTCGATCTCGTCGTAGAGTGGAGCGACCTCCTGCTCGGCAAATTCCTTGATCGAGCGCATGAGCAGGCGTTCGTCATCGCTCATGTCCTCGGGACAGACCACGTCCTCTGGGCGGACGTCGTCGACCAGGAAGCTGGCGCCGTATTGCTGCGATCGCACGTGCATGTGGACTCCTGCGGACTGCTGGTGGGATGGCGCGTGGCTCCCCGCCACGAGGTCCAACGAGAAAAGGGATGACCGGTCGGTCACCCCTTGTTCATCGCGCAGACGGGAAATTGGTTGCGGGGGGGGGATTTGAACCCCCGGCCTTTGGGTTATGAGCCCAACGAGCTACCAGACTGCTCCACCCCGCGTCAACTGGTTGAAAACGCTAGCCTTGAGCATGGTACCATGCCGTCCGTGCGCGGTCAAACTTGCCCGGCTTTTCTGTGGAATAGCGGGTCGCAGGCAAGGTCAGAGGCCGGGTACGGGTCGATCGGTGAGAATGAACAGGCGCTCTCCCGGGCGGATCAGCCCAAGTTCGCCGCGGGCGATTTCTTCGATTGCGTCCGGGTCGTCGCGCAAGCGTGCGGCCTGGAGGGCGAGTCGGCGGTTCTCTTCCTGGAGCCGGGCGATGGCGTCGCCCAGCTGTTGCCGTTCGTGGCGCATTCTGACGGTTTGAATGAGTCCTCGATCACCGGCCACGCCGTTCGCTACGATGATCGCGAGCGTCAGGCCGATGGCCACGAACATGATGCGGCGCACGGCCGGTGGCGGCGCATCGGAGGGCGGCACCTTCCGTGCCTGGTTCTGGCGCGCGGGGCGGAGCGGGAGCGTCCCCTGCGTGGGGCGCGGTCGAGTGGCTGACGAGGCCGGTGTCGGCGGTCGCCGACGTCCCGGGGGCCGTGGTCTGGGCGTGCGTGGCATGCAGGACTAGTTTCGGCCACAGTGGCGGCCGAGATTAGGAGCCGGGCTGAAATAGGTTGGTCGCTTCCAGGAGTCGCCGCGTGCGTCGCCTGGCTTGGGGGGGTGAGGGTGACGGAGCGCGAGGTGGTCCTGGTCTTGATCACGTTCCCGGAGGATGGCGACGTCGTGGCGTTCGCGACCTGTCTCGTTGACGAGCGGTTGGCCGCATGCGTGAACGTGCTGCCCGCGGTGGAATCGGTCTACCGATGGGATGGGGCCGTGGCTCGGGCACGGGAACGACAGCTCATCGTCAAGACGACCGCGGCCCGCGTCGAGGCGCTGCGGGCGCGGGTCCGGGACCTGCATCCATACGAGACACCGGAGTTCCTTCAACTGCCGGTGACCGGCGGCGACGATCGCTACCTGGCGTGGGTCCGCGATGGGGTCCAGGTCATCGCTTCGTCGGCCGGCATCCACGAGTCCGCTGGTCCTGACCCGACCCCGCGAGGATGAACCCAGGTGCGGTTTCGAATGCAGGCGAGCGCATGACGGCATCCCATCCCGCGCCATCGGCCACGGGTGTGTCTGTCGCGCCGGAGCGGTCCGGTAACCCCGATGCACCACCGGATCGATTGAGCCGCGTGCGGGCCGTCGTCGCGTCCAGAGTCGGCCGTGCCTTGCTCGCCACCCTGGGGCTGAAGCTCGTGGTGGCGCCCCTTGGTACCGACGCGCCGGGATGGCTTCGGGTGATCGACTCCGTCGGCACCATCGTGATCGCCGTCGGTCTTGGCTATCTCCTCTTTCGTCTGCTGGCGAGACTGCAGCGTCGGCTGCTGTGGCGGGTCCGGCGGAAGCTGGTCTTGTCCTATCTCTTGATCGGGTTCGTGCCGATCCTGCTGGCCGGGTCGTTCTTCCTGTTGTCGGGCACGTTGCTGCTCCTCACCGTCAGTTCATCACTGGTCCAGCGAGGTCTCGACGACGTCGTCGAGGATGCGACGACGCTCGCCGCGATGACCGCCGTGGATCTCGAAAGCACGACCGGCTCGCGTGACCTGTCGGCCGTACTCGTGCGGCGGCTCCAGGTAACGGAGGGGCGCTATCCGGGGGCGTCGATCGCCCTGGTGGGGCGTCCGGGCGACCCCACCGACGCGATCGCCGGCGAGTGGGACCACGCGCCGGGTCCGCCGCCCTCACCCGCGTGGTTGGCGCGGAGCGGCGGCGGACTGCTGATGACGGAGGTGGCGGGTCGGCGGAGCATCGTTGCCCGAGGGGCGCAGCGCGTTCGATGGCAAGAGCGCGTCTACGTCGTCGTGGTGGATCTGCCGTTGTCCGACGGGGTGGTGGCGCGCCTACAGGAAGACAGCGGTACGGTGCTGATCGATATCGGCGGGTCGACGAGTGGCAGCGAAGGGGTGGTTGGAAGCACCCTCGTGGCCGACGAGGTGCGCGTGCCGTTGAGTCCGCCGGCGGGCCCGATGGAGACCGCCGGTGGATTGCCCTGGGTCTCGTTTCTGGACCTGCTGGACTGGCCGACCGGTGAGCACCGACGGGGGGCGTTGTCGTTCCAGGTGCGACCCTCGGTGCTTTACGGGTTGTTGGTGCGGAGCGGTGAGTTCAATCTGGCCGGGGTGCTGGTCGTGACCCTCGTGCTGATCGCCGTGATGTTTCTCACCATCGAGGCGGTCGCGTTGGTGATGGGGTTCGCGCTGGCCAAGTCGATCACCGGCGCAGTGCACGAACTCTTCACCGGCACGGAACGGGTCCAACGCGGTGATCTCTCCCATCGGATCCAGGTCGACACGCAGGACCAACTGGGTGAACTCGCGGCGTCGTTCAATGCGATGACCGGGAGTATCGGTGGTCTGCTCGAGCAGGCGCAAGAAAAGCGTCGGCTGGAGGAAGAGCTTCGGATCGCGCGCGACATCCAGATGTCGCTGTTGCCGGATGCGCCAGCGTCGATGCCCGGCCTGGAGGTTAGTGCGGTATGTCGACCGGCCCGAGAAGTCGGCGGTGACTACTACGAGTTCGTTCGCCTCGGCGATGGCCGCCTGGGCGTCCTCGTCGCGGACGTGTCCGGAAAGGGGACCTCGGCCGCGTTCTACATGGCGGAGCTCAAGGGGCTCATTCTCTCGCTCACTCAGATCTATCAGAGTCCCAAGCGATTGCTGATTGAGGTCAACCGGATTCTTGCGACCAGCTTGGACAACCGGACCTTCATCACGATGATCTATGCGGTGGTGGATCTCGAGGCGCGCACGATGACCTACGTGCGGGCCGGGCACACACCGCTGATCTACCTGCCCGCAAACGGGCATCCGCCACAGACTCAGATCTTGATTCCGGACGGGCTCGTGGTGGGGCTGCAGTTGGACGGCATCGAGGAGCGGTTCGCGGACTTGCTCGAGGAGCGCACCCTGCCCATCGCGCCCGGGGACCTGTTCGTGTTGTTTACCGACGGCATCACCGAGGCCATGAACGAGGAGTTCGACCTGTTCGGCGAAGAACGCTTCAGCCGGCTTCTCGAGGAGCATGGCCATCTTCCGTCGGACGCACTGCGGGACCGAATTCTCGGCGATGTCGAAGCGTTCGTCGGTGACGCGGAGCAGCACGACGACATGACCGTCGTGTTGGTGCAGATCGACGATCCGCCATCAGGGCTGGACACGGACGCCACACAGCCATGAGCGATCCTGAGTTCGCCATCGTCTTCGAGACACCGTCCAGGATCGAGGCCGATGTCGTCCGGGCATTGCTCGAGACCCACGGCATTCACGCCATGGTGTCCTCCGCCGCGCCACAGGCTGTCTTCCCGGTGACACTCAGCGGACTGGGAGAAGTGCAGCTGTCCGTGCATCAGGAGGAAGCCGCGTCAGCGAGCCGGCTCATCAGCGAGTTCCGTCAGGAGGTCTCCGAGCGACTCACTCGCATTCGCGACGAGTTTCGCGTCGTCGAAGAGATGCTCGGCTATCGCTTCACGGACCCCGGCTTACTCGAGCACGCGCTGACGCATCGATCGAAAGCTCACGAGGACGTGAGCGGGGGGGTGCGAGACAACGAGTCTCTCGAGTTTCTCGGTGATGCCGTGCTTGGTTTGGTGATCGCGGATCGGCTGTTTCGGGAATGCCCCGACTGGAACGAAGGTCAGAAGTCGAAGGCGAAGGCCACGATCGTGTCGACCGTGTCGCTGGCTCGGATGGGTGCAGAGCTGGGACTCGGCCAGCACCTCCTGCTTGGACGTGGCGAGGAAAAGACCGGGGGACGCCGAAAGCGCTCGCTGATCGCCGACACCTTCGAGGCGATCATCGCCGCTATCTACTTGGACGGTGGTATGACCGCCGCGGAAGGGTTTCTCGAACGGTGTTTCCGGCCGCAGCTCGATGCGGTCCGCACTGGCGGTCTCACGCCCGGGTTGACAGAGGATCACAAGTCTGCCCTGCAGGAGTTTCTGCAATCGCACGACATGGGGCTGCCCGACTACCGTCTGATCGGCGAGACGGGTCCGGCTCACCGGAAAGTGTTTGAAACGGACGTCTACGCCGAAGACCGCGCCCTGGCGCGTGGGGAAGGGCGGAGCAAGAAGGAATCTGAACAACGGGCGGCCGAGCACGCCCTGCAGGCGCTTGACGGACAGTAGCCCCCACACCCTGTTGGTTCGTCGCGCGCGCGGCGACCGACGAGTCAGTCGATTTCGATCATGCTCCAGGAGTGGTCGCGATGGCTCTTCCTGCCCGCGGCCACCGCCGGCGCTGCCGGACCCGACTCCATGTAGGGGAAGCGGGCGACCGCGTACTCCTGCGCTTCCCGGGCGAGGTCATCCTCGTTCGGCGGCGTGGCCTGCCCATGCAGGTGCACCCATAGCCTGAGCATCGGGTCGGCGAAGCTGTACCGTTTGTGCCGGACACTCAGCAGGTCGACATCCTCGAGCCAGGAAAGATAGTCCTTGGTGGATCCGGGCGTTCGACCCAGGCGGTGGGCCACCTCGGTCAAGGTCAGGGGTTCTTCGAGAGACAGCACCTGCAGGATCGCTTTCAGGGCGCCGTAGCCGCGGGCCCGGTGCAGCCGCAGCTCGTAGCAGAATCGGCACGCCATCGAGAGCGACGCGTCGGGCGCCATCTGGGCTGCGAGCGCGCTCACCGGGTCGCCAGCGCCGACCGCCGCCGTGGCCTCGGCGAGCAGTCGCACGTAGCGTGGGCGGCCGTCGGTTAGGGCGTGAATGATACGGCCGAGTTCGAGCCGCTCTCCATCCGTGGCACCCAGACCGAGGTGGGCGAGGGACGCGCCGACCTCGGTCGGGCTCAGCGGCGGCAGGTGCACGAACTCGAAACGGTCCGGGGCATCGCGAAAGAGTCGGCGCGCTCGCGAGACGAAACGGGTCGTCAGCACGAAGTGGTTCGGGCTGTCGCACAGGGCGATCCAGAACTCGCGTAGCGCGCCACGTAGCCCAGGAAAGCTCTGGAACGTGCGGATCTCCAATACTTCGTCCAGCAGGAACGTGACGCTGCCGCCGTTCGGGGTCCGGGCTAGCGCCAGGAACGCGCACAAGCGGTCAAACGCCGCGCGTGCGGCCCGGGGGTCGTCGGTGCCCGGATCCGCCGCCGGCGCCTGGCAACGCGTGGCCCGCGTGACCGCGGCGAGAAAGCCCTCGGGTGTCGTCGCGGCGCGCTCGACATCAATGCGTTCGGTGTCTGGACCGAGGCGAGCGCCGAGACGATTCAGGAGCGACGTTCGGCCGATCCCGCAGCCGCCCACCACCACGGGAATTCGCGGCGGAACCGCCTCGAGCGCGGTCAGAATTCTCCGTTCGATGACAGGTCGTTCGGCCGGCACGCGATCTCTTCGGGGTGGCACTGACGCGGCAGCGTGATGGTGAAATTCCTGATGAGCCCTCGGAACGATAGACGGTAAAGAAGAGTGCACAGATTGTCAAATCCAGATCGGTGCGCGATCTAAAAACGGTACTTGACTTCCGTAGCGACCCGCATTTGGCCCACCCGCGCGACACCAGACCTGATTCGCGTCGTGCGCACCGCACGGCCTTCTGTTACCATCGATCGTTTTGGTGCGACCGGTGCGGTCGCGCCCGTGACGAATCGGGGATGCGAGTGAATATCGCGGTCATCGGCGCGCAGTGGGGCGACGAAGGGAAGGGCAAGATCGTCGATCTCCTGACGCGACACGTGTCAGTCGTGGCCCGCTATCAAGGGGGGCACAACGCAGGGCATACGGTCAACGTGGGCGATGCGCAGTTCATCCTGCACTTGCTACCGTCAGGCATTCTGCACGCCGGCGTGCGTTGTGTCATCGGCAACGGCGTGGTGGTTGACCCGGATGCATTGTTCATCGAGATCGAGACGTTGTCCCGGCAGGGGATCGAAGTCGACGACCGGCTGCTGATCAGTGACAAGGCGCATGTCATCCTGCCGTATCACCGAGAACTCGAGGTGCTGGCGGAGGCGCGGCGGGGCGACCGAAAAATCGGCACGACCTCTCGCGGGATCGGGCCGAGCTATGAGGACAAGGTCGCCCGTCGGGGAATTCGGATCGCTGACCTGGGGGACGGTGCGGACGATGGTCCGCTGGCGGCGGCGATTCGTGAAAACGTGTCGGCCCGCAACCGCGCGGTCGGCGGGACCGAGGTCGATTGGCGCGCCGTGCATGCCGAGGCGCGGTCGGTGTGGGAGCGTCTCGAGCGCTGGGTCGGCGATGTCTCGCTCTTCTTGGCTCGTGCCATGGACGAGGGCGCGTGCGTGCTCTTCGAGGGGGCTCAGGGCACCATGCTCGACATCGACCACGGCACGTATCCGTTCGTCACCTCGTCGAACGGAACGGTCGGTGGTATCTGTACCGGGCTGGGTGTGGGCCCCAAGGCGATCGGCGGGGCGCTGGGCATCGCCAAAGCCTATACGACCCGCGTCGGGGAGGGGCCACTCCCAACCGAGCTTCACGGCGACGCAGGGAACCAGTTGCGGGAGACCGGCCGCGAGTACGGTGCGTCAACGGGACGCCCGCGTCGATGCGGGTGGTACGACGCGGTGGTCGTGCGTTACGCGGTGCGCGTGAACGGCCTCGACGCCATTGCCGTCACGAAGCTCGACGTGCTGGATTTCCTCGATGAGATTCCGTTGTGCACCGGGTACCGATACCGGGGCGAGGTCTTGACCGAGTTCCCTTCGAACGGTGCGGTGCTCGCGGCGTGCGAGCCGGTCTACGAGACGTTGCCCGGCTGGTCGAGTCCCACCGCCGGTGTGCGGCGTTATGAGGACCTGCCGCCGGAAGCGCGGTCGTATCTCGAACGCATCGAGGCCGTGACCGGCGTGCCGATCGCTGTCGTGTCAACTGGGGCCGACCGCGCCGAGACCATCGTGGTGCGCGAGGGTCTCATTGATCGATGGCAGGCCGACGCCGCCGTGCCGGCCTCGGTGTCCTAAGCATCCGTTACCCCGCGTCAATCGGAGGACACTCATGCAACAAGTCCGCAGGGTGAATCGCGCGTCACGGCACGGCGCCCGTGGTGACGTGCTCGGCGCTGGCGACGGGCGCGGCGGTCCGCTGACCTGCGCCGCGGTACTGCTCGCACTCGTCACGTGCGGCGTCTCTGGATGTGCCGAGCCGGCGCCCACATCGGACGACGCGCGCGTGTTTCTGGAGGAAGCGGAAACCCGGCTCCTCGATCTCTGGGTGGACGCCGGCCGTGCCGCCTGGGTGCAAAATACCTACATTACGGACGACACCACCGCGCTCGCGGCCGATGCGCAGACCGCGGTCATCGGGGCCACGATGGAGTTGGCGGCCGCGGCGGCGCGCTTTGACGCGATCGAATTGCCACCAGACCTCAGACGCAAGATGTTGCTGCTGAAGACGTCGATGGGGGTGGCGGCGCCGGCGGATCCGGCCCTGCAGGCCGAGCTCTCCCAGATCACGACCGGCATGGAGAGCACCTACGGCCGGGGTGTGTATTGCCCGGGCGGCGATGGCGAGGACTGCCTCTCGTTGCCGGAGATGGAGCGGCTGTTCGCCCAGAACCGGGACACGGACGCGCTGCTCGACCTCTGGACCGGCTGGCGCGCGGTGGCGCCGCCGATGCGGGATCATTACTCGCGGTTCGTGGAGCTGGCCAACGCTGGCGCACGCGATCTCGGATTCACCGATCTCGGTGAGTTGTGGCGAGCGGGCTACGACATGCCGCCAGACGAGTTCACGCTCGAGCTGGAGCGGCTCTGGACCCAGGTGCGGCCACTCTACGAATCGCTCCACTGTCATGTACGGGCCAAACTGGCGGAAGAGTACGGATCCGCCGTGGTGCCGCCGGATGGGCCGATACCGGCCCACCTGCTCGGCAACATGTGGAGTCAGACGTGGGCCAACGTCTACGATCTCGTCGGGCCCGCGCGGTCGGACCCTGGCTACGACCTGACCGAGTTGCTCGAGTCCAAGCGGGTCGACGAACTGGAGATGGTGCGCTACGGCGAGCGGTTTTTCAGTTCGCTGGGATTTGAGCCGCTACCGTCCACGTTCTGGGATCGGTCGCTGTTCCTGCAGCCGGCCGAACGTGATGTGGTCTGTCACGCCAGCGCGTGGGACCTCGACTACGAGTCGGACGTGCGCATCAAGATGTGTATCGGGGTCAACGACGAGGACTTCGTCACGATTCATCACGAGTTGGGGCACAACTACTATCAGCGAGCGTACCAAGACCAGTCGCCCTTGCATCGCACGAGCGCCAATGACGGGTTTCACGAGGGGATCGGCGACACCATCGCACTCTCGATCACGCCGGAGTATCTGGCGGAGGTGGGGCTGCTGACCCGGGTGCCTCCTCCGGACCGCGACCTGGGACTCTTGCTGCGACTGGCGCTGGACAAGGTCGCCTTCCTCCCGTTCGGACTGATGGTTGATCAGTGGCGGTGGAAGGTCTTCTCGGGCGAGATCGCTCCGGAAGCGTACAACGAAGGCTGGTGGAAACTGCGCAACGAGTATCAAGGGGTGAGTGCACCCGTGCCGCGCAGTGAAGCCGACTTCGACCCCGGTGCTAAGTACCACATCCCGGCCAATACGTCGTATACACGGTATTTTCTCGCGCACATTCTGCAGTTTCAGTTCCACCGCGCGTTGTGCGACGCATCCGGGTTCGAGGGGCCCCTCCATCGGTGTTCCATCTTCGGCAGCGATGAGGCGGGGACCCGGCTGAACACGATGCTCGAGATGGGGGCGAGTCAACCGTGGCCTGACGCGCTCGAAGTAATCACCGGGCAGCGCGAGATGGACGCGACGGCGATCCTGGACTACTTCGCGCCGTTGCAGCTCTGGTTGGATGAACAGAACGCAAATCGGTCTTGCGGCTGGTAGCCCGGTTTCCTGGCGAGGCGTTCGTGTGGCGACGTTGCTTCGTCGGTCACATGCCACCTGCATGCGCCCTCCTCGCGCCTTGCCACACGAACGCCTCGCCAGGAAACCGCTTGTTCGTCGCGGCTGAGAAGGCGCTGGTCGTCGGTCACCGCCTCCTGGCGGTGTCCGCCTTACGGGTGGGTCTGGACTCTACGGTCTGGTGTACTCGAGATCGGTGACCGCCTCGAACCAACTCGCCTTCGCGTCGATGTTGATGGCGACGTGGGTCATCGGCCCGTCGGGGCCGGCGCCGTGCCAGTGGCGTTCACCTGGTTCAATGGCGATCAGGTCGCCGACATCCGCTTCTCGGACCGCACCCCCATCCTTCTGATAGCGACAGGTGCCCTCGATGACCTGCAGTAGCTGCGGGCCGGTATGGGTGCGCCAGTGCGTGCGCGCGCCCGGCTCGAAAGCGACGCGATAGACGTTCGTGTGCGGTCGGTCGGCCGCGTCGTGCATTCGCGTGAGCCGCGCGTGACCGACAAACGTCTTGGAGTCGGACGGCTCGCTATCGAGCGTGCTCAGGCTGAAGACCTTCACACGGCCGGCGCTCGGCCGTGGCGCGCGATGATGTAGACCGCCAGCCCCACGATGGCGCCGACCAGCACGGTGCCCATGTTGGCGAAGCCGCTGGTGGGGTAGGACAGAATGAGGTAGCCGATGGAGCCGGGCAACAGTGCGTAGTACACGAAGGGGATGAGGGTCATTCTGATGACCGCGCCTTCGCGCCCGAGCAGCCCGACCACCGCGGATGCCGCCACGACGTTGTGCACGCAGATCATGTTGCCGGCGGCGCCTCCGATGGCCTGAAGCGCTACCATCCAGCTTGAGTCAACCCCGATGCGGGGTCCCATCTCGAACTGAAACAGCGAGAACATCATGTTGCTGACCGTGTTGCTGCCGGCGACCGCGGCTCCGATGCCGCCGATGAACGGGGCGAAGATCGGGTAGGCGCCGCCGGCGAGTGCGGCCACGCCGTCGGCCAGGACCACCGGCATCCGCTCGTAGCCGGCCAGACCGCCGTACGAATTGAGGAAGACCTGCACCATCGGGACCGTGAACACGAGCGCGATCGACGCCGCCGCGCTCACCTTGAGCGATGTCGACCACGACTTCGCGTAGGACACCGGATTGATGCGGTGCAGAAAGAAGGTGGCGAGCGAGACGACGATGAAGATCGAGCCCGGTGAGTACAACAGTGGCACGCTGGCGGAGATGTCAGTCTCAAGGATGTTATCCCAGCTGAACGTCACCAGGTCGTCATTTAGCCACTCGCCGAACGGCAGTGGGATGCCCAGCAGTGGTATTTCCTTCAACCGCGTCAAGACCAGTAAGGTCGCGACCAGCACATAGGGAACCCAGGCCCGGATCATTCCAATTTCGCCATGGGCCGAGCCGACGTCCTTCACCGTGACGGACCCGGTCCATTCGGCGGGCCACTTGGATTTGTCCTCGAACTGCCAGGCGTCTTCGGGCGCCGGGACGAGGAACCCGGCCTTGGCGGCGGTCACCACGATGGCCAGTCCGGTCAGGCCACCCAGCAACGCCGGGAACTCCGGCCCCAGCAGATAGGCAGCGGCCAGATACGGCAACGTCATCGAGAACGCCGCGAATAGCGCGAACTTCCACACGCGCAGCCCATCGACCCAGGAGCGGGACGGGCCAAAAAAACGGGTCATGGCCGAGACCAGAATCAGCGGAATCAGGGTGCCGGTGATCGTGTGGAGTAAGGCCACCTTCTGGGCGATGAACGCGAGGAAGTCGAGCCAGACCGGATAGCCGGCGGCTATCGCGTACGCCTCGACGGCTGGCGCGCCGGCGAGGCCATTGTTGACCCCGACCAGAATCGGGGTGCCGGCGGCGCCGAACGAGACCGGTGTGCTCTGAATGATCATGCCCGCGGTGACCGCAGCCATGCCTGGGAAGCCGAGTCCGACCAGCAGCGGCACGGCCACGGCAGCCGGCGTGCCGAATCCGGCCGAGCCTTCGATGAACGAGCCGAACAGCCAGGCAACGATGATGACCTGAATGCGCCGGTCGGCGCTGATGTCGGTGAAGCCTCGCCTGATCGTGCGCAGGGCGCCACTCTCTTGCAACGTATTCAGCAGCAGGATGGCGCCGAAGATGATGTACAGCAGCGTGAAGGCGACGATGAGGCCGTTGACCGTGGCGGCACCGACCTGCGCGCCGGGGACCTGCCAGACAAACAGGGCCAGCACCGCGGCGACCCCGTAGGTGAGCGGCATGGCCCGGCTCGCCGGCCACCGGAGGCCCACCAGGAAGACCGCGACGGTCGCGATCGGTAACAGGGACAGGATGGCCAGCGTGGTTGTGCCCATGCGGGGGATTCTCCCTCTAGAAGCTCCGGAGCGCCTCGGCTTCGTCGTCGAACATATCGAACACCGTCACCAGCTTCGCCACCTCGAACAATTCGCGTAGCCGGTGGCTGGGGTTGAGCAGCTTTAGCTTGCCGTCATGGTTGCGAGTGGTGATAAACGCACTGACGAGTTCGCCCACGCCCGTACTGTCCATGTAGGCGACGCCGGCCATGTCGATCAGTAACTGCGTGTGTCCCTCATCAAGCAGGTCGGCCACGGCGGTTTTCACCTCTCCGAAGCCGTCGTTTCTCGTCATCCGCCCGTCGAGCGAGATGATCGCGACCCCGTCGGCCGTTCGTTGCGTCGTTCGCATCGTCTGGTGTGGCCTGAAAAATCAGTTGTGTCGGCCGCGCCATTGTAGCCCAGCCCGGCCGGCGTTGGCGTCGCAGAGGTCCGCACGTCACAATATAGGGTGAGGAGACGGCGGCAGCCGGGGCGACCGCCAGACGGCAGCGATGCGGGTTGGGGTACCGACGGAAGTCAAACCGGACGAGAACCGGGTGGCGCTCACGCCCTCTGGGGTCAACGCCTTCCGCACCGCCGGACACGAGGTCGTGGTCCAGGCTGGGGCGGGACTGGGCAGCGCCATTCCAGACGCCGCCTATGAGCGGCGGGGGCGACCATCGCCTCGAATGCGGTTGAGGTCTGGGAGTAGGCGGGCCTGGTTTTGAAGGTGAAAGAGCCGGTGGCAGCTGAATTCGAGCGGATGAGGCCGGCCCAGGTGCTGTTCACCTATCTCCATCTGGCCGCCTCGCGTGCACTCGCCGAAGAGTTACTGGCACGCCGCATCGTCGCGATCGCGTACGAGACCGTGCAACTGGCCGACGGGACGCTGCCGCTGGTGGTGCCGATGTCAGAGGTTGCCGGGCGCCTCTCCATTCAGGCCGGCGCCACGTCGCTTGAGATGATCGCCGGTGGCAAGGGCATTCTTTTGCCGGGAGTCTCGGGCGTGCGGAGGGGGCGGGTCACCATCATTGGGGCGGGCATCGTAGGGTTGAACGCCTGCGTGGTCGGGGTCGGCTTCGGGGCCGACGTGACGATCGTCGACATTAACCCGTTGCGACTGGCATATGTGCGCGATGTGGTGCAGGGGCCTGTCACCACCCTGATGTCCAATGCCGCGAACATCGAGGAGGCCGTCAGTGAGGCCGATCTGGTGATCTGCGCAGTGCTGATTCCGGGGGCGAAGACGCCCCGCCTGGTGACGCGGCGCCATCTGCGTCAAATGAAAGATGGATCGGCGCTGGTCGATGTGGCGGTTGACCAGGGCGGGTGCGCCGAGACGAGCCGGCCGACGACTCACCACGATCCGCGGTATGTCGAGGAAGGCGTCGTGCACTATTGCGTCTCGAATATGCCGGGCGCCGTGCCGCATACCTCGACCTACGCACTCACCAATGCGAGGATGGCCTACGCCCTCGAGATCGCGAATCGAGGGTGGCGCGATGCGGCGCGAGATCCGGCGTTGGCCGCCGGGGTGCATGTGGTCGATGGGTGTGTGACTCATCCCACGGTCGCCGAGGCACACGGGCTGGACTACGCGCCGCTGGAGCGGCTATAGCGGTCGGGGAGTCAGCCTGATGGGGCGTTTTATCAAGGTCGCCGAGGACGGCGACGTCAGACCTGGGAAGGCCAAGGCGGTGCGGCTGGCCGACCGAAAAGTCGCGCTGTTCAATGAGAACGGCGCCATCCTCGCCTACGAGGATTATTGCACCCACACCGGCGGCCCGCTGACGCAGGGCTCGTGCGCGGATGGTGTGGTCACCTGTCTCTGGCACGGGGCTCAGTTTCGGATTGCCGATGGCGCCCCGCTGACCCCTCCAGCCGGCGGCCGTCTGCGAGGCTACCCGGTTCGCGTGGTCGACGGCGCCATCGAGATCGAGATCGACGACTGAGGCCACGGGCGGGTTATTTTGACTGGTAGTTCCGGCTGTAGTCGGTTCGTCCGTTGGTCATCGTCCAGTTCCGCCCATCCGGCTGCACCGTCGCCTTGATCCAGTGGCCCTCGCAGTCCTCCTCCTCGGTCAGGTTCGCGGTCATCCGCTCATCGGTGTTGTGGGCGGCACCGTCGGCCAGCGCGCGATGCGACTGCCACACGTCGCCCACGCCGGCCGTGCCTTGCGCCGACTCGAGTGAGTCCGGTGTGCCCCCCTTGCGCGGACCGTTGTTGACGACCACGACGGTGGGTTCCAACGCGCCGGCGAGCTCGGGCCGGATAGCGCCGTAGCCCCCGTGGTGCGGGACCTGCCACAGATCCACGATCCCAAGGCGATTCTCCGGGCATGCCAGGGCATACTCGCGATCGGGAGTCAGGTCGCCCAGATTCAAGAATTGAAACCCGCCCAGTGAGAGCAGATACCCCAGGCTGTGACCGTTCTCGCTCTCGTCGATCGACGGCGCCGTGGCTTCGGCGCAGCGCCTGTTTGGTGCCCGGCGCTCCGGTGCGTCGGCCAGGCGACGGTGCGCCGCGACAAAGGAGAACTCGATCCGGCTCAACGGCAGTTTGTCTCCCGGGACCACCGTCCGCCGACGACCCTCCGCGACCGTCTCATAGTCCCGCCACAGGGCCAGACCGGCTTCGCCGGCTTGCTCGACGCTGTCGCCGTGGTCAATCACCTGACCGATAGGCACGCGGTCCGCCAGTTGAGGCACGCCACCCACGTGGTCGCGGTGAAAGTGAGATATCAACAAGTAGTCGATCTCGGTGATCCCGGCGTCCCGCATGGCCGCCTCAATGCGCTCGGTGTCGCGAAAGTCCGGTCGAGGCCAGCCGGCGTCCATCAGCACCGATTCACGATCGGGCGTGACCACCAGCGTGGCGGCGCCCCCCTCGACGTCGATCCAGTAGATGTCCAGGGTGGGTGGTGTCTGCGCGTGGGCGGCATGTGAGGCGGTCAGCGACGCGAGAAGGATGAGGGTGGCCGCACGGGCGGCGCCGCGACTTCGGGAACGGACCGGCGGCGGTGTCTGCGACATAATCACTCACTTTCGTTCTTGTCCCGGCGCGCGCGGGCTGTCCAGTCCGGCATCGGTGTGGTAATGATACGCGACGGCCGACGCCGGGCCGCACCCGCCCACCGCGACCGATCTCCCTACGCTGATGCCTACTCCCATTGGTCATGCCCTCGGCGGGCTCGCGGTTGGCGTGCTTGTCGCTGGCCGGACGGCGCCACCGGTGTCGGTGGGGAAGCGATCGTGGTCGCTGTTGTGGGTCTGGGCGCTGTGCGGCATGCTGCCCGACGGCGACTTTCTCTTTGGCAGTCACCGCGGCGTGACTCACACGCTCGGGGCCATCTTCGCGGTGGGGATCGTGGCCGCGATGATCGCCCGTCGTCGACCGGGAGTCTGGGGCGCCGTGGCCGCGTCCTACGGTACCCACCTGCTGCTTGACTGGCTCGGTGCCGATACGGTCGTCCCCCTCGGCATCATGGCCCTCTGGCCGTTCACGGATGCGTTCTACGTGTCGCCCTACGGGCTATTTCCGGCCGTCTGCCGCGAATACTGGTTTATCGGTTGCTGGATCGACCTGATGAAGACGGTCGCCTGGGAACTGCTGCTGCTTGGTCCTTTGGCGGCGCTCGCACTGTGGTTCAGACGATGTCGCTAGTCTAGAAGGGTGCTGAAGAACGCTGGTAGGTGGTTTCCGGGCGCGACCTCTTCAGACGGGGCGCGGCCCCGAACCCCACGCGACCACTCCGCGGGGACCCCGAGCGCCCCACTCCGAGGGCGCGAGGCGTTCGTCTGGGCAGGCGCAAGGAGCGAGCAGCCAGGAGGCGAGCTGTGACCGACGCAGCAACGCCGCCAGACGGACGCCTCGCTCGGAAACCTGGTCGTCAACCAACGTGTCGACTGTGAACCGTGGATGTCACGGGATCCAGGAGCGGTGTCCCCGGTACCGTCAACCCCAGTTGGCGGAGTATTCTCTCGCCCGTCACCATCGGTTCCGCCGGCTGTCGTTGTCGGAC